>JBBQKF010000058.1:0-20527 GCA_038326615.1 Saccharofermentanales bacterium | reverse complement strand
TGTTTCTTACAAAATACTTTTAAGGAAAGTGGCTTCTATTAATTTTTCAACAGTTCGATTTGTAATTGTTTAATTTTAGTATGATTCTATGGAGTTTTTCAACCTTTACTGAGTTAATACGATAGCCATTTTTAAAATTATAATAAAATTTGATTTGGGTAGTTGATAAATTTCACAAATAGTGATATTTTCTTATATGAATTTGAAAAAATTATTCTTAATGATATAATAGTAGCCGAAATGTATTTTATTGATAAAAATATAATATCTAAAAATAAGAAATATGAATAAGAAATATGGAATTTTAAAATTAGAAATATAGAAATTAGAAATTAGAATTATAAATCTTCTAATAAAAAATATGGAATTTAGAAATATAAAATGTAAAGAAACGAATAGCAAAATATTTTTAAGTTGTAAAAATATTTAATTATAAATTAATTGAAACATGATATTATAAGGCAAAGTAAGCTGCTTTTAAATAATGGGGGTAAATGGATGGCAAAATCTAAAGAGTATGGCAATGAGAGTATTTCCTCATTAAAAGGGGCAGAAAGAGTAAGATTAAGACCAAGTGTTATTTTTGGTTCGGATGGACTTGAAGGCTGTGAGCACTCCTTTTTTGAAATTTTATCAAATTCTATTGATGAAGCAAGAGAAGGACATGGTGATGTAATAGAAATCAAGAGATTTCGTGATCACTCTCTTCAGGTCGAGGATTTCGGAAGAGGTATACCTGTTGACTTTAACTCGAAAGAAAATCGCTACAACTGGGAACTTGTTTATTGTGAGTTGTATGCTGGTGGTAAATATAATAATATTTCTGGCGAAAATTATGAATTCAGTCTTGGGCTTAACGGTCTTGGAGCGTGCGCAACTCAATATGCTTCTGAATATTTCGATGTTGTTGTTTTGCGAGATGGTTTTCGATATGAACTGCATTTCGAGAAGGGCAATATTGTTGGCGAATTAAAAAAGGAACAAACAAGATACAAGAGAACTGGGACAATTCAGAAATGGAAACCCGATCGTAATGTTTTTACTGACATATCAATCACTAAAGAATATTTTCATAGGATCATCAAACAGCAAGCGATTGTTAATCCAGGAATTCATTTTAAGTTTGAAAATGAAGAAGATAGTGAAAAAATTGAATTTTACTACCCTGATGGTGTTCTTGGTTATGTTAAAGAACTTGATGACGGTAAAGGGTTCACTATTCCTATTCTTTTTGATGCTGCTGGCAAAGGAAAGGACAGAGAAGATAAGCCTGAATACAAGGTTAAATATTCGTTAGCTTTATGCTTTAATAATGAAGTAAATAATCTTGAATATTTTCATAACTCAAGTTGGCTTGAACATGGTGGTTCTCCTGATAAAGCTGTTAAACAGGCATTTACATCCGAAATTGACAAACAGATAAAACTGCGTAATAAGTATAAATCTGACGAATCCAAAATATCTTTTATCGATATTCAAGACAGTATAATTTTGGTGAGCAGCTCATTTTCATCACAAACAAGTTATGAAAATCAGACGAAGAAAGCAATAAACAACAAATTCATTCAAGATTTCATGACTGATTCTTTGCGACAGAAGTTAGAAATATTTTTCATCGAAAACAAAATGGATGCGGATAAACTGGTTGATCAGATACTTGCAAACAAAAGAAGCCGTGAAAGTGCCGAAAAACAGCGACTTAACATTAAGAAAAAACTTATGGGTAATCTTGATTTATCAAACAAAGTCAAGAAATTTGTTGATTGCAGAACAAAAAATATTGATGAGCGCGAACTTTACATAGTTGAGGGTGACTCGGCTCTTGGCTCATGTAAACAGGGTCGTGATGCACAGTTTCAGGCAATTATTCCTGTCAGAGGTAAAATATTAAATTGTCTGAAAGCAGATTATGACAGTATATTTAAAAACGAAATAATTATTGATCTGGTAAAAGTTCTTGGATGTGGAGTTGAAATACAAACGAAGCATAACAAAGATCTTTCGGCATTTGATTTTGCAAGTTTAAGATGGAATAAAGTTATAATATGTACTGATGCTGATGTTGACGGATATCAAATAAGAACACTTATTCTTACAATGTTATACAGGCTTGTTCCTACATTAATTGAAGAAGGAAGGATTTTTATTGCTGAATCTCCTCTATTTGAAATTACTGCAACAACTAAAAAAAGCAATAAAAATGTTGAAGAGACTTTCTTTGCTTTTAACGAGAGAGAAAAAATGGATATTGTTAATTCATTTAAAGGAGCAAAAATTTCAATTCAGAGATCCAAGGGGCTTGGTGAAAATGAGCCCGACATGATGTGGCTTACAACCATGAATCCTTTAACTAGAAGGCTTATACAGGTTATTCCAGAAGATGCAAAGAAAACATCCGATAAGTTCGACATGCTTTTAGGTGATAATATATTTGCGCGAAAAGCGTTTATCGAAGAATTCGGTCACCTTTATCTGGAAGTTATGGATGTTGATTAATAATAATCTAGATTTGCAAGCACATTTAATTAAAGCAAACATTATGAATTCGGATGGAGAACAGATTAATGAAAAAAACAAATTCATCAACTGATAAAAAACCAAGTGACAAATTAACTGGAAATACAAGAGTTGAAGATAAAAATAAAATTGTTGTTCAGCAATATATTACTGACACACTAGAAAAAAATTATATGCCATATGCAATGAGTGTAATAGTTTCCCGTGCAATTCCTGAAATTGACGGGTTTAAACCTGCACATCGTAAATTACTATATACAATGTACAAAATGGGTCTACTAACAGGCAAACGCACAAAATCTGCTAATGTTGTCGGACAGACGATGAAACTTAATCCGCATGGTGATATGGCAATTTATGAAACATTGGTCAGGTTAAGCCGTGGGAATTCAGCTTTGCTTCATCCGTATATTGATTCAAAGGGTAACTTTGGTAAGCAGTATTCAAGAGATATGGCATTTGCTGCTTCAAGATACACTGAAGTAAAACTAGATGATTTATGCGAAGAATTATTCAGAGGACTTGATAAAGACTCAGTTGATTTTGTTGATAACTATGATGGAACAATTCAGGAACCAACTCTTTTTCCAGCGACGTTTCCTAGTATATTAGTAAATGTTAATCAAGGAATAGCAGTTGGTATGGCAAGTCAGATTTGCTCTTTTAATCTCGAAGAAGTATGTAACACAACAATAGCATATCTGAAGAACCCATCTATCAATGCTATTGATTATCTCCCAGCTCCTGATTTTGAATCTGGTGCTGAAATAATCTACAGCAAAAACGCAATGTCACAAATTTACGAAACAGGACGTGGAGCGGTTAAACTTCGTGCAAAATATACTATAGACAAGAAAAACAGCCTGATTGAAATTAATGAAATTCCTTATGTGTCAACACTCGAAAAAATTATCGAAGAAGTTATTGAGCTTGTAAAAGCAAATAAAATCAAAGAAATTAATGATATAAGAGATGAATCCGACAAAGATGGTTTTAAAATAACAATTGATTACAAGAAATCTGCTGACCCAGAAGCATTAATGCAGAAGTTATTTCGATTTACAGAACTGCAAAAAACATTTAGTTGTAATTTTAACTTACTTATTAATGGAACTCCAAGAGTGCTTGGAATTAAGCAAATATTAGGTGAGTGGTCTTCTTGGAGAAGGTCTTGTGTGCGAAGAGAAACTGCTTTTGATCTTCAGAAGAAACAGGAGCGTTTACACCTGCTTGAAGGTCTTGAAAAAATTCTTCTTGATATTGATAAAGCCGTAAAAATAATACGCGAGACACAACAAGCAGAGGATGTCGTTCCTAATTTGATGCTAGGTTTCTCAATTGATGAAATACAAGCGGATTATGTTGCTGACATACGCCTCAGAAACCTTAACAGGCAGTATATTATTGAAAGAACATCTGACATAAAAATATTACTTGAAGACATATACAAGTTAAGGAAAATTCTTGAGAGTTCAGAACTTGTTGATGAAGTAATAATTAATACATTGAAAAGTGTTATTAAAAAATACGCTAAACCAAGAAGAACGACCTTAGTTATGGAAGAACATGTCGAAGAATTTTCTTCCTCACAAATGATTGAAGATTACCGGCTTAAGTTGTTTTTGACAGAACACGGTTATGTTAAGAAAATTGCACTTACTTCATTAAGAAGTGCAGGTGAACTAAAAACAAAAGAAGATGACCAGATTATTCTTGAACTTGAAGGCTCAAACAAATCTGATGTTCTCTTTTTTACGGATCAGTGTAATGTTTATAAAATTAGAGCGCACGAAATTAAAGATCACAAGCCTTCGGACCTAGGGGAATATCTTATGAATCTATTATCGATGGCTGAAGGCGAAAAAGTCATTTTCATGCATATCACCACATTATATGATGGCAACTTGCTTCTTGGATTCCGTAATGGTAAAGTTGCAAAAATAGAATTAAACACCTATGAAACAAAAACAAACCGCAAAAAACTTATAAATGCCTTCAGTGGACATTCGCCAGTAGTTTCGATGTTTTATTTAACACAGGATGAAGATTTCATTGCATATAGCAGTATCAATAAGATTTTACTTTTTAATAGCTCACTTGTTCCACTAAAATCAACTAGAACAACTCAAGGTGTTCAGGTTCTGCTATCAAAAAAGGGGAGTACTATGTCAAAATTCGAAAAATTAGCAGGATCAATGATTATTGACGAAAAGTATTATCGAAACAAAAATATACCTGCAGTTGGCTATTACGTTAAAGAAGGAACCATACAAGACAAGCAGATGTCTTTACCAATCAATGTAGAATGATTTCGCAGTTCATACAAGGAGAGATGATGAATGTCTAAATATCAATTTCTGAATGACAAAAGATTTATGTCAGCAGATTCTAGAAAAAAATCAATTAAACGTGTGTTTATGTTAATTATAGTTTTTGTATTAGCTATTGGGATAGGATGTGGAGCTGGTTTTTTTGGGTACAATGTTTATAAAAGTTATTCTTTAGAAAAATCTTATAAAATTTTTGTAGCGTTATGCGAAACGAAAGACTATGACAGTGCGATAGAGATTTATCGAAGGCTTCAAGAAAAAGCACTAACAAAGCCAATTATTGACACTCATTTACAAGAAAGCAAAAATATTTTGCTAAAAATGGAAGGAGACGTAAATAAACTTATAGAAACTCCTTTTAACAATGTTAAAGACAAGAAAATGAGATTAACATCGAATGACATAAACTTGATGAATAATTTTCAGGAACTTTCGAGTAGGAAACTCTCAGATATGATTGTTACATATCTTGAGGATTATTTACTAGGAAAGCAAAGTAAAGAATCTGTAGTGTTTACATTTAATGAACTTAAAACGATAAATTCTGTTTCAGACACAATAAAGCGTTACGAAAAAGAGCTTGATGATATTCAAAAATTTACACCTGCAATGAAAATAATAAGTAATGAATACAAAATTAAAAATTATATTCCTGCTGCATCTAAAATGAAAAACGAAATAGAAAAGCAAAGTGGTTTTATTAAATCATATCTTACCAAGCTGTATATACAGTGTAAAAATGAGATGTTTAAACCAATTCAAAAAGATATTGATGTCATTATGTCATCCAGTAAGTATTATTCAGCAAAATCAATGATAGAGCAGATGCAGATCTTTTTCCCAGATGACACATATCTAAAAACACAGCTATCCGTGTGTGAGAATAAAACAACAAAAAAACTTATTGAGTATTTCAAACCCATTGAACACTTGTCTTTCAGACCCTTAATTGCAACACCAGGATTAGCATTTGATAATGATAACTATTCTAAAAATGCACAGGATCTTATGACAACAACAAATGAGTTTAAAAGAATTATTGATCAATTATATAAAAATAATTATATATTAATAGATATTAACATTCTTGTTAATTCCTTCGGTGAAAAGATACGGGTCTTTATCCCTGAGGGTAAAATTCCGGTTATAATATCTGTGGAAGGGCTAAATTATTATGCTGGAAGATCAAAATCAGGCAATTCAGAAAATTTGGTTTTGGATAAAAATGGCAATGTAGCTTCGATTTATAAAAAAACTGATGGAAAATATGCAACTGATCAAAATGGGGAATTAATAGGAATCCTTGACCAATTTGTTGTAAAACACCCGGATTTTTCTTTTGATGGAGCTAAAGGTACGATTTCGCTAACTGGATTTGAATGTATTTTTGGCTATGTTATTAATGATGATCAGGTTGACGACAGAACCAAAGCTTTTATTGATAATTTACTTGTGCCATTTTTAACAACAGAAAAAGAAATTAAGGCTAACAGAGAAAAAGTTATCTTAATTATTAAAAGATTGAAAGAAACAGGATGGACATTTGCATCGTCAAGTTACGGAAGTATATCATTTACAGATTCATCAATAGACAAGGTTAAAGCTGATACTTCAAAATGGCTATCTCAGGTAGGAGAACTGACAGGAAAAGTGAAAACACTTCTGTTTCCCAATGGTAATTTTGTTGGCAGTAAGGACCCAAAGGGCATCTATCTTATAGAAAAAGGATTTTTAATACAATGTGGAATCGGCCCTACTGCATATTTTAATTATAGTGGCAAAAATCTATATATGGACAGAATTACAGTAAATGGAATTACCTTACGGTTTACGAATCTAAGTAGGTTTTTCGATGTAAAAACAGTGTATGACACTACAAGACCTCTAAAATTGAAATAGAGAATTTTAAGCAGAGAAGTAGAGCAATTGAGTAAATATCGTACATAAAAATAAAAAGGAAACTGTTGAATTTGATTTTAAATCATAATCCTACAGCTTCATTTTTTAATAGAATATCTTTTATTATTAAATATTATTAAAATATATATAATATTATTAATAATGATTATCGCGTTTACTCAGTAAGTATTATAAATCAATTATTGTATTGAAATAATTGAGAAATCACTATTTCTACAATATCAATTTGGGTAGTTACAGTGCATTCTTGCTTTATATAATCAAGAATATCTGGTTATACTGAGTAAACGCTATAGACTTGTTATTAATTTATAAACAATGTTAAATTTTATCGAAGGAAGAATTCCTTATATAACTCTTTGACTGCGTAATTACAATATTCTTCACGAACACCAAATATAACACTGATTTCAGATGCGCCTTGATTAATTATTTCGAGGTTAACGCCAGCCTTGCTAAGACATGTAGCAGCACGTGCAGTTACGCCAACAGTGTGAGCCATAGCTTCACCAACTATCATAACAATTGCAAGGTTTCTATTTACACTTATATTATCAATTCCAATTTCATTCTTAAAACGTTCAATAACAATATCTTCCTTATCCTGAGGAAAGTTTGATTGCTTGATTACTAAAGATATGGAATCAATCCCAGAAGGTATATGTTCAAAAGGTATATTTACATCAGCAAGAATTTGAAGAACCTTAAGAACAAATCCAACTTCGCGATTCATTAGATATTTGCTGATATTAATTGCTGTAAATCCTTTTGCACCAGCAATTCCAGTTACCATACCTTCGAAATTTTTTCTTTTTTTTACTATCAAAGTTCCTTTTGCGCTCGGATTATTTGTGTTTCTTATATTAACTGGGATAGATTTTTGAAATGCAGGCTTTAAGGCTTCTTCATGTAAAACAGTAAATCCTGCATATGCAAGTTCGCGCATTTCATCATAAGTTATTTCTTTCATTGGGTAAGGATTTTTAACAAGTGAGGGGTTAACAGCATAGACAGCATCGACATCGGTCCAGTTTTCATATACTTCAACATCAAGCGCTGCAGCAAGTATAGACCCTGTTATATCAGATCCGCCACGAGAAAAAGTAACAACCTCACCTGATTTTGTATATCCAAAGAACCCAGGGAAAACAATTATTCCAGGATATTCTTTTATTAATGCAAGCTTCTCATAAGACTCAGGTAATATCTGAGCATTGCCAAATTCCTCAGTCAAAATCATACCGGCATCTTTGGGGTTAAAATATTTAGCGCATTTCCCGATACTATTAAGATAATCTGCAACAAGCTTTGCACAATTGTCTTCACCAGAAGCTTTAAGTGAGTCCATAAACTTATCAGGGTTAGATTTATCCATGCTAACAATATGTTTAAGATCTTTTTCAATTGTTTCAATAGTATTGCTATCAAGATTAAGCTCTATTGCGATTGAGTTATATCGTTCAACAACATCATAAAATTCTTTTTGATAATCCTTACCAGCAATAATAACTGATGCAAGTCTTATCAATAAATCAGTTACTTTAGTGTCGGAATTACTTCTTTTCCCCGGAGCAGAAACAACCAAAACTCGTCTTGAAGGATCGTCGAGAATAATGTCACAGACTTTTCTAATCTGATCAGCACTAGCAAGTGATGATCCTCCGAATTTACAAACCTTCATATTTAACCCCCACAAATTATATTATATGCATTTAAAGAATAGTTAGAACAATACGATTATATTTGAATATCTTTAAATTTTCAACACAATTGGAAAATATGGTTAAATATAATTCAAAATTCGTGAAAAAACATCATTTTGTTAAGTAAAATGAATATATTTGTATATTTAAGATAGAAAAAATGATGATTATAGTGCATAATATGAATACAATATGAGTATTTTATATTAATCTAGTTTCAGGAGGTATAAATGAACCGTGCGGTTTTGTTTGATTGTGATGGGGTTCTAGTCGATTCGGAGAATGGTTTATCAAAGATTTCATCTTATATTCTTAATACTTATTATGATATTCCTGCGAAACCATCAGATTTTTTGCCATTCATAGGGACAGGAGAAGATTCATATATTGGTGGAGTTGTTAATAAATATGAAGGTGAATTCGTTCCTTCAATGAAGCAAAAAATATATGACGAATATATAAAATCAGCCAGAGATTATATTGCCCCAATGAAGGGCGCCAAAGATTTAATTTTTCAGTTGCGTTCAGAAGGTATCAAAGTTGCTATCGTTAGTAGTGCAGATTTACCTAAAGTAATGGCGAATATTTATATTCTTAACATGAATATAGAAGATTTTGATGCTGTTATTACTGGAAATAATGTAGTAAGAAAAAAGCCTGACCCGCAAATTTATCTTTTTGCTGCGAACAAATGCAATGTTGATCCAGTGAATTGCATTGTCGTAGAAGACGCAACAAGTGGTGTAATCGCTGGAAAGGATGCAGGAATGAAAGTTATCGGATTCACTTCATCAGTAACAGCAAAAACTCTTATGGAAGTTGGAGCGTATACAACAGTTGATAATATGGAGAAGCTATATGAGGTTTTAAATGAAAATTGGTAAATCATTTATTTCTCCGAATTTATATCATAATTCACTCGCAGATGTTGATTTTAAAAATTTGAGTGAACAAGGTTACAAATTAGTTTTACTAGATATTGATAATACATTGGCAATTCATGGTAGCCAAATTGCAGATGAATATGCCATAAGCCAGATAACAAGAATTCGTGCAGAAAATATGGATTGCATAATAATATCTAATGCTGTAAAGAAGAGAGCTAAAATATTTGCAGAATCGCTTGGGATTTCTTACTTACCTAATTCACATAAACCTTCAAGAAGAGGGATAAGACTTGCGATGCTATTATATCCTGAGTATAATAAATCTCAGCTCTTAATAATTGGAGATCAGCTTCTTACAGATATTCTTGCAGGCAACAGAGCAAAAATATTCACAATACTTGTAGATCCAATTTCATTGATGGAAGCAAGGCAGGTAAGAATAAAAAGACCATTGGAAAAGATGCTGAAATTCATTTATAAAATAAAAAAGTAAGAATATTGGTTAAGTCTGCTTGTTCCTATTGCTAAAAAACGTTTTGTAGAATAAAATATGAATGTAAAAAATTAATTTTGGAGGAAACCTATATGATAATGGCCGGGGATTTTAGAAATGGAGTTACGTTTGAGATGGATTCTCAGGTTTTTCAAGTTGTTGAATTTCAACATGTTAAGCCAGGTAAAGGTGCTGCATTTGTAAGAACAAAATATCGCAATGTTAGGACAGGCGGAGTTGTTGAGCGCAGTTTTAACCCAAATGACAAATTTGAAAGAGCGCAACTAGAGCGTAGAGATATGAGTTTTGTTTATAAAGATGGTGATTTATACTATTTTATGGATACAACAACATTTGATCAAGTTCCATTCACCAAAGAATCATTAGGTGATGCTCTTAAATTTTTGAAAGAAGAAATGGTTTGTAAGATATTAACATACAAAGGTGAAGTTTTTGGTGTTGAACCACCAATATTTGTTGTTCTTGAAATTACTGATTGTGAGCCTGGTGTAAAAGGCGATACAGCACAGAATGCTACAAAGACAGCTGTTGTTGAAACAGGAGCAAGCATAAGAGTTCCTTTGTTTGTAAATCAAGGTGAGAAAATTAAAGTTGATACTCGAACCGGTGAATATATGGAGCGCGCTTAAATAGCAGTTTTTTTATGAGGTGAATAATGCCTAATAGATCAAGTGAAAACACGATTAAAGGTGAGCGGGCAATGACACAAGGGTTTGTGGCTCAATATGCCGTAGAAGCAGCGATTGCTACACCAGGTGTTTTTGGGCTGGATTCAAGTAGCGTTGTAAATATTAAAGAATCTTTAGTTGGAGAGCATGAAGGGAAAGGCATTTTAGTTAATTTCAACGACAATAAGGAAGGCCTTGTTACAATTACTGTTTTCCCAATATTATATTACGGAAACGTTATTCCAGAAGTTGCATGGTCTATTCAGGAAAGAGTTAAGAATGATGTTGAGAAATTTACAGGTCTTATAGTTGAAGCGGTAAATGTTCATGTTAAAGGCGTTATTTCACAGGAGGAACTGTAATCACTGTTGGGTATCGATTTTTCAATGTATATGATTTGTTTACAGATTACAAGGTGCTAGGTATTTATAAAAAATAAACGTTATGATATAAAAGAATTGATGTACAATATGTCAAGATATAGAATGATATTAAGTTTATTATTTTTCTAATGCAGGAAGGGTTGGTATAAAGATGAATCGAATGGTGCGGTTTGCATTAATATTATACGCATTCTTATTATCAGTAATATCTGTTATATTTATGATGATTGTTATAAATCGTAAAATGCTTGAAGCAATCTATTTTGTATTATATGATATGATTGTTTCATCAAGTATAAGATGGGTTGTTTTTGCATTTGCTGTATTCCTTTTCTTGTTTAGTTTGATTATTATGGTTTATGGTGTACAAAGCGGAAGATTGCATAAAACAAGAATACGTAGAAATGATGTTGGATTTATTGATATCGGTGTCGATGCAATTGAAAATATTGCACTTAACACTGCAAAAACAGCACAATGTGGAATTAAAACGGCCAAAGCAAGGGTGTTTGCTGCAAAAGAAGGGAAAATAAGAGTAGAACTTACTGCTGTAATTTTCTCAGATGTTGAAATTCCTGCAATGATGGCTAAGGTTCAGGAAAGAATAAGAAAAGACATAGAAAGATATACCGGAATTCCGGTTTTAAAAGTAACAATTAAAGTAAGTCGTGTCGAAGCGATTTCTACTAAAGTCGAGCGACAGTAATCTTTTATTTATTACTACAGGAGATGGAATGAAACGATTTTTGGAAGAATTACAATCTCATAATTCGGCATTTATTGGTGGTACTGCAGGTTTTATACTCGGACTATCATTAATTCTTTTTGGGTTCTGGAAAACTTTATTTGTAATTTTACTTACAGTAATCGGTTATTATATTGGGAAAAAATATTTTAGTAATAAAGAAGATCTTAAAGCGTTACTAGATAAAATAATCCCACCAGGTAGATTTAGATAAAAATAGAGTCTGAGTATTGCAGATTGTGAAAAAATTGCTGATATTGCAATAACTAATCTATTGTTGTATCACATAAAAGCAATCAGGCAATTTTTATTAAGGAAGGGTGAACAATTCAATATAATTTTTACGAATTGTTCGTGTGTAAAAGATGAGTAGAAGAGAATCACGTGAATCGGCATTTAAACTCCTTTATCAAATGGAGATTCAAAAACAGGATTTTGAAGAACAAAGAAAACAATTTATTGATGACCAGAACATTAAAGAAAATGAACTTGATTATTTTGAAATTTTGATTGATGGCGTCAGCGAAAAGAAAGCAATAGTTGATAGTGTCTACTCACAGCATCTTAAAAAATGGAATCTTGACAGAATCGCAAAAATTGATCAGACCATTCTTCGTATTGCCACTTATGAAATAATGTTTTTACCTATGGTTCCATTCAATGTTTCAGTAAGTGAGGCTGTTTTTTTGTCGAAAAAATACAGTACTGATGAAGCAAGATCTTTTATTAACGGGATTTTAGGAAATTTGTCATATATTAAACCAAAAGATGATTTTGATGCAGCAAAAGCTGGACTTGTAGACCCTTCTGAAGAGCCAGAACTTGAAGAAATTGATTTAAATGATGAAACGTCTTATGAACAATCAGATATTAAATTAGAAGAAAAAATCATTGAACAATCAGATGTTGACTTAAAAAAAATAATCATTAAACAATCGGATGCTAAATCTGATAAAAAATCTGACAGGATCAAAAACAAATGAATGGTGCTGTTACAGTATCACAATTAAACAAATACGTTAATTCAGTTCTTGAGTCGGACCCTAATTTATCCGGCCTATTTGTCAAAGGAGAAATTTCTTCATTCAAGAGGTATCCTTCAGGTCACTTATATTTCAATCTTAGAGACGACAAGTCAACAGTAAGTTGCGTTATGTTTAAAGTATCTACAATAAACTTGATGTTTCAGCCGAAAGACGGGGATAGTGTTATTGTTTTTGCAAAAGCATCTCTTTATGACAGGGATGGTAAATTCCAATTATACATTAATACTATGAAGCAGGAAGGTGTTGGTGATCTTTACGTAGCTTTTGAACAATTAAAGTCAAAACTTTCGCAGGAAGGTCTTTTTGATCAGAAATTCAAGAAAACTATTCCATTTTTGCCAAATAGAATTGGTGTTGTGACCTCACCTTCAGGTGCTGTTATAAGAGATATTATTAACGTTTTATCGCGAAGGTTTCCAGATTTCAACCTCTTATTGGTCCCATCTAATGTTCAGGGTAATCTTGCTGCTCAATCAATTGTATTAGCTATTGAAGAATTAAACAAACGTGACGACATTGATGTAGTAATTATTGCAAGAGGTGGAGGATCTATTGAAGATTTATGGTGCTTTAATGAAGAAATTGTAGCAAGAGCAGTATTTAATTCTGAAATTCCAATTATTTCAGCTATTGGTCATGAAACTGATTACACAATATGTGATTTTGTTGCAGACATGAGAGCGCCTACACCATCAGCTGCTGCAGAACTTGTAATGCCAGTCAAAAATGATTGTGAATCGGCTATAATACTGCAAGAGAAACTGCTAAGAAAAAAATTGATGGGTAAACTTGATTTTGAAAAACTTAAATTGAAACACATAGAACAACACAGATATTTTACTCATCCAGAACTTCTGTACGAAAAGAAGAGAGAATATTCTGATAAACTTGAGCAGAAAATCTCAGTTGCATTTAAAAACATCCTTGAAAAGGAAAAAAATGCCTTGAAACATTTTGTTGTTCATCTCGATGGATTAAGTCCTCTAAAAGTTTTATTGAGAGGATATGGTGTTGTTCAAAATAAACAAACTGAAAAATCAATTAATTCCATTGAGTCAGTAAAAATTGGAGATAACCTTTCAGTAAGACTTTCTGATGGAATTCTCGATTGTCTAGTTAAAAATATTAAGAATATTGAAAGCGACACATAGATTGTTGTTAAAGGCACTAACAAAAATCATTTATAATTTTATACTAACAATAGTTAAGATAATGTGGAGGTTTTTATGAAAGAATCAAAAAAAGATACATCTAAATCTTTTGAAGAAGCTATGGCTGAACTTGAAGAAATTGTACGTTTGCTCGAAAAAGGAGATGCTTCATTAGAAGAATCAATGAAGATTTACACTGATGGAATAGCTCTTTCGAGATTTTGCAGTAAAAAAATTGACTCGATTGAACATAAAATTGAACAATTAGTAAAAGATTCTTCTGGGAATAACCATGAAGTGGAATTCGAGTCATAAATCAGAATTAATTCAGATTCTGCAAAAACACTCGTCTTCGACGGTAAGGAAATTTTTATAAAAGGAGATGATTTATCTATTGCATTTTGTGAAAAATAAATCATGTGGTAATTATGAAATCATTTAATGAAAAATTGAAATCATATGTTTCATTAGTTGACTTAAGCCTTGACGGTTTTGTTCAAGTGATTGATGATGCACAAAAAACAATATCTGAAGCATCGCGCTACAGCTTGCTTGTTGGTGGAAAAAGAATTCGTCCGGTTCTTTGCCTTGCAACAGCAGAGTTGTTTGATACCGATAAATCAGACTTTTTACCATATGCTTGTGCTATTGAAATGATTCACACTTTTTCGCTTATTCATGATGACCTGCCAGCTATGGATAATGATGATTATAGAAGAGGCAGACTTACATCTCATAAAGTATTTGGAGAAGGCGTTGCGGTTCTGACAGGGGACTCATTGCTAAATAAAGCATATGAAACAATGCTTTCAGATTGCATCATAAACCCCAAAAAAGGTAAAATTGAAGCAATTTCTGCAATATGTACTGCAACAGGTGATAATGGCATGATCGGAGGTCAGATAATTGACCTTGAAAGTGAAAATAAATCAATACCCTATGATCTTTTAAAAAAAATGCACTCAATGAAAACAGGAGCACTGATTAAAGTGCCTGTAATTGCGGCGTGTTATATCGCTCAAACTCCAGCTGACATTGTAGCAGTATTGGAGCAGTATGCTTCATTAATTGGTCTTGCATTCCAAATTAAAGACGATATTTTAGATGTTACATCAGATTCTGAAAGTATGGGCAAAACAGTTGGCAAAGATGCAAAAAGTAAAAAATCAACATACATATCACTTTTTGGAATTTCAAAAGCTAAGGAGCTTCTTGAAGAAACTACAAATCAAGCCTTTGCCTGTCTTAATAATATTGAAAACCGAGGGTTTGATGTAAAATTTCTAAAAAACTTTACCAAGTATTTACTAAAGCGTGAAAATTAATTCTAGATTTAACGAAACGGAGGTTTAGCATGTCAATTCTCGACGATAAATTAATCTTGCCACAGGACATTAAAAATCTATACGATAAAGAACTAATTGAGTTATCAAGTGAGTTGCGCGAAAAAATAATCGATACTGTATCAAAAAACGGAGGGCATCTCTCATCAAATCTTGGTGTTATTGAACTTACCATTGCTTTGATGAGACAATTTGACTTTTGTAAAGATAGAATTATTTGGGACGTGGGTCACCAGACATATGCATATAAAATTCTTACTGGCAGGAGCGATGATTTTTGCAATTTGAGAAAGAAGGACGGAATTTCAGGCTTCCCAAAAAGATGTGAAAGCAAATATGATTCATTTAACACTGGACATAGCAGCACCTCGATTTCGGCTGCTTTAGGGATGGTCAGAGCTAATTATATAAAAGGAATTTCAAACAAAGTTGTTGCAGTAATTGGTGATGGTGCTTTGACAGGTGGAATGTCTTTTGAAGCTTTAAATGATGCCGGTCAGTCTGGACTTGATATGATTGTTATTCTTAATGATAATCAAATGTCGATAAATAGTAATGTTGGTGGATTATCAAAGCACCTTGAAGCTATTCGTGTATCTTCGAGATATCTTCTATTAAAAAGAAGCGCATATGAATTTCTTACCAAAACTAAAGCTGGAAGGTTTTTAGCAAATATACTTGAAGGAATCAAAACTTTATTGCGTGTAATTATCAGGCCATCAAAAGTTATTTTTGAAGACCTTGGGTTTAGATATTATGGGCCAATAGATGGCCACGACATTAATGAAATCGAAAAGCATCTTTCATCGGCTAAAAAAATGAAAGGGCCAATCCTCATACATATAATTACTCAAAAGGGTAAAGGCTATAATTTTGCAGAAATATCACCTGATAAGTATCACGGGGTTGCTCCGTTTGAAGTTGCCAATGGCCTTACAAAGCCTTTGGTTAAAACATCGCAAATTCCATATTCTTCATTTTCAAATGCATTTGGAGATTTTATTACTGAATATGCAAGAAATGATAGCTCAATTACAACTGTTTGTGCAGCTATGTCAGCAGGAACAGGTCTTGATTATTTTCAAAAAGAGTTTCCGAAGAGACATTTTGATGTAGGAATAGCAGAACAGCATGCCGTGACTATGGCTGCTGGTATGGCAGCTGAAGGCCTTAAGCCAGTTGTTGCACTATATTCTACATTTCTTCAAAGAGCTTATGATCAAATTCTTCATGATGTCGCCTTACAGAATCTGCATGTTGTAATTTGCATTGACAGAGCCGGTATTGTTGGCGAAGACGGTGAAACTCATCAAGGCATATATGATATTGCAATTCTTAATACAATACCTTCACTTGAAATTTTGTCGCCAAGAAATTATCATGAACTTAATCAGATGCTTAAATATGCTCTGTATAAATGCAAAGGACCTGTAGCAATAAGATATCCTAGGGGAAACGAAAAGATTTTATTAGAAGAATTTGAAACAATTGATTATGATTTTGAATACCCATCACCAGTTTTTCTTCGTAAAGGAAAAGATCTTACCATAATCACCGAAGGAATAATGGCTGAAAAAGGTGTTATTTTATGTAAAACACTTGAGGAAAAAGGATATTCCTGCGACTTGATTGACATCAGAAGCATAAAGCCGATTTACTCAAAAGAAATTCTCAAGTCAATAACGAAAACTAAATGCGTTATAACTATAGAAAATGCTATAAAACGTGGAGGACTAGGGTCGTCGATAGAATCTGTTATGTCTGAAAACGAAATATTTGCAGAATTAGTTAAAATTGGAGTTGGTGATCATCCATTATGTCAAGGGAAGGTTGATGAATTGTACAATCTTGAAGGAATGGATTCTTTAAACATCGAAGAAGTTGCACTAAAATTGATTTTAAAAAAATTGCCGGTCTTGAAAAACTAAATATTATGTAGGTTTTTGTTGTATATTGTTTCATTTTTGTAAATATTATTCATACATTTTAAATTTATATTATTCATTTTATGACTTAAATAGTGTATAATTTTAGCAATATCTCTGATTTATCAAAAAATATCAGAATATTCTTTAAAACTCAACAATTATAAATTATATGTGAGTGAGGACAAATGTATGCGTATCGGTTTGATACCCAATCCCGAAAAGGATAATGGATTCAAAAAAACATTGCAGATTGCAAATGAAATTGTAATGCTCGGTGGGGTTGCGGTTCTTGACGAGAAATATCGAAATTCATTAACCGATTGCTGTGAAAGTATTGTTTTTGATACTTATGCTTCATGCAAACTTCTTATTTGTCTTGGTGGTGATGGAACCTTTCTTACTGCTGTTCACGATTATCTTTCACAAGACACACCAATTATTGGTGTTAACCTAGGCAGCGTGGGATTTCTTGCAGAAATTAAACCTCAGGATACATTTCAAGCACTAACAAAAATACTAAAAGGTGAATATCAGATAGAGAAAAGAATGCTTTTGCATTCAACTTGTTATTCAAGTATGGGTGACAAAAAGATTCAAACACTTTCTTTGAATGATATTGTTGTTACTCGTGGCGGAATTTCAAGAATATTAACTCTTGATTTATTTATTGATCATGTACTTGTTGAAAAACTTCCAGGCGATGGAGTTATTGTTTCAACGCCAACAGGATCAACTGCATATTCTTTGTCAGCTGGCGGGCCAATTGTCCAGCCGAATCTTGAAATGTTATTAATTACCCCATTAAATCCTCACACTTTACACAATAGAAGCTATGTAGTATCCCCCGAAAGTCATGTTGAAATAGTAATTCGAGAGTATCCATTTAATCCTCTGCTAACGTCTGATGGTACGCATGTCTGTACATTAGATCAACTTGACCGTATTGTTGTAACTAAATCACCCAAATCGATGAATCTAGTGAAACTTGATCGTGCAAATTTTTATGAATCACTTACAACAAAAATATATTCCCGCGGGAATCAATAATAATGGAGGATTAACATGAAGGTAAATAAGAATGAACGACACAATCATATTTTATCAATAATATCAAAAAATGATATTTCAACGCAGGAAGAACTTGTTGAAATACTACGTAATCTTGACCTTGATGTCACTCAGGCTACAATTTCAAGAGACATTAAGGAACTTGGACTGACAAAAGTTTCAAACGATAAGAATATGCAGAAATACGTGGCTAATAATAAAATAAAAGAAAAAACTACATCTAAACTTATTAATGTTTTTGCACAGGCAGTTATTTCCTGTGAAAATGCGGGAAGTTTTGTTATAATCAAGACTTTGCCAGGAATGGCCGGTGCAAGTGCTTCTACAATTGATTCACTTGATCTTCCTGAAGTTGTTGGAACATTAGCAGGCGATGATACAATTTTTGTTGCTACTAAATCATCAATACTGGCTAACCACCTTGTTGAAAGACTTAAATCGCTTATGATGTGATATACGTCTTGCTTTGTAAAATAAACGGAGGTAATTCATGCTAATAAGATTGGAAATAAAAGACTTTGCATTAATTAACCATACGGTTTTTGATTTAAGGGAAGGCCTTACGATTTTAACTGGTGAGACAGGTGCAGGGAAATCTATAATAATTGACTCTATTGGATGCATAACCGGGAGTCGTGCTAATAAGGACATGATAAGACATGGCAGTGATTGTGCTGTTATAACTGCTGTATTTGATGTTAGCGACACTAGAATGACTAAAACTTTATTTGATGAATACGGAATTGAAATCGAAGATGATACTTTATTTATAGTACGTGAAATATTTCAAAATGGTAAAACTTTTGCACGAATAAATGGAAAGATGGTTCCAATTCAAGCATTAAAATCTATAACTAAGAATTTACTCGATATTCACGGACAGCACGAGAATCAGGCTATTTTCCGACAAGATATGCAACTAGAACTTCTTGATAGATTTGCAGGCGAGGGTGTTTTAAATGCAATAAATATTTATAGAAATATATTAGGACCATATTATGAATGTATTCGTTCTTTGCAGGAATTTATTTTTGATGATTCCCAAAAAGAACAGATGATAGATATTCTTGAATTTCAAATTAAAGAAATAAAGACAATTCATCCAAAACTAAACGAGGACACAGAACTTTCTGAGCGTCGCAAAATAATTGCAAATATCGAAAAGATAAGGTCAACACTTGAACAAAGCTTGTTTTTTCTTAATGGGGATATTAGCCTTCCAGCTTTGCCAGCAGTTTCAAGTGCTAAAAATTTAATGGAACATCAACTTGGTAATTTTGAAGAATTCAAAGGAATACGTGACACACTTTCTGATGTTGAAGCTCAACTTGACGAGGTCTGTGAAGCAATTCGCTACGAAATGGAAAAAGTCTTAGTTGAGCCTGGCGAATTAGAGAAAATTGATTCTCGGCTTGATTTACTATTCAGATTAAAGAAAAAATACGGTGGAAGTATTGAAGGCGTTCTTGAATTTTATAAAAATGCAGTTCAAAAATTAACAGCAATCAGATCTAGTGAAGAAAGAGTACATGAGCTTTTAAATGAAAAAGATAATTTATATAATCAGTTAAAAAATGCTGCAAAAATTATATATGAACAACGTAAAGCTGCAGCTATTTTACTTGAAAACGATATTTGTGTTGAGCTTGGAGAGCTTGGTATGAAGGGAACGAAATTTAGTGTTTCAGTAAATCATAATGATGAACCAAATCAAGTGGGTTTTTCAGGATTTGATCAGATTGAATTTTTAATATCACCTAATGTGGGGGAGGATCTTAAACCTCTTTCGCGAATAGCATCTGGTGGTGAAGCATCAAGAATAATGCTGGCGATTAAGACAATACTAGCAAAGAGTGATGAAATACCTCTTTTGATTTTTGATGAAGTTGATACTGGAATCAGTGGGAAAACAGCAGGATTGTTGGGCGATAAACTTTCTGAAATATCCAAGAATCACCAAGTTTTATGTGTTACACACATGGCGCAAATTGCAGCAAAAGCTTTACAACATATTTATATCGAGAAAATTGTCGAAAATGATGAAACAACAACGAGACTAAAGTATCTTGATGAAGAGAGCCGCGTTAAAGAGATTGCAAGACTTTTGTCAGGTGGACAAAATGAAGCAAAAGCTATTGATCTTGCAAGAGAAATGTTATCAAACAAAGATTAGTGCTTTGAATATGTGAACTACATCGCCATTGAAATGGCGAGCTTCGGATTCCCGGAGAAACGATAACCGTCCCACCGGTACATCTTAGGGCTGTCCAAGCCCACTACTGCTGGTCGGATATTTTCATCCGTCCTACACAGATACTTTCGCA
>JBBQKF010000057.1:0-20833 GCA_038326615.1 Saccharofermentanales bacterium | reverse complement strand
ACCATTAATACTTATGTTTTCAAGAGTAATGTCTTGAAGTCCATTTGATGAATTCAATCCTAATAATTTGCTCGTTTTGAGTTGTCTTCCAGAAACAGATATATTTTTGAAAACTATATTTTTTGCATTTCCAAGCATTTTATTCTTCTGTTGTTCCGGCCAAGGGTAATAACGATTCTGAATCCAGATAAGCGGACATATGATGTTTCCTTCAATATATATATTTTCAAATGTCATATCTTTAAACCCAGTCTCACTAGTTGCACCATCAATAACCGCTTGGAAAATCGCGTGTTCAACAAAAGGTTTTACATAAATATCCTTTACAGTTGCTTTATAATTATTTTTCATTCCCCATCCCCAATAACCGATTAAGAAAATATTATTATTGGTAGATGAAGCGAAACAGTTTGTTATTTCTACATTGCCATATTGATTATAACTTGCGTAAAAAACATCATCCGCAACAAAAGCATATGAATCTTTTACTATACCTGGTTTATCTTTGGTTGGCATTGCATGAAAACCATCCGAAGTATATACCCAAGGGGAAATTATTTTAACATTGCGAAATTCATTAACATAGTAAGCGTTATAACATGGGGTGTTGATAATCGAAACACCATCGAGAACAAATCCGGTTTGCCTTGCATCACCCCTTATTGTAAAGTACTCCTGGAATAGTTCCCAGTTTGCAGAATTATTTGTCTCAGCCATTACCTCTGCTCCTGACTTGTATTCTCCAGAAATAATGCCTCTTCCCATTATTTTAACATTTTCGCTGCCTCTTGCATCGATACTTCCTATAAGATAAGCGCCTTCATCAAGATATAAAGTAGTATTAGGTTTAACCTTATATGCTCTTCCTATATTGTGTATTCCGGCAGGAAAGTAAATTGCATCTTGAGGAACAGCAGGTTTTGGCGGATTTCCAAAAAGCATTAGTGGCTGTAATTTATCTCCGTTAATTTCTACCCATATTTTATCATTAATATTGATATTCATTTTCAATACGCCATTTGATATGCTAGCTTTATAATCTTTGTTTTCTGGGCTAATTTGGAATTTATCAATTTTACCTTTAAGAAGCTTTATTTCAACTGCCCCACTCTTTGTAATATCCATATTAGCAAAATGAACTGTTCCGCTCCAAACCATTTTACTCTTCGCTGTTGTTTCGAAAACAAATTTTTCAAGTTTTATTCCGCCTTCGATATAATTAACACTATAAGCTTTTGAAATGTACTTTGACATAGATTGATCACTTAAAAATTCATCCTTATTTTGGCTGGCTGCTGGATTGTTACATCCTGGTAAGCATGTAATAAATAGAATAAATGCTGTTACTAAAGATATTGGCTTATTTAAATTCTTCATTATAACCTATAACCTCCCCTGGTAAATCCTTATTTGATTACAGTTTATACTAAAAATTTCGGGAACAAGTTAAATATTTTAGCATAATAGCCTTAGATGACAAATATTCTCATACTGTTTTTATTAGGTGTTTTGGTTGTTTCTATAAACAAGAAAATATAACAATGCTGTAATACCTGCAGTTAATAGTATAACGGCAATAATTACTAATGATTGTGGAAATTTTGTTTTTTGTGTATTTTTAAGATTTTCTATGCTTTTCGCATCACTCACAACAATTTGACTCTCATTACGCGAGATAGAATTACTCCCCACAGAAGAAGCAAACGAAATAGAGGAATTATATGAGTAAGAATTGCTTGATGATATAATTTGTTCATCATCAGCGGATTTTGACATAGAGGTTGTAGATGATAGAGAATTCGTGGATGCAACTGATTCTGATGCAGATGTTTCTTTAAAACCCAGATTAATTACACCATTGCTTTTGTTCTCGCCACCTTCACTTGCTTTTATTATTTTACCATCTGATGATGTTACCGCATGTATGTCATCAAAATTGCTGTTAATCAAGTTTAACGGGCTGTTTCTATAAAGAGTTTTAATTACTATTTTCTCTCCGTAAATATTAGCTTTCTCTTCAGAATATCTGGCAAGAACTGCATATTTTCTATTTGCAAACAACTTCACAGGAACTGATAACTGTCCGCTTTCTAGATACCCACCTCCTGCAAATCTAAACACCTGTGATACTAGCACATTTTTATTTTCTAAATCAACAATCGACATTATAACTGGATAAGAATACTTTCTATCTTTGATAGCATAACCAATATCATATACATCAACACCTTTTTTTAGTGAAAATGAAAAGCCTGCATATCCAGTAAAACTATTATCTGGATCACCCCACACAAATGAATTGTTTGATTTTTTCAGTATCGGTCTACTACTTTTCATTTTTTCGGGTTTAATGTAGCTATTTGCCGTAAAAGTTGGTTTTTTCCCAGTAAAATTCCCCACCTCTATATAACCTAATGAATATTTTCCATAGTTATTTCCACCATTATCTTTCCCTAGAATCGCTAGATTTACTGCTGGTTCACCTGTGGCAGGATCAGTCACTGCTATTTTAAGCTGGTAATATCCAGGGCTAATATTGGCCGGAAGCTTATGGGTAGTAACAATGTTGTAATTTTTCAGTACATCATTTTCTTTCTTAAGCATTCCTCTTGCATCAAAGGATTCGTCTGATCCAAGTGATATTACTTTCCCGCTATCATTCACAAGGTATGCTGTCAAATTATATTTATTGTATACTGTCGCAACACCTTTTTGAGCCCAGTTCTGAATAAGTTTAAAGGTCTGACCATTATTAAGATTGCTAGGAAATTCGGCACTATTAAGTACAAGTCTATACCCACAGTTTGCCTGGTAATATTCTTCGAGAGTCATGCCATCATAGTAAATGTAATCTTTTCCATTATAAAGTTTGCCGGAAGGCACCTCTGCCACATTTAGTTTTTTTGATTCAAGGACGCTTCCAACATACCAGCCTAATGTGCTTGAATGATAGTCAAGTGCCTGTTGTATTGCTTGTTGTGTTGTTGTAGGATTCCCCTGTGTATTGTTGCCGAAATCTCCATCATTTATATTACCTGTCGCAGATCCCCATTCTCCATGAAACCTCAGTTTCTGCCAATTTTTAAGAATCGCCGTTCTGTCAGGTCCATAAAGATAATACTCCCCACCAATGAAGCGTCTGTAAATCGATATCTGATTAAACAACGAATTGTCAATAACATTTTTAATACCGGGAGCAAGTGTCCCATTCGTTGCAAATTTATATTCTCCATAAGTTACCGTGGAATATACTACATTTAATCCGAGCTTAGGATATTTGATTCCATCATTATTATTTAGGAACAAATCTGTATATTGCTTTGACATTCGTTCCATTGTCTGCACTTGTATCTGTTTAATCTGGGAATCACTTTTATTGAACAGTTTGCTTTTTGGGTCTGTTTTTGAAGACTCATGTCCGAACATTTCAGTGTGCCATTCACCCCATTGTCCGAAAGATGACATGTCGAATTCTTTTATGTATTTCTGCCATTTGGGTTTTTTTGCATATTCAGCTGCAAATGCCTTTAACATATTTCCCCAGGAGTCGAGTAGCAAATCATCCCAATAATACGGCTCCCATGTTGGATAAGGCAGTGTGAAAGCTCCTCCGTATAACGATGTTATCCATTTTCCTCCTACACTTTCATAAATGTACTGAGGAACATGAATTTGTCCAGGTAAACTTGTAGCATCAGCCATATGAATTCCGATTGCCAGTGACATGCCATGATTTGACCACTGATTCACAAAATTATTAATAGCAGAAAAATCATAAACACCTTCCTGCGGTTCTAAATCCCTCCAAGTAAAATAATTTGAATAACATGTTGTTGAATATTTGGAACTCGAGCCACTATAAAGAGGTGTAAAATCAGTAAATGGAGAAAAGGAATAATTTATCCATCCTGTATCTGGATTTTTTAAAGGATATTGAATTTCTTGTGGTTTATATACAATTCGTGACTCTTCACTACTTATAGGAATTACTTTATTGTTAAAAATAGAAACATTAATAGCGACCATAACGAGTATGATGAGAATACTAATTAATTTCTTCATTTTTCCCTCCATTTTCCCTCCAATTAAAAATTTTACACCGTTTTGTTAAATATTTTCGCTTGCGAATGCTATCAAATTAATAATGATATTACAATTATTTTTCTTTGCACATTTAAATAATAGTCAGATTGAAAAAGGCAACAGTAATAAAACTAGAATGAAATAGTAGATATGTAAAATATTCTCATGTATCTTTATAAATTGAAAGGTAATTCAAACAAGTTGTTACACATATCAGATACGAAGTTCATTATAAAGTGTATTGGCATACTCATTATTAAAATAATACAAATTGTTTGATGTCGCGCCCTTTCTGAATTCTTGAGGGCTCATCCCAACAATATTTTTAAATATATGGTAGAAATTTTGTCTATTATTGAATCCACACTCAATCGCTATATCTATAAGAGGGAATGTTGTAGAATTAATAAGCAATTTTGCCTTCTCAATTCTATAATTGTTTACAATTTCAAATAGAGTTTTCCCTGTCTCATCTTTTATAAGTTTTTGGAGATACCCGTTACTAACTCCTAGCTCTTTAGATATCATTTCAACAGTCACTTTATTGGTATAGTTGTTCCTTATATAACTTATCGCTTTGCGTATATAGACAATACCACCTTTGTAAGTGTTGTCGCGGTATATTTTAGAAATTTTTATAAACAACTCAATTATATATGCTTGAACTAAGAAATAATTATCCTCGTTCAAAACAATATTATCAACTAACTCAGCATGAATTCTTTTAATAGGAGAAATTACTTCATGTGCATTTTTTATTATATAAAAAATTTTATTTTCAGTAAAAAGTTGCTTGAGGTGTTGAGTATTTTGAATAATACGCCCAAAATCAATCGATCCATTAATAATTGAATTATCAATTCGTTCAAATTCAAGATGCAACATTTTGGTTGGTTGTGATACAATAAGTCGGTGATATACATTTGAATTTATAAAGATTGCCATATCCTTCGAAAGAATAACACTTGATTCGTGAGGTTCTCCTGATTTATCGGTACTATATAGCATAATTGTACATATGCCATCTTCAACATACATGATTTCATAATATGGATGAGTATGCAAATCCATATCAAATTTCTCCCAAATCTTGCTATAGTATGCTATGGGATTAAGATAGTAATTGCTATAATTGATAAGACCGAATGGATTCACACTAGACATTGAGATCTCCTTATAAGTGTAAGGGTTGTGTAATAATTTTTATTATTCTCTTTAGTGTCTTTAATGTATTTAATAAAAAATATAATAAATACATAAATATTGTTTAAATTATATTAGGTTTTTTTAAACTAGTTTGCAGTATTTATTATACAGTCTCTAGTGATTTTGTCAATGAAATTACATTATAAATATGAGTATATGTTACATACACATATCCAATATTTATCATTATAAAAGCCTAATTTATAAAGTTTGTTTAAAATAATCTTTCGACTAATTGCTCAAGTTTCGTTATGTTAAAAGTGCAAACGTCATCTTCAACCGGCAAATTTTCCGGATTATAAAAACAGGTGTCAATGCCATAATCTCTTCCGCCTTTAATATCTGCAGATAGAGAATCACCGATGATTATAGCTTTGGATTTATCCGAAATTGAGTGTCGGTCAAAAACATAATCAAAATATCTTGGGTCAGGTTTTGTGTAGCCAATTTTCTCTGATACAATCATTTCTGTGAAGTATTGTTTCAGAGGGGTCTTATCAAAACGACTAACCTGAGTTGAATAAACGCCATTTGTTACCAATAGCAGTGTGTATTTTTCACTCAAAATTCTGCATACGTCAAGTGCTCCAGGGGAAAGAAAAGCATATTGCCCTAACCGTGACAGATATGTTCTATTAAGTTCTCTAGGGTCAAGGTCCGTCCTTTTTATCTTGTCGAGAAAATCCGCAAAGCGTTTTGGCAAAAGTTCATCTTTAGTAATTAACCCTTTTTCAAGCATTTTCCAGTAACTGATATTTATGTTTTTATACATTAAAAGCCAATCCGCTGAATAGGGAATGGCATATTTTTCCATCGTGTCTGCAAAAGCCTGATGCTCGGTTTTTTCGAAATCAAAAAGTGTTCCGTCCGCATCAAATAATAAGTGTGTGTATTTTTTTGGCATTTGCTATAACCTTCCCTATACAATTTTTGACTCTAGATAAGGTCCTATGAAAATTCGATAAAAACCTATAAAACATGAAAACATTTCTTGTCTAGACTATTTTTGATCGTTTTTACATATAAAAAATATTTAGCCCTTATTAAAAAATTAGGAGCTTAATTAGTTTTATTATACATCAAGAACATTTTCGAGATCGTAAAATTCTTCGATTTTGCGATTGAGAACAACCATCCGTGATGAGCGTAAAGGAGCGACATATCCAAGTTTAATTGAAGCAAACCCTCGGCGACTTTTCCATCTGCTCGCTTTTGCTGTAATGCTTTCGATGAAAGTTGTCTTAAGAATCGTAGTTGTCAGGTGATATGCGCCTGATTTGATTATAACTAATTGCTTTCCTGATAACATTTTTGTATTCATAAATTGAAGAATAATATCTCCAATTGTAAGAATTTCAATAAATGTAGAAGGAATTAGCAAAAACCAAAAAAGATTTATTGGTATTGTGGGATCAGCTATTACGTCATGCATAAATATTGAAAAAACAACACTACAGATGAAGAACACAGTCGCAAAAACAAATCCGAAATTATAAAAATAATATCTTAAAGCGCTACGGTCAGTACCATGCCTTTTCAATTTCTTATTATTTTTGGAATCGTAATTCCCATCATTTATATTATCTGGCTTGTAGACAGCCTTCAGTTCACTAACTTCTTTCAAATCCAATGACCTTTCGGCATTAAACGTTACGTTGTTTTCAATTTTAGATTTCGAATTTTTGTTGTTAGATTCTTTGATATTTGATGATTTATTGCTCGTTAATTCGTTAAATGATGTTTCGTTTTTTGCAATTTTTTTGCTTGATGTTTCATTTTCAAAATAGTAATCGCCTTCAAACTCAGGCAAAATGTTTTTTACTATTTCGTCAATTTTGCTTCTGTTTGCAATAGGAAAAAGCACCGGTTCCTTCTTAGCTTCCTGATCTGAGTTGTCTCCATATCCTATAACAATAACTTCTAAACGGTATTGTTTAAATAACCGCATCAGTATATTTTGTTTAAGGGTAATGCCTGTTATTTTCTCTTTAAGAAGAGTGTATTTTCTTTTCGTGATAAGTCCATAGGAAATATAAACTTTTTTGGGATCCGCCGAAATTTCAAATCCGAAATAAGTCGTTACCGCTCTAACAACTGAAAAAACAGTTCCCAGCAAGAATATCGCAACAATTACAATCAAAATAAAAATACCAATCGGGAACATTTCAAAAACCTTAGTAAAAATCTCTTCATAATTTATCTTTTCTGTATCAATTCCTATGCTTCCAAGAACAAATGCCCCTAGAGATAACAAAGGGAAAATTCCAACGATATAAATCAATTTTGATTCAAGAAGCCCAAGTCTCAAGAAATCAAAAGGGCTTGAAGCAACAACATGTAATGGTGCCTTAGGAGCTGATATTTTGGCATTATTCTGCAAGGATTTAGTACCAGTTGAAATGTTTTCACTAACAAAGTTCGTATTTACAATGGGTTTCCTAGCACCTGCAAAAACTGCATTTTTTTTGATTCCATTTTCTTTAAAAACATTATTTGCATCAAAATTATCTGTATTTGCATTTGTGTTTGCATTTGTGTTTGCATTTGTGTTTATTCCCAAGCTTGAGTTTGAAAAATTGCCCGCCAATTCGCTTTGTGCTATTCCCGCCAATTCGCTTTGTACTATTTCTGCCAATTCACTTTGTTCCATTCCTGCAACATCGCTTTCGGCCCCTTCGTTTTCAACAAGTCGCTTGAATTTGAAGGCTAATTCCTCTTTTAAAGCAAATTGAACCTCAGCCTTGTTAACAGCGTCTTTTGCCTGACTTCCATTATCTACTTTGATTTTGTATGTTTTGAAAATCTGGTAAAGTATATTTTGGGTTAGGTCAATTGTCGTAATTGTTCTAATTGGAATTTCAATTCTTTTCTTGTTCCAAAGCCCTGATTCAACAATTAGCTGATTGTCTGCAATAGTATAATATGTAAAAAGATATTTCATCAGCTGGATAAAAGGACTTAAGGCTACAATCGCAGCCCATGATATAAGGTTGCTATCCATCGTAGTTCCTGCAACTATCGTAAATACAATGGTCGCAATCAGCAATGGTAACTGTGTTAACTTCTCAAATAAGATAAGGATGTTTCCCCTCTTACGAGAAAAAACGAACTCAGATTCTTCAACAACTGCAGCCTTGTTGCTTTCCAATTGCGAAGCATGGGCGTAAGTTTCATGATCTGATTTGTGATTTTCAATATTGTTATCAACATCGTTTGTTATATTGCTAACGTAGCTTACATCATTATCGTTGTTGTTTGCTGAATTAGTATTTTTATTATTGTCGATATCTGAATTATTCTTTTCACTAACCATTTTGGCCTCCGGGATTTTTGATTTAACAATTTTTTTTGTAGGTTTATAACCGCATGAATCAGAAATTTTCTACCAATACCAATAAATTCGTATTAGTTTCAGTAACAGGAGTAGTATCATTAGTAGCTTTGGTAACATTATTAGCATTCATAGCCTTATTATTAGTAGTAGTAGTAGTAGTATTAGTAGTAGTAGTAGTAGTAGTAGTAGTAGTAGTATTATTCATATAATTAGTAGCAGTTGAAGTGGTTGCGTTTCTTAATAATCTAAAAGCATCATTAAGGCCTATATTCGCGCTTGTTGATTCAACCTTGTCAGCAGTTTATTCTTCAAAGACTCAGCAATTGATTTAGCATTGTCATCTGACAGCCCTTCAATCTTGAAACCGCCGCTTGCCGTGTTTATCTGAATCGTTGAAATCCCAAGCTTCCTTTTTATAGGACCTTGTGAAATCGTAACATGCTGTATTCTGATAACAGGAATTATGGTTGTCTGGATGAAGAAAATTCCATGCTTTATAAGCACGCGATCCTCTGAAATCGAATATTTCCACTGGCGATATTCAATAGCCGGATATAAGAAAGGGGTTACTGTAAGATATCCTAGTATAAGTGCGTCAATAATCAAGGTTGGAATCATAACCTCTTTTGGAACTTCTGATATAAATAAAATAACTGTCGGGATAGCCATAATGACCGCAAAAATCCCGAATCTTATCCACCTCGAAATCTTCCAAGAAGTAATTATTTTTGGATCGAGTTTTTGAAATAGTTCTTCTTTGTCTGTCATTTCCATTTTAATGTCCATCCTTTTCAGTTTAAAATAATAAGTAAACTTTTTCAAATTATAAAATCTTATTCCGATTAATGATTTGATTAAGAATTTGCATATTCTTATTTCTAAATATTACATTTTTGCAAATCTTATGCTTAATCATGTTTTTTTGTAAATCTAATGTTAATCAAATTTCGTGAATATCGATTTAGCTTTTAGGGGAAACTTTTCCCCAGACAGAACCATCGCTATTTAATTCATAACAAGTCTATCACACTACAAATATTAACACTCAATGCAAATTTTAGCAATTAGCTTTCATTTTAGATAATGAGAAAATCTGAATAAATTCAGAATTAAACAAAAATTACTAATATGACAATACCAGCGCCATACCTACCGTCTGTGGCAGTAACGATTTTTTTATACATAGAGGATGATTTATCCATTGCATTTTTTCTTCAATTTAATTGAGAATCGAGTTTGATACTTAAGGAGTAAGACACTTTCAAATTGTTATTTAATCGAGAAATCGCATTTGATTTTATAAAGATTACGCTGCTTGCAGTAATGCTTGATGCTATTTACTAAATAGGTTTTTGTCATGAAATAATAGATTTTTATAACTGCGCTTTCGCTAAATTTGGCATAATCATTCTGCAACACATAAATGCGCTTTCTAATTCGGATCAAATAATATGCATTTTGTGTGAAGGCAATTTAAATTTTAAAAACAAATTTTAATTGGAGGTAATATTTTATGAATTCAAAGCAAAGAGTCATCAATACATTAACCCATCAGGAAGTAGATAGAATTCCAAGACAGTGCTGGGCTTTACCAGCTATTGGAATGTTCCGCAAAGATGAATACGATGAATTAATTGAAAAATATCCATCAGATTTTGCCAATCCAATATATAGTTATGGCAAATCAAGATATGCAAAAGGTGTACCATGCGAAATCGGCGATTATACTGATGAGTGGGCCTGCGAATGGTCTGTTGGCGAACCTGGCGTAATTGGAGAAGTCAAATACCCCTTGCTTTCCGATTGGTCAGCACTTGATTCATACCAAATGCCATGGGAATTACTTGACGAAGGTGATTTTAGTCAGGTAAATGAAAGCTGTAAAGATTCTGAGTATTTCATGATTGCAGGAACTCAAGTAAGACCATTTGAACGTATGCAATTTCTTCGTGGAACCGAGAATTTATTCATGGATATTGCCAGTCAGGAAGATGAAGTTTTTGTTTTAAGAGATATGCTTCACGAGTTTTATGTTAAAGAAATGACAATGTGGGCTAATACTGATGTTGATGGTGTTTCATTCATGGACGACTGGGGAACCCAGCAATCTCTCTTAATTTCGCCAGATCTATGGCGTTCTTTCTACAAGCCTTTATATAAAGAATATTGCGATATCCTTCATAGTAAGGGAAAATTCGTTTTCTTCCATTCTGATGGGAATATTGAGGCTATATATCCTGACCTTATCGAAATTGGTGTTGATGCAGTTAATTCACAACTCTTTTGTATGGATATCGAAGGACTTGGCGAAAAATACGCTGGTAAAATAACGTTTTGGGGAGAAATTGACAGACAATTCATTCTTCCATTCGGAACAAAGCAAGACGTAAACAATGCTGTTGACCGCGTGGCTAAAGCGCTTATGCCAGATAATAAAAGAACCGGAATTATCGCCCAATGCGAATGGGGAAGCCATGATCCTAAAGAAAATGTCGAGGCCGTATTTGAAAGATGGAATCAGAAATGAGGAAAGCCCATATCGACTCAATCTACTAATTATTATTGTTATCCTCCCTCAGTTCCCCTCTCAATTCCAATTATGGGTTTGCTTTTCACCAGATATTCTGCACCGGATTTTATATTGGGTAATACCAGATTTTATATTGGGTAATACTTCTTGTAACAGATTTCATGATGCCATTGTGGAGAATATTATATACATTGAAATAATTCTCATCATGGTTAATAATGCTTTTTTATTGTCGAATGCTAATAATATAACTTAATCCGGAACAACAACTTCTCCTGATTCAGCTCTTATACTTTCGGGAGTTCTGCCATATTTTCTGCGGAAAACCATGCAGAAATAATTAGGGGTACTAAACCCACATTCGATTGAAATTTGAGAGATTTTTTTGTTTGTACATTTAATAAGTTTAAGTGCTCTGATTAGGCGAAGGCGATTGATATATTGTATCATCGTCTCGCCTGTTTCTTTGCGAAAAATCCCTGCAAGGTAGCTGTAGCTGAAATGCACAGAGTTGGCAACATCAAAAACATCTATTTGTCCACAGTAATTTTCTTCTATGAACTTAATAGCATCCTTTACGATATCACTTTCTACCTTGATTTTTCTATTTGCCAAATTAATAAGATTATTAATATTGTTAGCACTTTTATCCACTTCATTATCGTTAGAGTTCGTATTATTTATATTATCGTTAGAGTTCGTATTATCCAAACTATCATTAGAGCTCGCATTATCCAAATTATCATTATAGATTTTATCATCTGCTATATTATTAGAATTTATACCATTTGTATTATCAGAAGCCGAACTTTCACCACAAATGTTTCCGCAAGATGAATTTGCAGAGTTTTCTAATTTATTTGCAGATTTTGTCTCATTACCCATTTTACTGGAAGATTTTATGTTGCTCAAATTTTTTTTAAGTGAATAGAAATTTGTAATTAAGAGAACAAGCTGTATAACTTCAATTTGAAGAATAAGCATGCTTTTTGGTGCCAATGCCACTTGAACTAATGACATCATTGCCTCAGCAATTGATTTATCGTCGCGATAAGGGTTAGTTGTTACATTTTGCGAAAAACTAATGATTCTATGAAAATCTTCAACAACATTTCTTAGATTCAAATTTTCTTTTACAAGTGCCGCCTTTAATTTCATATTCAACTTATAAGCATCGCATTCCTTAACTTCTTTAACAAATTTATCTTTCAAATAATTATCGCTAAAAGATTCGCCCTGGCTGTCAATAAACTCCCATCTTAGTGCAATGCCAATATGCCCAGAATCTCCCGTCTGAATGTGCGAATGATAAGTTCCAGGTGGCATCAGGTAAAATTCACCTTCTTCTATTATGTGATCACTTTCGTCTACGGTCGAAACAACATCCCCTTTTAGAATATAGTGAAATTCATAAAACGAATGTCTGTGTCGTTTCACATTCCATTTTGGTCCATGATCCATGAAGTAAATCCCAAGAACCCTAATGCCATAGCCATTAATGAACAAATCCCTATAAATCAAAGGATTAAAATTATCAAAGCTCTTTCTTTGAGTGCATAGAAAATCAATTATCTCTTCTTGTTTCATTTATATCCACGATTTATTCATCACAAAATACAATGGATAAATCATCCGCCTTTCATAAAAATTTCGTTACCGTCGCAGACGGTAGGTATAACCTTGGTATTGCCATCGCGGCATTTTTACTTAAATCTGAACTTATTCAGATTAATCCCTCTTATAGGTTCGTGTTTACCGTTTGTTTTTATATTAATCAATTTTATGTTGTTTAACAAGTATATTATGAAAATATGTTTTACAAAAGCATAACAGTCGTTTAATCAATTAATAACACGAAGTTATTATAATAAAACTATAAAAGAGAAAATTAAGTGTTAATCACTTTTATTATAGAATTTATTTATTAATAACTATTAGGAGGCGTTAAAATAAAATGTTAGTCGGATCGCATTATCGAATCGGCACCTTTGTTTACAGCAGTGTATTGGCAAATAATATCCCACATTCATTATTTAATAAACTATTATTCCGGATAGGGAACACTTTACCTGACATGATATTCTCACTTTCCCGTATAGATCATACAAGTGAAGGAGCATCAGAAGCTTTGTTAGAGCACGTTATGAGATCTCAAAATCCTACACTTTCTTATGCAAGAAGGATGATAAACCTTGGGATTGCATGCCACTTCATATGTGACTTTTTCTGTATATATCATTCAGATAAAGAATATATTGCAAAACCTATTTCAGAGCACCTTCACTACGAGTATAAACTGCACAGACTTATTTCTTCAAAAATAAAAGCAAGCCGCCGCGAATCTGCTAAATTAGGAAGGAGTCGCTTGGATTATGATAACCTCAAATTCCAATCATTAGGATTTTGTATGAAAGATTATGAAAATTTATGGTTAAATAAGTTACCTGAAATATTTTTGGCAGATAAATCACCCGAGGCGATAAATTTAATAGCAACTTCATCATTTTCTAATAGTTCTCTTAATTATAATGATTCAATAGAAACTCTTAATTCTCCTAATTCACCTAATTCTTTCAGTTCTGCCGATTCTTTCAGTTCTGCCGATTCTTTTGATTTAACTTATTCTCTTAAGTCTATCAATTCTGATGATTTTACAAACTCACCTGAATTAGCAGATTATGAGAATAATGAAAAAATAAAAAATCTCAGGTTGCTTCTTAATGAAATCCATAAAGAATATAAAGAAAACAATATCTCTATCAAAACCGATTTGGACCATTCTCTAAAAGCAGTTGTATTTTCAGCTTATTTAATGACATCGAATTTTCCATATTTAGCAAAACCGACATTAGGTTCAAAAATGACTCTTGCAATGCGCAAGATGTCTTCACAATTTGCCTCATACACGAAACTTTTATATTTCAAGACAATCCCATTAAAGGTTCGTGCAGAAATTTCATAGGACTTTTGTGTTTCATATTTCTTAATCAGATTTAAATATTATTAACAACTTGAATTTTTCACGCAATATAAATCCTATTACAATAACTGATTTGTTTACAAAAATTGTATTTAGAAAATAGCTTAACATTTTATTATATTTTAAAATTCCGAATTTATTAGCTAATACTATTTTATTCCAACATTTCAATCCATAAACTTTTCAAATAATGAGACTCAGGATAACCTGCAAGAACTGGGTGATCGTGGTCTTGTTTGCATATGTCGATAATTCTTACTTGTCTTCTCAGGTCATGTGCGGCCGACAAAACAGTCTCGACAAAAACATCCTCAGGCATGTGATAAGAGCATGAATGTGTCGCAAGAATTCCACCTGGAGGCAATAATTTCATTGCACTTAAGTTGATTTCTTTATAACCCCTTATCGCGCCAGCTAATGCAGATTTACTTTTTGTAAAAGCTGGAGGGTCAAGGATAATCACATCAAACATTTGCTTTTCTTTGCCTAGTTCTCTTAATTTATCAAAAGCATTTGCTGTTTCAAATGTTATATTTTCAAATCCATTTATTGATGAATTTTCTCTGGCAAGATTAATTGCATCTTCGGAAATATCAACTGCAAGAACTTCACTTGCTCCACCCCTTGCTGCATTAAGTGCAAAGGCGCCTATGTAAGTAAAACAGTCAAGAACCCTTTTGCCCTTAACATATGTTAAAAGTTTCCTGTGATTGGCTTTTTGGTCAAGGAAATATCCTGTCTTTTGACCGCTGAAGACATCGACCATTAGTTCAATGCCGTTTTCTTTAATTATAGTTTTATGAATTTCATCGCCATAATATACTTTGCGATATAGCTCCATTCCCTCTTTTTCACGAATCGGTTCATCGTTTCGTAAAATTAGTGTTTTAGGCAACAACTCTGAAATCAAGGTGTCGGCGATGATTTTTTCGTAATTTTCCATTCCTAAAGCCAGTGTCTGTAATACAATAACATCCCCGAACATATCCGCAATTACTCCAGGCAGCAAGTCAGCTTCTCCGAATATAATTCTTCCAGAATTGGTATCTTCGCGTTTATAGTAACGTCGATAAGCAATTGCATTCTTTACTCTTTTCGCAATTAGTTCATCAGTTATTTCCTCGTTTTTATGAGTAAGCAATCGAACTGTTATCAATGAAACCGGGTTAATGAATCCGCGTCCAATGAATTTGCCTCTGAAGTCAATAACATCGACAAGGCCACCTGCTGTCACTTCTCCATCTATCTTTTCTATCTCATTTCTATAAACCCAAGGATGTCCCTCGAAAAGTTTTCTTTGTCTTCCATTTATAACATGAACTGTTGCCATTTTTTGCCTCTTCCGTTTATATAAATTCAATTCCAATTTTGATTTTAGTTTCCTATCTGGATACATTCTACTTGAAAAGGTCAGATAATTCAATAAATCTTGAGGTTAAATCCCATTTGTATTATAATCAGATATCATATAATAGTACGGAGGTTGCCTGCAATGAATGTATTAAGCAGACGTGTGCATACTGGAATAGATGAATTTGATAATATGATTGATTCCTTACGACTAGGTGACAATGTTGTCTGGCAAGTTGACAGTGTCGAGGACTATGCCATATTTGTGCAGCCATTTGCAAATCAAGCGGTCAAAGATGGAAGAAATATCATTTATATGAGATTTGGAAATCACCCGCCTGTTGTATCAAAATCTGAATATATTAAGGAATATCACTTGATCCCCAATAATGGTTTTGAAGCATTTGCTACACAAGTTTACCACATAATCGCAAAAGAAGGGAAATACGCTTTTTACATATTTGACTGCCTTACTGAACTATTGGAACAATGGTGCAGTGATCTTATGCTGGGTAACTTTTTCAAAATAACTTGTCCCTATTTATTTTCTCTTGACACAGTTGCCTATTTTGCAATAATTCGGAATAAACACTCATTTGACTCGATTGCAAGAATTCGTGAAACAACGCAGCTTTTATTGGATCTAAAGAATATATCGTCTGAATTGTACTTACACCCGCTTAAAGTCTGGGAAAGATATTCTCCGACTATGTTTCTTCCCCACAAATATGATAATGGCTCATTTGAAACTATAACTTCGAGTGTCGAAACCGCTGAACTATTCCGCCCGAAGTTTGCAGAGCAAAGAAGCAGTGGACATATAGATTTTTGGGACAAATTATTTATTGAGGCAGAAGGTTTACTCGAGCTAAAAGTAGGCGATGCGAAAAGAAAAGAAATGTTCAGCCGCTTAATTCATTTATTAATAGGTAAAGATAAAACAATTTCAAAACTTGCTCATAAGTACCTTACACTTGAAGAAATAATTAAAATTAAAAATCGCCAGATTGGTACTGGTTACATAGGCGGTAAATCTGTTGGCATGTTACTTGCAAGAAATATTCTTAAACAGGATGATTCGCTGGATTTTTCGAGTATACTTGAAGCACACGATTCTTTTTATCTTGGTGCCGACATATTTTACACCTACCTTGTTCAAAATAGTTGGTGGAATTTAAGAATGAAACAGATTACCACCGAGCATTATTTTTCCGAGGCTAAAGTTTTAAAAGAAAAACTTCTTACCGGATCTTTCCCGGCAGCCATCCGCGAAAGATTCATGGAGATGCTTGAATATTTCGGACAATCGCCTATAATTGTACGCTCATCAAGTCTTCTTGAAGATAATTTTGGAAATGCTTTCGCTGGCAAATACGAAAGTGTATTTTGCGTCAATCAGGGCTCTCCTGAAGAACGTTATCAGGAATTCGAAAATGCAGTCCGAGTTGTGTATGCAAGCACAATGGATGAAAATGCGCTTAATTACAGACTGAAAAGGGGACTTTCCGGCAAGGATGAACAGATGGCCCTTCTTGTTCAGAGGGTTTCAGGCGATTATCACGGGATGTACTTTTTTCCCGCACTAGCTGGTGTTGGAAATTCATCAAACCTTTATGTTTGGGATAAGCAAATTGATCCAAAAGCCGGTATGCTTCGCCTTGTTTTTGGGCTTGGAACACGTGCTGTGGACAGAGTTTCAGGCGATTACCCAAGAATAGTAAGCCTTGACAAACCTTTATTGTGGCCCGTGGATATTGACAAACGAAGCAAGTACTCACAGCATGATGTCGATTTGCTTGATTTGTCTAAAAACTCGCTTGTCACAATACCTGCCGACACGCTTTTTTACGAAAACCCCAAAATTGACCGCAGTCTGTTTGGCGAAATCGATCAGCAGGCAACTATGCGAATGAGAGAGTTAGGAATTTCTGGTTCAGTTTCATTTACGCTTACTTTTCAAAAATTGCTATCTGAAACACAATTCCCAAATTATATGAAAGCGATACTTGCGTGTCTGCAGAAGAGCTATCGATATCCTGTCGATATCGAATACACAGTTAATTTCAATAAAGATAATTCTTTTCATATAAATCTTCTTCAGTGTAGACCTCTTCAAACTAAGGGTTTGGGTAAAACTATTAATTTCCCAGAGACCACAGACCCTGATAGAACTCTATTTTATGTAAACGGGGATTTCATGGGAGGAAATGCAAGAATCCCTCTGCAATATGTTGTTGTCGTTAATCCTCATGAATATAGCGTCCTTACTGAATCAAAAAAACATACTGTCGCAAGGATTATTGGTATGCTAAACCGCAATTTCAACCGCGATAATAAGGCTGCATTGCTTCTTTCACCTGGAAGACTTGGAACCACAACACCTTCTTTAGGCGTTCCTGTTAATTTTTCTGAAATCAGCAATATGAGCGTTGTTTGTGAAGTTGAATTTGAAACTGCAGGGCTTATGCCAGAATTATCATACGGCAGTCATTTTTTCCAGGACCTTGTTGAATCAGATATATTCTATGTTGCCTTGTTTCTTAAAAAGGAAGGCACTTTCTATAACGAGAGCTGGATATCAAGTCAACCAAATATTCTTTCAAGTTGGCTCCCTGAACAGGTTGCATTTGAAAGCGTTATTAAAGTAATAGAAATTAATCATATTAATGGAGCTATTTCTATGGAAATATATTCGGACATAATTTCACAGAAATGTGTTTGTAAGTGGTGAATAACGATTCTAGATTCTCATTTTCAATATTCGGTGTTTTATCAGAATAAATCTAATTCGATGTTTTATCAGAATAGACCTAATTATTACAACAATTTCGTGATAATTTGTAATTTTTTGTTTCTTACGCTCTTCTTTTGTGATATTATATTTAGACGTAAAAGTTTAGGGAGAATGATTTTTCCATCGATTTAGTAGTTGGAATCAAGTAATCATAATCTCTTTGCATTTTTGCTTGTTATTTATATTAGGTTAATGGAGGCAACTTATGAATTTATATCGTAGAAGAGTTCATCCCCCCGAGAACAAGAATACCAAGGACTCTCCGACTATGCGCCTTGATTATTTCAATAAGGTTCAGATTCCAATGTCAATGCATATTGGAGCGCCTTGTACTTCTCTTGTAAAAGTAGGCGACGAAGTGCTTGTCGGGCAAAAAATCGGTGATAGCACCGCATATATGAGCGTGCCAATACACTCTAGCGTTTCAGGCAAAGTTACTGCAGTAAAAAAAGTTGTTGCAAGTACCGGTGGTAGTGTTGAAGTTGTTGAAATAGAGTCCGATGGCAATTACACCAGACACGAAAGTGTAAGTCCACCTGTTGTTACTGACAAAGTTTCTTTTTTAGCTGCAATACGCGAGTCAGGACTCGTGGGACTTGGCGGTGCAAGTTTTCCAACTCATGTTAAACTTAATCCGCCAAAAGGCAAAGAACCTGATGTCCTTATAATAAATGCCGCAGAGTGCGAGCCATATATAACAGCCGATTATCGTCAATGCATGGAACATCCTAACGAAATCATCAAAGGCATAAGTGTTGTAATGAAAAGCCTCAATATCACCAATGCCGTTATCGGAATTGAAGATAATAAAATTTTGGCAGCAAAGCTTTTACAAAGTCATATTGATAAGGAAAATAAACATCATATAGAAATTAAGCTTCTTAAAACTGTTTATCCTCAAGGAGCTGAGAAACCTTTAATTTATGAGACAACTAAAAGGATACTGCCTACAGGTGGTTTACCATATGATGTGAAGGCATTGGTATTGAATGTCAGTACAGTTCGCTTTATTGCAAAATTTCTTCTCACAGGAATGCCTCTTGTTCGCAAGCGCCTTACCCTTGACGGAGGTGCGCTAAAGAAGCCATGTAATGTTAATGTGCCTATCGGTGCTATTATTTCTGATATCATCGAAGCTGTTGGCGGTGTTAAAGAAACACCATTTAAAGTAATTATGGGTGGCCCCATGATGGGGGTTGCTATGGACAGGCTCGATTTTGGAATCATCAAAGCAAACAATGCCATCCTTGTTTTAAACAAAACCGAAGCGGAGACACCTCCTGAACACGCTTGCATAAGGTGTTCAAGATGCGTAGACGCATGTCCAATGATGCTTTTGCCAACCTCTATTGATGTTATGGCTAGGATCAGAGATATCGAGGGGCTTAATAAAACTCATGCTATGGATTGCATTGAATGTGGCTGTTGTTCATATGTCTGCCCATCTAAAAGATTTCTTGTTCAAAGTATACGTAGCGGCAAAGTTCTTTTAAGAGCCACTAAATCTTCTTCGGAGGTAAAAGTATGAGTTTAAATGTTTCCTCTTCTCCCCATTTAAGAGATGAATCGAATACAAAGAGAATTATGCTCGATGTAATAATTGCACTAATTCCTGCATTACTTGTCTCCATTTATTTTTTCGGATTTCGTTCTTTAGTTGTTGTTGCAATAACTGTTGGTTTTTGCGTTTTATTTGAATATATTGCACGAAAACTAATGAAGCGAGATAATACAATATTTGATTTGAGCGCTATTGTTACAGGAATTCTTCTTGCTTATAATTTACCACCTACAATTCCATTATGGGTTTGTGCGATTGGTGCTTTCATAGCTATAGGCGTTGTAAAACAAATGTTTGGCGGCTTAGGAAACAACTTTGTTAATCCAGCGATTGTAGCTAGAATTGTTCTTTCAGTTTCTTTCCCGGTCCAAATGTATAAATGGACAATGCTTAGTGCTAATGCATCATTTTTTGGGAATATCGGAGATTCAATAACTGGTTCTGACCTTGTTTCACAAGCAACCCCACTTGCCCTTTTGCTTAAAGATCAATCCATGCCAGGTTATCTTGAATTGTTTATTGGAAGCAAGGGTGGGTGTATTGGTGAGGTTTCCGTTCTTGCACTTCTTTTAGGCGGAGCTTACCTCATGTATCGAACTGTAATCAAAATATGGATTCCACTTTCTTTTATTGCTACAACAGCGCTCATTGTGGGGATTGCAGGTAAAGATCCGCTTTATCACATCCTTTCTGGAGGGCTTGTTTTGGGTGCCTTTTTTATGGCTACAGATTATGCAACCTCCCCTCTAACAACTTCTGGTAAAATCATTTTTGGAATTGGCTGTGGTGCAATTACTGCTCTTATACGTCTTTATGGAGGAATGGTTGAAGGAGTTTCATTTTCTATTCTTTTGATGAATATTGTTACTCCACATATTGATAACCTGACAATCCCAATTCCATTTGGAGGAGGTAAAAAACGTGAAAAACAAAAAGTTTGATTTTAAGGAAAATCCTGTTTCGGCAGCGGTTATTCTTTTTATAATCGCAGTTGT
>JBBQKF010000056.1:0-20864 GCA_038326615.1 Saccharofermentanales bacterium | reverse complement strand
ATACATATAGTATACCAGATATCGTCATATTAGTCAATATATAATGAATAAATAGCATATGCTTATAGTAACAACATACTTCTATATTATAAAGAAAAAGACACCTTTCATCTCTCCATTGAAATAGAGAGGATTCCCGGTGGAATTCCTAAATGTGACCGTGGTCAAATTTTGCCACGGTTCTGAGTCCCATGGTAAAATTATCCTATTAATGGAATATCAAGTGTTAAATAAGCTGATTTTGCAACTGGACTACCGGCATCCCAATCAACATATCCGTTTACAAGAACAACTGATGATGTAATCACATCAGCCGACCCAAATGCAATTGATGAATATAACACTATTGTTTCTGCAGCTGCTTTTAAAAGATTTGCTGCAGTGATGGCCGTTGTTGTAGCCGGTATATTAACAAAAATTGTAGGAGCATAAATTGTGTCACTGCTTCCTACCGGGATGTTGCCTACAACTACTGAACCTGGAATATCAAATCCTGTTAATTGTCCAAAGATTGTATACTGTGCAGTTACTGTTGTTGCAACTGTAATGTTAGCAAAGGTTTTATCCCAACCGCTAAATGTATATCCTGTACGAGTTGGGTTTACTGGTGCTGTGGCAGCGCCGCCAGCTAATACATCTTGTGTTTTAATTGGTGTTCCATTGTAATCAACAAATGTAACAGTATACCCTTGAGGTGCATGTATTGAAACACTGATTGGATTAGAATAACTAGCACTAACTCCAGTATCTAGATTATTTACAGAATTGTCTGCAAAATTATCAGAAGCATTTGTTCCGGATATTTCAAATGTTGCAGAACCTGTATAACTAGCTTTTGCTGTAAACTTTACAGAAAATAAATCGCCTGCTTGTAAAGGAAATCTTGCAACTTTAGGTTCCACAGTTGTGTAATTAACATCATATACTACATAAAGTATTCCAGATGCTTTAACTGACAGGTAACACATCTATGTTTGAACTTTAACATACTCTCAATAATATGGTCAAGCAAATAGATCGTTTTTTGTGATGTGATAGTGCCCAATTATAAAATTAATATTTTGTGCTCATTGACATAGTTGTTTTAGATTCAATAAACGATACACATTAGAATGACATTTTTACAATAGTTCCGCTCCCTAATTCACTTTTTACATCAATTTCTACTTCATGTGCATCAGCAATCCACTTTACAATGGATAATCCGAGTCCTGCTCCGCTTTTATCTCTTCTTCTCGCAGGATCTGCTCTGTAAAAACGTTCAAAAAGAAATGGGATTTGTTCTTGCGAAATTCCTTCACCATTGTCTTCAATTGATAACTTAATTTTATCTTCAGTGGATACCAATCTTATATTTATTGTTCCATTTTCAGCTGTATATTTAATACTATTATCAAGAATTGCCCGGAGCATTTCTTTAATCAAATTTCTGTCGCCATTTAGATAAACTTGTGTGTCACTTATATTTCCTATATCGAGATATATTTCGCGGTTACCTGCAATCATACGGGTTTCTTTTGTAATTTCCTCTAGAAGCTTAACAAATTCAATTTTTTCCTTAATAATCTTTATATCCGTTCTTTCTCCCCTTGCAAGAAATAGTAAATGTTCTATTAGCAATGTCATGTTTTCGGATTCTTTTCTTATTGCCAAAACAGATTCATCAAGTACAGATGCATCCTGTTTACCCCATCTTTCAAGCATTCTACTGTAACCCATAATCACCTGCACCGGAGTTCTTAGCTCGTGAGATGCGTCAGATACAAATCTTGCCTGATTATTGAAAGATAATTCAAGACGCTCGAGCATTTCATTAATTGTCAACGACAAATGTCTTAGTTCATCATCTGGTCCGTCAGTTCTAATTCTTTGTTTAAGGTCTTGTGCACTGATCTGTTTTGTTGATTTCGTTATTTCTTCAATGGGTTTAAGCATTCGTCTACTTACAATATAACCTGTAAGGAACGACAGCAAAAGGCCTAAAAAGCCTACGCAGATAAGTGCAATTAAGAGAAGATGCAAAAACGCAGATTCCTCATTCATTTCTTTGAGTACTTGCAAATAATATGGTTTGTTTCTTATTTTTAAAACAGTATTCAAAGCCATTATGTTGCGATCATCACGATTAATTGTAAAAATTTCACCTGGCTTGTTTAGATAATCAATTTTTACGAAAGGTTCGCTTGTGCTAAGTAATTTGCCGTTGCTATCAAATAAGGTAGCAATAAAACCTAATGCAAGATGGTCATTGTTTATTTTCCAAATATTGTCGTCTATTACAACAGGAATTGACGAATCATCATCAATTAGCGGAGTAGGAGTCATTGTTGCATAGGGGGTTATGTGGACTTCTAATTCGCTTTCAGAATCATTTTCACTTTCATGTGTCAAATCATCATTTTTTTCAGGAATGCTAGATAATTCATCCTTCTCTTTAGCCGCTTCCGTTAATTTAGCTGCTTGAGTTAATTGGGCTTTTTCTTCTGTAGCAGCCTTTGTCAGTTGAGCATTTACTTTGTCCTGTGCTTCTTTTTCTTCTTTTTCTTTTTGAGCGTCAATGGCTTTATCCTGCGCTTCTACTGAATCGTAAATATTTCTTGTAAGAGCACTACTACTAAGCACGATGTTGTCCTTAGCCTGTCTTGATAAAAAGAAATCTAACCCAAAATATGTGGAAAGGGTGATTAAAACAATTACGCCAAAAAATATCGCTGAATAAAGCATAGTGAGTTTGGTCGCTATTTTAGTGCCACTAAAAATTTTCATCTTTAATCACTCCTGCAAAATCAAGGTTAATTCTTAACATTTCTTATTGTATAACCTACCCCTCTTATTGTTTGAATCATTGCATCTGAAAAAGGTTCATCTATTTTGCTTCTCAAATATCGAATGTACACGTCAACAACATTAGTTTCTCCGTTAAAATCATAACCCCACACCTTTTCTATAATTTTGTCGCGGCTTAGGACAATTCCTTCATTTCTAATCAAAAAAACCAGAAGGTCGAATTCTTTTTTACTAAGATCAATAATAGTGTCGGATTTTTTTACTATATGCTGTTCAATATCAACTGTAATGTCACCTATCTTAAGATTTGTCAATGTTGTATCATTTTCAATCAAATTGTTTCTCCTTAGTAATGCACGCATTCTTGCCAGCAGTTCTTCAATTGCAAATGGTTTTGTCAGATAATCATCTGCTCCACTGTCGAGCCCTACTACTCTATCGATTATTCCATCTTTTGCTGTAAGCATAATGACTGGTACAGACGAAATTTTACGGATTCTACGGCACACTTCTATACCATTGATTCCTGGAAGCATAACATCAAGAAGTATAATATCAGGCATTTCTTTCTCAATCAACTCAAGTGCTAATCTTCCATCAAACGATAATTGAACATCATACCCTTCGTGCGATAATTCAAGTTCAAGAAATCTTGAAATTTTAATATCATCTTCAATGACCAAAACATTCAATATGCTATTCATGCTTGCTACCTCCAAAATGCTAGATGAAATTTGAATTAATTCCATTATAGCATTTATTGAAATATATATGAAGCATGCGGCTTTTAAAATACTTGTTAGCCATCTTACTTATTTCAAACTAACCAATTTAGTATTAATCGTCATCTTCTTCTATTTCACTTGTTACTCCACCTGGGGTAACAGTTGGTGCAACTGGTGTTGATGTCGAAGTGGTGCCAACTGATGAGGTTATTTTTGTCACTAAAACTCCTACCTGTGGCAAAGTGTATATATAATTACTTGCACTATGGCTGCCTGGCGCTTGATTCCAAAGTACTGTTATATCAGTTCCTGCTTTAACTCTTGAATCGTATTTATGTACTCCATTTTTAAACTGAGAAGAGTTGCTGACATCATAAACTTTTCTTGCATATGCAATGTAAGCTTTAGCTCCATTTACGCCGTTAAAGGCTGCTAATGTTGCGAGAGTAAATTGTTTAGCTTGAGGGCCTGTAGTTGGTGTAGGATTGGCGGATGATGTGGTAGAAGATGTTGCTGATGAGGTGCCAGTGGAAGATATGCCAGATGTATTGTTTGAAGTTATTTTGTCAACAAGCACTCCAACTATAGGAAAAGCAGTAATATATTTCTTTTGGGAATGGCTAGGTGGAGCCTCATTCATAAGTGCTGTAATATCCATGCCAGCTTTTACCCTTGGATCAAAAGTATGAACTCCGTTTTCGAACTGAGGGGAAGTACTAATGTCATAAACTTTCCCTCCAAATGCTACATATGCTTTTGCACCATTTTTGCCGTTATAGGCCTTAATCGTTTCAACCGTGAATTGCATTACTGATGTAGCAGATGATGATGATGTGACTGATGAACTAAGCGATGAACTAAGCGATGAACTAAGCGATGAACTACGCGATGAACTAAGCGATGAATTTAGTGATGAATTTAGTGATGAATTATCTTCACTTGAAGATGATTGTTCTGAGTTTGTTTTATTCACATTTGCGTAGTTCATACCAAGAAAAAATGAAGCCACAACTATCCCAAGTCCCAGTACCACCGACAGAGCTCTTTTTACACTAAAAATTTTTGTTTTACCGATTTTATTATCATTTTCTGGTGTTTCCATAAAATTCTCCTTCTTTATGTGTCAATTAAATCTGATTGCCTTCATTATAAAAGAGAATAATTACAAATAATTTAGGTTAAGATTAGAATTTGATTAGAAATTAAGTTTGCCCTGAAAAACCTGGTCAAAAACCAGTACTCCACTTCCGGCAACTGGACTGAGTTCCTTAAATTTGGAAATCATGACCCTGACCTCAGGACTATCACGAAACAGAAGTCTGCGGTTGATGTAATCTTGTATTTGCTTAGCAAACCATTCACCGCCTTGTGCAGATTCGTGTCCGATGAATATTTTAGATGAGTTTAGTAAATGCAAAGTATTAATTAAAGCTACCGCAACATTATGAATTAAGTCCACAACGCGTTTCAATGCAAATGCATCTCCAGCTTTTGCTATTTCTACAATGTTTGCGAATGTGAGATTGGTTATGGATGTAATAGATTCATGTTTTTCGAAAATTGCGTCATTTCGTATTTTCGATATAAAATTAGTCATACTCGCATAAACTTCCAAACACCCGTGGTTGCCGCAAGTGCACAATGGCCCGTCGAATTTAATGCACATGTGACCAAGTTCTCCGCCAAATCCATTTTCACCTGTATAAAGTTTACCATTAACAATAATCCCTGCTCCAACTCCATGAGTTAACCCCATATAGATAAAATTATCATTTCCAACCCCATACCCATATAACTGTTCAGCCAAAGCTGCAGCATTCATATCATTATTGACAATTACTTTCCAGCCGGTTTTATCCTCAAGAAATTTTTTAATCTCAACATTTTCAATCCCATAAAAATCAGTAGGTGAAAGAATCTTTCCGCTTGCTGCATCTAAAGGACCAATGCAGGCAACTCCGATACCTAATATTCTTTTTTTACTCTCGCTTTTCATTATAGTATGTATCCCTGCAAGGATTTTTTCTAAAAGTTTGACTGAATTATCAGATTTTGATATGTCGAAATTAATTTCACGAATTATTCTTGCACTAAGCGACAGCAGTGAAATAACAATTCCATCCCTTGAAATATATACACCAATGCTTCTTTTTGATGTTTCATCTGGGTAAAGCAACATAGGTTTTCTACCTACTGTATTGGTTGCTAGCATTTCGCCTTCGCATATTAATTTTTCTTTTATTAATTCCTGTATTATATTAGTAATTGTCATTTTACTTAGTCCGGTTTTATGACTTATATCCATTCTTGAGGTACATTGTCCTGTGCAAATGAGTTTGAGGACAAGGGTTCTGTTTTCAGCTTTTACATCTTGTAAATTTCTGCCTTTTTTATTCATTTTACAATTACCATTCCTTTCAAATTATATCGTGTCATTTATTCCATTGTAGAAAGCTATAGCAAAAAAGATTTCAACATCTATAATGTTATCACATTTTAAGATAAACTTTAACTATTTTTCGATAAACTTTACTTGTAATCGTAAATTTTACTAGACTAGTGCGTTGTTTAATATTTAGATGTTACAAGGTACTAACAAAAATTATTTGTTTAAAATTCGAAATTTTTTGTTAAAAATTCAATAATCATGGTAGAATAATGTTTGTGCAAAATAATTTATAAGGATGCTTGAAAAAATGAGAAATACAAATGACAGTTTAAAAAATAATTTAAACGATAATTTAAACGATAATTTAAATACTAGTTTAACCGAAAGTTCAAACGAACTCGAAATCAAAAAAATTCACAAGGATAGAATTATTTCTTTCATATTTATTATTTTGACCGTTCTTTTCTGGGGGTACTCGTTTATCAGCACCAAAATTGTTCTTAAAGAGATTCCTCCGGCATCAATTGCGTTTTTCAGGCAGTTAATCGCTTTAACAGTTTTGCTGATTTGGTTATTGCCGACTAAAAAGCTTCCTAAAATAACTATTCGCGAGTTTTTGCAAATAGGCTTTGCAGCCTTTTTCGGAATTGTTCTCTATTTTCTTTTTGAAAACACTGGTCTTAAATTTACAGGTGCATCAAGTGCCGCAATGATTGTTTCAGCTGTACCGATATTCACATTGCTTTCTGAAGTTTTATTTTTTAAACTTAAAGCTACCATGAAAATGATAGTATGTATTTCAGTTTCAATTGCGGGAGTATATCTTGTAATATCTGTAAATGGAAGACTTGATTTTTCATCCTCATCATTTTATGGAAACATGTTGGTAATGGGCGCAATGATTGCATGGGTTATATATACTATTCTCAATAAGAAATTTGGTTCAAAACATTCAAGTCTTTCTCTGACAACCTACCAGACACTTGCAAGTATATTTCTATTTCTGCCATTTGTTGTGTCAGAATCCAGTAGTTGGAAAGCTCTAACGCTTATTCCGTTCCTTAATCTTTTATACCTTGGAATTTTCTGTTCAGCATTTGCATATTTTTTCTTTATTTATGCATCAAAAAGGCTTGGCCCTACAATTTCATCGTCATTCCTTAATCTCATTCCAATAGTAACCGTTCTTAGCAGCTTTTTTGTTCTTGGCGAAAAAATTGCTTACATCCAGATAGCTGGTATGTTTCTAATTATGATAAGCCTGTACTTCCTCAGTAAAAAAACGAAGAATATCCCAAGACCTACAGAATAAATTTTTCTGTTTTAAGTTTTTGATCAATACAATCATATTATTTTGAGTTTATATCTAAAAAAACCTATTCTCGGTAATTCATCAATTTTTTGATTGTGATTGTTCTTTAAAATTATTAATTGGTGAGATTTTCTATTCCAATAAAGTTATAGCAACAGTCATATAAATTTTATAAAAGTTAATCTTCATAAAATCTCCATATTTATTTGTTATCCTTTCAACATTAGAAATATGCATGTTCTAAAGATATTTCTATAAGGGGCAAACAATTGGAGGTACTCATGCAAAATATTATGACAAAGACTTTTTCAATTACAAATATGACATGTATTCATTGTCAGACTAAAATCGAGAATGCTTTAAAGAATGTGAGCGGCGTCAAAAGTGTAAAAGTAAGTTATCAGACTAGCCTTGCGACAGTTTCATACGATCCCGAGAAGATAACTTTTACGAAGATAAAATCAATAATTGAAAAAAATGATTACGGTGTAGCAAGTGCATCTGCCGCTCCAAAGACTGGCCTAAAGGCTTCACTATTGAGATTCTTTGTGACAATTGTTGTTCTTTTTGTTTTTTATCGAATAATACAGATGCTTGGTTTACTAAATTTTATTAATTCATTCCCTGTCGCAGAACAAGGTATGGGATATGGTCTTTTATTTCTGATAGGAGTCCTTACCTCAGTTCATTGCGTTGCTATGTGCGGTGGCATTACACTTTCACAATGCATACCGGCTGAAATGCCCGCAAATGCTAATAAAGTCAATAAATCCTCCTCAAAAAATCTTGATTTCAAATCACCTATTAATTTAGAAATTGATGAGGCAAAAAGTGCAGACGCAAAAGTTTATGAGATAAAATTCGCAGAAGCAAAAGTTACAGACGCAAAAAGTGCAGACGAAAATTTTTTAGATACAAAACCTGTAAATGCGAAAACATTAGATACGAGAATTAATGTCACAAAAAACATCATATCAGCAAAAGACACTTCTAAAGCAAAATCCTTCCGACCTGGAATTCTTTATAACCTCGGCAGGGTTATTTCATATACCGTAATAGGTGGAATAGTTGGCGGAATAGGTAGCGTAATAATTTTACCTGGCATGTTAAAAGGTGTTGTTGCAATACTTGCTGGAATTTTCATGGTAATCATGGGACTAAATATGTTGTCCTTGTTTCCTGCTCTAAGGAAATTTGCTCCACGTATGCCGGCTATTTTTACCAGAAAAATCAATTCTGAGAAGAAATCGAACAGCCCATTTTATATAGGTTTGTTAAATGGCTTAATGCCATGCGGGCCTTTACAGGCAATGCAACTTTATGCTTTGTCAACTGGAAGTCCGGTAAAAGGAGCTATCTCCATGTTGTTCTTTTCACTCGGAACCGTACCGCTATTGTTTGGTCTTAGTGCGATAAGTTCTTATATGAGCAAAAGTTTTGCATCAAAAATACGGACCGTAAGTGCTTCACTTGTTGTTATCTTAGGAATTGTAATGTTAAGCAATGGGCTTAATCTTTCAGGAATTGCACTACCATCATATTCAGCTCAAAACAACAAATCAACAGCTCAATCTCAAAGTCAACAAATATCCAGCAACGGATCTCAAGCTCAAACGAATGCAAACATTCAGGAGATAACAACTGATTTACAAAACGGCTATGAGCCAATAACAGTTAAAGCAGGTGTTCCTGTACGATGGACGATTAAAGCAACAGCAAATGATATTAATGGTTGTAACAGAACTATGGTAATTCCAGAATACAACCTTCAACATGATTTTAAGCCAGGTGACAACATCGTTGAATTCACCCCACAGAACAGTGGTGCAATTTCATATAGTTGCTGGATGGGTATGATAAGCAGCACTATTACAATTATTGATTGAGGAAAACACCGGCAAATATTTTATATTCATATTTTAGCAAAACTGATACAATAGTTATGTTAGGCAGGTGACTTTGATGAAAAACATACTTATTGTTGATGATGAAATTAAAATTAGCGAAGTATTAAAATCCTATCTGGAAAAATTGGGATATTCAGTTCTGTGCGCTCAGAACGGTAAGCAAGCAATTGAAATATTTAAAAAAAATGATTTTTCATTAATACTATTGGATTTGATGTTGCCCGATATTTCAGGAGAAGAACTTTGTAGCATTTTTCGAAAGGATTCTCGTGTTCCAATAATTATGGTTACTGCTAAAGTTGAAGAAAGCGATATGTTACATGGCTTAAACTTAGGAGCTGACGACTATATCACAAAACCTTTTAGTCTTAAAACTCTAGGCGCAAGAATTGAAGCTGTTCTACGCAGGTCTTATGATAGCAGTGTTCCGCTATTTTCCAAAAATTCATGGGGAGATGGCGATCTGGAAATAGACTTTTCAAGTCACGAGGTTTTCAAGAAAAATATTTTGACAGCTTTTACACCAAATGAGTTTCTAATTTTATCAATATTGATTAAATATCCAAATAAAGTTTTTACGCGCGAAGAAATTATTTCAAATGCATTTGGCGGAAACTATGATGGATTTGACCGTACAATTGATACGCATATTAAAAACATCCGCCAGAAAATTGAGACAGACCCTAAAAATCCAGTTTACATTCTGACAGTCCATGGAATTGGGTACAAATTCGGAGGGAAAGGCTGATTGATTAATTTGTCAATGTAAAGACTGATTGGTTAATATGGAGGTTAATTTGAAATTTAGGCATCGTCTTAGAACAAAATTATCTATTACAATAACTACGGTTACATTGGTGACCGTCTTAATGACGAGTTATTTTTCGAACCTTTTCATAAACAAACAATTTACTGAATATAGAATGCGAGAAATTGACAATAGCACAAAAGAGCTTGTAAATAGCATTGAACTTCAATATAGTCCAGTAACTAAAGCTTTTGATTCTGACTTTGTGCACACAATAGGAATGCAGGCACTAAGCAATGGATTCATGATTACAGTTTTTGATAATAGTGGGAGTACTGTGTGGGACGCAAAAACCTGTGACATGAATTCCTGCAAAGCTCTTGTTGAAACAATGACAAAAAATATGCAGAAACACCGGCCAAATCTGGATGGTGGTTTTTTGACTAAGTCGATTAACCTTTTGCAGTCTGGTGAAATTACTGGAAAAGTTGATATCGTTTATTATAGTCCATATTTTTTAAATGATAATGACTTAAACTTTATAAATGGACTCAATTCATTACTTCTGCTGATTGCAATTATTGCACTTATTATGTCTTTTCTTGTAGGATTTTTCATATCAAAACGCTTATCAGACCCGATTCTCAAAGTTGTCGATGCAACAAAGGCAATTGCAAAAGGTACATATTCGTCAAGAGTATCTGGAAAAACTTCCACAATCGAAGTTGTCGATCTTATAAGCTCTGTTAACTTATTAGCCTTTTCACTTGAAAATCAGGAAACTTTGCGAAAACAATTGACTGCAGATGTTGCTCATGAATTACGCACACCAATAACAACATTGCAAACGCATCTCGAAGCAATGCTCGAAGGGATTTGGGAACCGACTCAAGAAAGACTTCAAAGCTGTCATGAAGAGGTTTTAAGAATTGGTAAAATGGTTTTGGATCTCGAGAATCTCGCAAAAGCCGAAAACAATACACTTGACCTTTCATTCAAAACAATTAATCTTTCAGAACTTACAAGCAAAGTAATTAAAAATTTTGAAACAGATATTACGATGAAAAATTTATCTTTAGAAATTATTAGCAAGCATGATGATTTATATGCAGATGAAGATAGGATTTACCAGGTTATTACTAATTTGATTTCGAATGCCGTTAAATACACTCCCGAAAATGGAAGTATTAAAATAACAATATCTAAAGCGAATGATTCTGTAAAATATTCGATAAAAGATAATGGTATAGGCATCCCTTCTGAGGATCTTCCTTTTGTCTTTGAAAGATTCTATCGTGCAGACAAATCAAGAAATCGCAACACCGGCGGATCAGGAATTGGCCTTGCAATCGTTAGGTCAATTGTTAATGCACACGGCGGAACCGTAAGTGTTACGAGCACCTACGGCGAAGGGTCAGAATTTATTCTTTCGTTTCCACAATAACAATATAATTCGGAATAAATTTTCTTAATAATGTAATTATTAATTAAGATTTGATTTTGCCATTTTCGTAATTATTGGTTTTTTATTTGTGACAATCAGTTTTTTTCATAAAATTGAACCAATCAATATTTTATAAGTATTGCAATTATATTTAATAGTATCATCCAGCATGCAATTATAACATGTTAAAATTACACAATCCTATTCCTATTTCTAATTCTAATTCTATTTCTACTTATATTTATATTTTCATATCGTTTAAATGTTAATTAAATCGACCCCTTTTAGTATATGTGGTATGAAGCAAATCATGAGAAATATGACTTCCGGGATGTCCAAGAAAATCACTATATAAGGATTGTACAAAAGGGTTTTCGTGGGATTTGCGCAAAACCTTGCTCTCATCTTCAGTATAGAGACCTCTAAGGCGCTTGGCACGAACGTCTAAATCATCTGATCTTGGTTGTCCACCACCCGTAATGCATCCACCAGGGCAACCCATAACTTCAATAAAATGATAAGGAGATTCTCCATTTGCGATTTGTGTCATTAAGATTTTCGCACCTTTTAGCCCACTCGTTACAGCAACATTCACAGTGACACCGTCAAGAAATGCATAAGCGGAAATCGGATTTTCAATCTTTATTGATGCTGATTTCACTTGGTCTAAACCAACAATAGGTGTTACATGAAGTTCATCAAATGGTATTTCTCTACCGGTTACTAATTCATAAACCGTTCTTAATGCAGCTTCCATTACCCCTCCGGTAAGACCGAAAATATCTGCGGCACCAGATGACATACCTAATGGACTATCAAAGTCTTCATCTTCAAGTGTTTTAAAATCTATTCCTGCTTCTCTTATCATTTCCGCAAGTTCCCGCGTTGTTATTACTACATCAACATTAGCTAGTCCATCGTTTTTCATTTCTTCTCGGGATATCTCGTATTTTTTTGCTGTACATGGCATTACTGAAACAACGAAAATATCTTTGGGATCTGTGCTTATTTTATTAGCGTAATAAGATTTAGCAAGTGCTCCAAGCATTGTATGTGGAGATTTGCATGATGAAAGATTGTTAAGGTTGTCAGGATATTTATGTTCAATATATTTTATCCATCCTGGGCTACAACTTGTAATCATAGGCAAAGTTGCATTCCCCTTCTTTAGTACAACGTTTTCGATTCTCTCAAGAAGCTCAGTGCCTTCTTCCATTATTGTTAAATCTGCAGTAAAATTAGTATCAAAAATATCGTCAAACCCAAGCAATCTAAGCGCATGTGCAAGTTTTCCAGTAACACGAGAGCCAGGCTCAAATCCGAATTCTTCACCGATTGCAACTCGAATTGCCGGGGCTACCTGAACAATAACTCTCTTCTTGGGATTATTTATTGCTTCCCATACAGCTCCTGTACTTGAAGTTTCTCTTAAAGCACCTACAGGACAAACAATCGTACATTGTCCGCAAAAAGCGCAATTCACCGTTCCAAGAGCAAGATCCATCGCAGGACTTATTACTGTATTGAACCCTCTGTTTTGGGCATTAAGAATTCCCACTCCTTGTATTTGATTACATACAGTAACGCATCTTCTGCATAAAATGCATTTTGACATATCCCGTGTTATTGCCGCACAAGAATCGTTTCCATGTTCAATTCTTTCTCCTTCAAACCTTGTTTGTGTTACACCAAGAGTTTTGCCTAGTTCTTGTAATTCACAACTTAAATTTCTTTTACAGCTAAGGCAGTCTTTGGGGTGATCAGACAGCAGCAGTTCATAAAGCACTTTCCTGGCTTTTCTAACCTTATCTGAATTTGTAAATATTTCCATCCCTTGTGAAACATTAGTCATACAAGAAGCTTGTAAAGTTTTAGCACCTTTTACCTCTACAACACAGATTCTGCAAGCTCCAAACTGATGCACATTTTTTAGGTAGCAAAGATTTGGAATGCTTATATTCCTTGATCTTGCAGCTTCCATAATTGTCATTTCTTTAGGAACTGAAATTTCCTGACCGTTAATTCTAATGCTAATCATAATCTTTCACCTACCTTCTATCACAGCGTAAACAACGCATTGATTCTGCCATTGCATTAAGTTTGTGATAACCCATAACAACTTCATCAAATGATCCTTTACGGGCATCAACACTGAGCATTTCTATTGGGAATCTTTTTAGTGCAACTATTTCATCTTCATCAATTCTATCTGGAATGTCAATACGTTTGCCCTTATTAAGAACGCCTTTACCACCAAGGTGCTTGTCAATAGAAATTGCAGCTTTCTTTCCATCAGCAATTGCCGCAATAACGGTGTCTGGGCCTCTTGCTACATCACCGCCAGCAAAAACACCATCCATCGTTGTCATAAGAGTATCTTTTGTGACAACAAAGGTTCCCCATGAAGTAATTCCAATATCACCCTTCTTAATAAAAGGCAAATCAGCGTATTGGCTTACAGCAGGTATTACTGTATCAACTTTGAGTAGAAAATTAGAATTTTCGATTGGAACTGACTTTCTTCTCCCCGAAGCGTCAAACTCTCCAAGCTTCATTTTTATACATTCTATATGAGAAACCTGGCCAGTTTCATTAGCAACAAAGCAAACAGGAGCGGTTAGTGGCATTATTTCTATACCTTCTTCAATTGCTTCTAAAATTTCATTCTCATATGCTGGCATCGCATCCATTGTTCTTCTATACACAACAATAACTTTTTTCGCACCAAGTCTTAACGCAGTTCTTGCAGAATCTATTGCTGTATTTCCACCACCAATGATAGCTACAGTTTCACCTAGGAAAACAGGTCTTTTAAGATTGACGTCTTTGAGAAAAGAAATACCATGAATTACCCCTGGTAGGTTTTCCCCAGGAATATTGACTTTTTGTGGAAACTGCGTTCCTGTTGCCACATAAATTGCGTCGCATTTTTCTTTTAATGTATCGAAATCTATCTCTTTACCAATTTCGGTGCTAAGATGTATGTTAACTCCAGCTTGAGTTATAAGATCAATTTCATGCGACAAAACTTCCTTTGGCAGCCTGTACTCAGGAATTCCAAAGGCAAGGACTCCTCCAGCAACATCTTCTGATTCATATACGTCAACGTTATACCCGATTTTTACTAGGTAATAAGCACATGTAAGACCAGAGGCACCTGCGCCAATAATGGCAATATTTTTACCATTCTTCGGGAAAACAATATCGCTTGCGAAAGGCTTTTCATTTTTGTGAGCATAATCGGCTACGAATCTCTTTATATCACAAATTGCAACAGCTTCATCAGTTGTACTTCTTCTGCATTTGGACTCACAGGGCCTTGTGCATATTCTTCCGCAAATTGCAGGAAAAGGATTTTCCTGGCGAATAAGATTGTAGGCATCAATAAATCTGCCAGCTGCAACCAAAGCAAGATAGCCTGGTACATTAACATTGGCAGGGCAAGTATTCTCGCATGGAGAAATGAAAAGATTAGAGCAAACACCCGCGCGACAGTACTTTTGACGAATATGCTCATCGTATTCCTCTCTGAAATATTTTATAGTGCTAAGAACAGGATTCGGTGCTGTCTGCCCAAGTCCGCACATTGCGGTTTCCTTAATTGTTTCTCCGAGTTCTTCTAGTAATTCAACATCCCCTTCTTTACCTTCTCCTCGGGTAATCCTTTCAAGTATTTCAAGCATTCTTTTCGTACCAATTCTACAGGCAACGCACTTTCCACAGGACTCATCTTTTATAAAATCCATGAAAAATCTCGCTGTGTCAACCATACAGGTATCTTCATTCATTGCAATCAGACCACCCGAACCCATTATCGCGCCAAGGGCTGTCAAAGATTCATAATCGGTAGAAACATTTAGATTCTCCTGTGTAATGCAACCACCCGAAGGTCCGCCAATCTGTGCAGATTTAAACTTCTTTTTGTTTTGCATCCCGCCGCCAATTTTAAATAAAATATCTCCAAGAGGCATCCCAATGGGAACCTCAACAATTCCTGTGTTTACAACATCGCCTGCCAGTGCAAAAACTTTAGTTCCTTTGCTTGATGATGAACCGAACTGTGAATACCACTCCCCACCATTAAGTATAATTGGTGCAACAACTGAGAGAGTTTCAACATTGTTAATAATTGTAGGTTTGTCAAAAAGACCTCTTTGGAAAGGAAATGGAGGTTTCTGTCTTGGCTCACCTCGCTTGCCCTGAATTGATTCCATAAGCGATGTTTCTTCACCACAAACAAAAGCTCCTGCGCCAATACGAATTTCGAGATCAAATGAAAATTCACTTCCAAGAATATTTTCTCCGAGAATGCCACAATGTTTTGCTTGAATTATTGCTTCTGTAAGTCTTTCAACGGCGATTGGATACTCGGCTCTGACATAAACAAAACCTTTTTGGGCCCCAATTGCATAGCCGCCTATAATCATGCCTTCGATAATTGAGTGGGGATCACCTTCAATAATGCTTCGGTCCATAAATGCTCCTGGGTCACCTTCATCAGCATTACAAACAATATATTTGCGATCGCTAACGGCTTTTTTGCCAGCATCCCACTTAATCCATGTAGGAAATCCTGCGCCACCACGCCCTTTAAGACCGGATTTTTTTATTCCGTCAATTATATCTTCCCTTGATTTCTTCGTTAAAGCAATGGTTGCCGCTAGATATCCGTCTCTAGCAATATATGCGTCAATGCTTTTGTAGTCCATAGCGCCACAATTTCGGAGAGCAATTTTAACCTGATCTTTAAAAAACGGTATGTTATCTATAACTGGAATGTTTTGTTGCAGCGAATTATCAAAAAAAGTATATTGCTTAAGTATTTCACCTTTCATAATATGCGACCTAACAATTGCTCTTGCTATTTCAGGAGTACACTTTGTATAGAACACTCTTTCGGGCAATATCAACATAACAGGTCCGACAGCGCAAGTCCCCATACATCCTGTCTCTATTAGAAGGACATCGTCAATTAGATTAAGTTTTATTAATTCATCATTAATTGCATCTCTGACATCAGTACAATCGGACGAAATACATCCCGCACCACTGCATATAAGCACCTGGTATTTATATTTTGAAATATTAAAATTATAATCCTGCTTGATTTTTTCTAAATCTCTTATTGTCTTGATTTCAACACGGCTCATTTAAAATTCCCCCTGCTCACCATTAAATTATTAACTTTAGATTTTTATATTTGGTAGTTATGTTTGGTAGTTATGTTTGGTATTTATGTTTGGTATTTATGTTTGGTAGTTATGTTGGTATTTATGTTGGTATTTATGTTGGTATTTGTTTCTATATTGCATTTTTGAAAATATTGATATTGGATTATTGTTTTGAGATAGTTGTTACACGATTATCGTTGTTTTAAGATTATTGCTTTTGGATTATTATTTTAAGATTTCATTAAAGGATTTAACTCGTATATTAAAAGATGAATTTTATTAGGATATTACTTGTCACAATTTACTATATAAATTTAAGTTTTAAAAGGATTCAATTAACATTACAAACGTCAAATTTAAAATAATTATTCATTTATATAGGCCTAAATTCTTATTATCGAATTGCAATTAATAGAAAAATGTAAATTTTACGATTTGCGATTTATAACAGTTTGAAAAAACCTTTTATTTATATTTTGAAAGAATGCTGGATAATTTATTAACATTAACCTGCTTATAAACAACATTGTCAATCATCATTGCAGGAGCAAGCCCACAAGCACCAATGCATCTGGCTACTTCAAAAGTAAATTTGCGATCAAGTGTTGTCTCTCCAACTCGTACACCTAGAATTTCCTCTAGCTTCTCAACTAATTTTTTACCACCTCTAACATAGCAGGCAGTGCCAAGGCAAATCCTTATTGTATGCTCACCTCTGGGCTTTGTTGAGAAAAACGAATAAAAAGTAACAACCCCTGAAACTTCAGACAGAGGCACATCTATTTGCGAGGCAACGAATTCCTGTAACTCCAATGGCAGGAAGCCATATATCTCCTGAGCAAGGTGAAGAATCTGAATCAGACTACCTTCCTTATCCTTGTATAAATCAATAATGTTTGAGATTTCGGAATATTTCATTTCATCTGTGGTTTTACACTCTTCACAACAAAGAACATTTTCACTCATCTTGTGGCCTCCTTCTAATTATGTAACTGCAATTGGTAAATCCTGAACATAAATACTTTAATTTAAACATCAACAGGTTTCTTACATGCGGGTCAATATATTAGCGGTTAATAAGAGTTTTCAATAATTGTAAAAATATATAAATTTAGATAGATTTTCCTCGTTGAGCGATTATAGAATTGTAAGTGTTTCCAAAATTTATTATATAGTAAATAACTTAATTTTTCAATCTAAAAAAGTTCAAAAACATGAATGAATCTGAATCAAATCTATTCAATCTCACCTTTTAATAGCGCGCGGCGCTTGCGAAATTCAATGATTGGATCATCCCCTTGTATAAGGTTTTCTCCCATTTTAAGTTCAGTTTTTTTAGGAATCTGAGGAAGCACAACCCGTCTGTCCTGATGAAGAATATAACGGTTACTAATATTGCTAAGCTTGTTAATTATTTGCTTCAATGGCGGCACATTCATAAATTTCTGATAAAAACGCAAATAAATATGCGTATTGTTCTCGTCGATAGGAGCAAAAACTGCGACAATTCTAATTTCGTCGCTAATTCTGTTCTGCCACATATTAGGCATTTGAAACTGTAAACTGAAATAATTTAAATAATCCGTTATTTCGGAAGGCTTACTAGGAATTGTTTTACCATCATCAACTTGATTATCTACATAAAAAGTCATTCTATTCTTTTCCCATACAACAACCGGTCCGTTTACCAAAGTCCTGTTGCCACGTCCTATTGAATTTGTGTGAACAAAAGGCAAATGCACAACATCCAGTTGATTTTCTACAGCTCTTGTATAATGAACTGGCCAAGTCTCTGAAAAACCTCCATATGAAAATCCTTCCCGAAGTTCTTCAAAAAAAGGCACTTCAGGTATTTCATCATTTATTTCACCATACCAAAGCCAAATTATTCCATGCTTTTCAGAAACTCTATATGAATGCACATGAAAATGTTCAGATACCGCGGTGTTTTTACCATTAGCGGGAATCATTACTACTTTGCCGTCCCCATTGTATTGCATTCCATGAAAGGGGCACGCCAAATGCTCATTTTTTATACAGCCCATTCTTAGCGAAGCCCCACGGTGACAACACTGATCAAAAATACAATTGACTGTGCCATCATTTGAACGCCACAAAACAAGCTTTTCACCCATCCTTGTTACACCAATAGGCTTGTTTATCGATTTAATTTCCTTTGCATCAAGAATTCCGTACCACTGATTTCTAATCATAAGCAAACTCTCCTCATCCTAAAAAACTTTATTGCCGACAACAAACTTGCAAGTTCGGTAATGCTCTAATCATGCTAATTTCATATTCATCAAATCTATTTATAAGTATTAACCTTTATGTCCACACTTATCTTGAAATTTTTCATTTTGAATTTTTATGCCAGTAAAACATTAAACGATTCGCTGATATTAGAGTACCACATATATAGTGTTTTTCAAATGTTAATATTTTTTCTCCTGCACATATTTTAAATTCTTCCATTTCAACTTTTGTTAGCAAATTATTCTGCAATTTTTGTAGTAATTTTTCAGTAGTTTTTCAAGCAAATTTTTCAGGTAATTTGAAATTGCCTATTGATTTTTCTCAAGTTTTTGTGTAGCATGTAAATATCAAAGTTGTATATACAACTACGGCGTTATTAAAATGAATTTATACTTTAACTAGATTTTATATTTAAACAGAATTATAAGAAAAAGAAGGCGCAGAGCGTCACGGAGGAAAAAACATGTACAAATTTTGGTTTATCACAGGAAGTCAACATCTTTATGGCCCTAAAACACTAGAGCAGGTTGCCTTGCACACCAAGAAAATGGTCGAAGAACTAAATAAATCCAGCGTAATTCCGTTTGAAATTATTTGGAAACCAGTCGTAACAACGCCAGATGAAATAACAAAAACTTTAGAGGATGCAAATTACGACAATTTATGTGCTGGCGTTATAACATTTATGCATACATTTTCACCATCAAAAATGTGGATTGCCGGGCTTACAAGACTCAACAAACCTTACTGCCATTTGCACACACAGTTTAATCAGAATCTTCCTTGGGAAGAAATCGATATGGATTTCATGAACCTTAATCAGTCAGCTCACGGAGACCGTGAACATGGTTTCATCGGTGCACGTCTAAGGAAACCACGTAAAATAATAGTAGGTTTCTGGGAAAATGATGATGTACGAAAAAGCCTTGCTGACTTTATGAGAAGCGCTGCTGGCGTTATGGAGTGCAGAACCCTAAAAGTTGCTCGTTTTGGCGATAATATGCGCGAAGTCGCTGTCACAGAAGGAGATAAGGTAGAGGCTCAAATCAAACTTGGTTGGTCTGTCAATTATCATCCCGTAGGTGATCTTGTTAAATATATTGATGAAGTAACTGAAAGGCAGATTGACACACTCCTTGAAGAATATTATACAAAATACGAAATGAAAACTGATGATTTGGAATCTGTTCGCTATCAGGCAAAAATTGAAGCAGGTATGAAAAAGTTTTTGGACGATGGTAATTTCGGTGCATTCACAACAACATTTGAAGACCTACATGGTTTAAAACAGCTCCCTGGCCTTGCATGCCAACGCCTTATGGAAATGGGCTATGGGTTTGGCGGCGAAGGTGACTGGAAAACATCAGCAATGCTTCGTGTTATGAAAAAAATGGCCGAAGGAATGACCGGCGGCACTTCATTTATGGAAGATTATACTTATCACCTTCCTTTCGGTAACGAACTTGTTCTTGGCGCACACATGCTGGAAGTTTGCCCAAGTATCGCAAAAAATACTCCCAAAATCGAAGTCCACAATCTCGGAATCGGAGGGAAAAATGCTCCTGCTCGTTTTACTTTTGATGGCGCCGATGGAGATGCAATTCAAGTTTCTCTTGTTGATGTTGGTGGACGAATGAGGCTTATCGTTAATGATTGTAAAGCTGTTTCTCCACTTCACCCAATGCCAAATCTTCCTGTTGCAGGTGTTATGTGGAAACCTCTTCCTAATCTTCAGACTGCTGCAAATGCATGGATTCTTGCAGGAGGCGCACACCACACAGTTATGAGTTATGCACTAAACGCAGATCATATGCGTGATTTTGCGGAATTAATGGGAATTGAATTCGTCCATATTAATGCCAAAACCGATCTTGTTGAATTTAAAAAAGAGTTGTTCTGGAATGATATGGCTTACAAGTTTTCTTAATTAATTTGAAAAACGGAATTTGCAAGACCACCGTTTTAAAAATGGAATCCGATTTACTTATTAGCAAAACTCTATTTAAACTAATCACAAAAACGATAGTAAAGAATCTGCAGTAAAGAATCTGCAGTAAAGAATCTGCAGTAAAGAATCTGCAGTAAAGAATCTGCAGTAAAGAATCTGCAGTAAAGAATCTGCAGT
>JBBQKF010000055.1:0-21840 GCA_038326615.1 Saccharofermentanales bacterium | reverse complement strand
CGCATCACAGGCTTTGCCTGTGGCGCTTTTGGTGAATCGTTGACATTTTGGAGCTTCACTCCAATCGCAAAACAATATCTTGTTTTGCTTAGAATTCATTTAACTATGGACTTTGAATTCTAATATGTCTTAGATTATCATGATCTGGGATCGTTTACCGTCCGGATATTTCATTGCAAATTTTACAAACCTGAGTGGTTTTTCCACATTATCCATAAGAAATGTTGATTCGTAAATTTTTACACTTTCAAATCCTTTTTCGTTATTCCAGATTGCGATTGGATCTTGCTTATTAGTTTTCTTTTTAACTTGCTTCAAGCTTGTAATATTGTTTTCTTTTGCCCTGACAATTACATCAACTCCCAAGTCTTGGCAGTGATTAATCCATAACGAATTGCAGGCAAGCGCATCATACATCACAACATCAATAAATCTTTTGTAATTCACTGAAACATCTGACAAGAGGCGCTTTGCGACATTTAATTCTCCTTCGTCTTTGGATGTGGAGTCAACCCCTGGTCTGTATAATTCGAATCCAATCGTTAATTTAGGTGCGTTTCCGATAATCGACATGACAGCACCACTATGAAAATAATGTTTATTGTTCCTCAGGCATTCCGTGCAGAATTTTTTGTTGCTGCCGAAAAATTCGGCTTCCATCAATAGCTGCAACTGTGAATCCGTCAATTGTTCCGTTTACAAAAACCTTGTTCTCAATCGCCTTTTTTATCATTTGCCGAAGGATAAATTTCAGACCGTCCAATTCAATAACTTTTAAAGTATCCCTGATAGTATCAATGCCTGGCTGGGTCGTTTTCTTAGGGAATACATTTCTAAACTCATTTTCTTTGAGAAGGAATTTTAGTTCGTTAAGGCTTTGTATCCGGAGTAGAAATCCTAAAAGTACCGGAAGAATAACACTTGACGTTTTGTATTTCGGATTTACTCTGCCATCTCTTAATTTCTTGATTCCGTTTTCAATATGATAAACATTTTTCATGTATTTTATTAATTTTTCAAAGTAGTTCTTACGCATCTGCACCTCAAGATAATGCATAAGCATTATTTTTCCTGCTTAGATTTTAACAAAAATCGTGGTTGCCTGATAGCGCGAATTTTCCCGAATTTGATACATATTTGAACATATCGTTAAAGCCACTGATTTGTGGTATTCGAGGACTTGCAAGCTAAAGTGCTCGTAAAATTAGGCAAAAAAGTGGAGTTTTCAGCAAAAGTGGTATTGCAAACAGAGGGTAAGAAAAAGTGCAAATTATTGCAGGACTAAATTCCACCCCCTGAAAAAGGTTATTCTACTAGAAGGATTGCAAAATGGAGTGGTGATCAATTCAGTATAGAAGAATATGAAAATGAACGGTGGAAATCAGAACATTCCTTTTGATAAATTGGTATACTTCAATAGAATTCCCTCGCTGTATATATTGCTTTATAGTTGAATTATTTATGTAATAGAAATATTTTTTTACTTTTTTCGTATTGTTATTGCAATTATAGAAATAATATTCTATAATTGAATCAAAAGGAGGAGATTAACATGAAAACAATAGGTGATACAATTAAGAATTTACGCGAGTCTAAAAAATTAAATTCCAAGGATTTGTGCGATGCTTTAGGGTTTAACACTTCAACTTATAGTAAATTAGAGAATGATAGAAAATCGATTGACGTACACGAATTGAAAGCAATTGCAAAATTTTATGATGTATCAGCAGATTATATTCTTGGTATTGACGAACCTAAAGCTGATATTGTTATGTATATGCAAAGGACAAAAAATCTTGGAGATGAGGACATTAATGAGGTTAAAAAGATTTTATCAATGATGGATCAAGCAATTTCATTAAACGAGATGAAATCTAGGAGGTAACGGTGTTAAGTCAAAGCGATATTGAATTACTAGAAAAAAAAGCTCTCGGCGAAAGAAAACTTTACGAATTAGGTGACTTTTCACCTATAGGAGAAAAGATATTTAATATCATTGAAAATGTTTATTCTTCCTATATTCTTTTGTATCCCCTGCAAACGAAGAGTGTTGCGGGATTTACACGAAAACACGGTGAAATGGTTCAAATTTTTATTAATACAGGGTTCAATATGAGTTTTCAAATTTTTGCTGCAGCTCATGAGCTCTATCATTTGATCCAATTCAAACAAGCTAATAGCGATGATTTTATTGTTTGTAATAATATGGACATCTCCGAAACAATTGCTGATAATGTAACCTCAGCAGAGGAATTTAAAGCAAATTATTTTGCTGCAGCTTTTTTACTGCCATGCGATGTTATTAAGGAACGATTTTCAAACGTTAAAAATAGTAATTTTGTTGAAGAAGATATGATATTAGAGATTATAAAAATACAAGCAGAATATGAGGTTCCTTATAAAACAATCTTAAAGCGTCTATCTGAACTTAAAATTATTAGCAATAGTGAGTTCCAAAAATTATTAGAACACGAAGAAAACGTATTGGAGTATCGCCGAATGCTTGATACTGACATTGCAAAGCAAATCTACAATCTGGAAAACACCAGCTATAGAAAATATCACACACTTAATGTTCCCAAAATCGCTTTTGATGTTTATAGGAACAACATTATTTCTATAAGCAAACTTGAAAGCATTATTTCCCAATATGATAAATCACTTGCTGATTTTAGAGTTACAGAAAAAGAATTAGAGCCAATAGATATTGATTTTTCAAAATATGGCATTGGAGATGATGACGATTATGAGGATTGATTCTCCGGTACTTTTTGATGCAAATATTTTAATAAATTTCGAAACCCAGTTACCAATTCTTTTTGCATTTTTTAGCAAAATACTAATTCATAAACAGGTTTATGGCGAAATTATTACTCCACCCTTAAAAAGAAAAATTGATGATCTTAAACTCTTATTCAATATTGATTTCGTATCTGACAATAATCCAACGGATCCTATTGAATTAAAGCTTTTTTCTGAGTGTGATAAGGAACTTAAAGAATCGTTTAATATTTCAGATTCAAAAGATCTTGGCGAATATAAGACATTATTGTATGCCAAGTTCAATAATGTGGATATGCTTTCTTCGCAAGACACAACCGTTTGGAGATTTATCACAGATTCAAAGCACTTCAGAGGAATCAAATGCTTTACACTTCAAGACTTATCCTTTTTATTGTTTCATAACGCTGCGAATGGCAATGACAGGAAAAATGCAAAAGCTTTATATAATTCTAAAACAAGGGATGAACATCCGTTTGATGACTTTAAAGCATTCATTACAAGAGCAAAATCCGAGCTTCCGCTATATATTGATTTCGAGAACAATAGAATTGAAAATTACCGATCCCTTCTTCAAAGTTATGTTGAATTCTATTCAGATGAGCCATACAATGTTCAAGATGAAGTAGAGACTGATGTGTTGAATTTCGCAAAGCGAGATATTCCGCACTCCTGTGTAAGTTGTTTAAATTCTAGGGCTGATAGGAACAAAATAGACTATTTATTAAGGCAATGCCGTTTCAATTATTCCTTAAATGATGAAAACTGCTTGAAAATTTGTGAATTCTTTAATAGAAAAATCAATGACAGAGAAAAATAATAATGAGATATTCTACGCTTTCAACAGTACACATAACTACGGTTTATTGTTAAATGTTGACTATAAAAATTCCGAAAACATGCTAATATTATTTTAGAAAATATGAGAAATTTATGAAACCGTTAATTTCGTTCTAAAAGTTTTGGCATGTGCAGGGGACTCGAACGCTCACACCGGCATTTTTACACTAACTTCTTCCGCCATTTCCTCCATGTACATAACAATGCTCTATACCACATTCAGTTTTCAGATTATTAAAAATAGAGTTCTCAATATCCCATCTTGCTCTTATCATTTTGAATAAGGTTTTCAAACCCATTTCCATGCAGGTCGTTACGATCATTATAGTGCCTAACTTAACTATAGGAGCATTATAATGTAAAGTAAATCTATTTTAAACTATGCATTATTAGTTATTTCATGGATTTACTTTACATTATCATTTACTATACATAACCGGTGTAATGTAAAGTTTTACATTATACTGGAAGGATCACTTCTGCTGTTTTATATTTTGGGCTGACTCTTCCATCTTTTAAGTTCTTGATTCCGTTTTCAATATGATAAACATTTTTCATATAGTTCACAAGTTTTTCAAAGTAGTTATTACGCATCTGCACCTCCGATTTTAGTTAAATATTAACAAAATTCGAAGCTAGGTGGAAGTGCAGAATTTTCCGAATTTGATACAGTTTTGAATATATCGTTAAAGTCACTAATTTGTGGTATTCGAGGACTTTGAAGCTAAAGTGCTCTGGATATCCACCACCACTCGCCATATCGCTCCTCCCTTAAAAGTTTCCGGCGACTGTGTTAATAACTGCCAAATCTCACTTAGCTTTGAGTTCCATGTTCCCAGGGCATTGTTAAGATTATCTACAATCCAACTTTCACTTTCCAAATTAAACTCCTCCTTTCAAAAATAAATTGTGATTTGTATAAACTATTTGTATTTTCATACGATATATTGTGACTTTTTCTCAATGCAATGTTGACTTTATGGATTTTTAGCGTATACTTAGTATTGAACTGAATATATCGGACTTATTTTGATTAATATTGCAATAACTTTTATTAAAAAACAGAACCAAGAATACGGTAAAGAAATAAGTAAATAGTGAAGTAAGGAATGAGGTGCATAAAATGTTAATACAGTTCAATTTCAAAAACTTCAAATCGTTTCGGGATGATACCATTTTGGATTTGAGTGCAACAAAGATTTCTGAATATTCTGAGCGCGTTATCAGTGTTGGAAGCGAAAAGCTGTTGCCCGTCGCTGCAATTTTTGGTGCGAATGCTCACGGTAAGTCAAATGTAGTGGATGCTTTAAGATATATGCACTCTTATGTAGTGGAATCTTTGGATTTTGGCGGTGAAATTGAGGAAAGAAAAGCAAAGCGGAATTTTTTAAAGCCAACACCATTCCTGTTTGACTCAAATAGTAAGGATGCCGAATCTTCTTTTGAAGTATACTTTATTGACGCGGATTCAGACGGTGCAAAAACTTATAACTATGGCTTTACAGTCAATCAAAATGGCATTTTTGAAGAGTGGTTAAATTACAAATCCAAGACTTCACGCGGTGATTTTATTAGAATATTTTACAGAAACACAAAAAATAACGAGCTCAATTTACCAGGAATCCCTGCCAAGAGTCAAGAAAACATAAGAATTGCTCTTGAAAAGGAAACTTTGATTGTTTCATTAGGTGCTAAATTAAAGATTGCTAAATTAAAGCACATAAGAGACTGGTTCTTCTCAAATGAATTTGCAGATTTTGAACTCCCTGTTGAGAATTTCTTTTTGTCACAAATGATACCTGTTAATTTTGATAATGATAAAAGTGTTCAGGAAAGGGTTGTGAAATACCTGTCTTCTTTCGATTCTTCTATCGTTGGATTTAACATTGAATTATTTAAAGATGATGAAGGTGAAAATCACTACAAAATAGATACGGTCCATAAAATGATAAATTCCGATAAAACCGCAACGATTCCTTTGCATAGTGAATCTTCCGGTACTTTAAAAATGTTCTCTTTATACCCTATGCTCCATACAGTGCTTGAGACAGGCGGGATTTTCATCGTTGATGAACTTAACTCCAAGCTTCATCCCTTGCTGGTTCGGGCTTTTTTGATTACATTTTTAGATCCTGAAATCAATAAAAACCATGCCCAGATAATTTTTACAACTCATGATTCCTGGCAACTTAATGGAAATGGGCTGCGAAGAGATGAGATTTGGTTTACAGAGAAAAATGCAGATGGAGTTTCTACTCTTTACTCGTTGTCGGATTTTGTTGATGACGACGGTGTAAAAATCAGGAAAGATGAAAATTACGAGAAAAACTATTTACTCGGCAAATATGGTGCAATCCCGACCTTAAAGTATTTTGATATATTCGGGGAGGATTAATTGATGCGGCGAAATGGGCAAAGACAGTCAAGAGATCAATTATCGAGGCATAGAACCCCCGAATTGGGGTATTACTTTATTGTTACCGACACAAAAGAGACAGAGCAGAATTACATATATAAACTAAGAGACTCCGTCCCGGAAAATTTAATTGGCAAATTAGTTATTAAAGTCAATAAAACAAGAATCCAGATACAAAGCCTGAATGAATTTAAATTTCTAAATTTCAATTTATAATGTTGTAGTATTAAAAATTAAGTGTTGTCATTCTTTTTATAAACACCATATGTCTTGGCGATTTCGACCATTTTTCTAGCTCTTTCAAATGAGGCATTTGCAGGATATTCACATCCTGTAGCAAGTATAAAACCACCGCCTTTAGCCATTTGATCTATATTGCTTTTGCACTCTTCCTCCCATTGTTCATCTGTTGCTATCTCAGGACAGACAGCAGCAGGAAGGACTGCACCTATCAATGTGACCTTATCTCCGTATTTTTCTTTGCATTCAGCAAAATCTTTACAATCATCTGGTGGATACAAAAATGAAATCGCTACAGGTTTCATGGCTTCTATCTGAGCGTCAAAATAAATTCTCTGCCCACAGTTATGAATCATAACCATAGATTTATTTTCTCTTATTGTGTCGGAAAGCTCGGCAACAAGGCCTCCCTCCATTTCTTTCCACATTTCTTTGGACATTATTGAACCCGAAGCGAAAAGTGTATCCACCATTATAGCTGGAACTCCGAGTTTAGCCAAATCGGCACAATATTCTTTTAATGTCTCGTTTATATTTTTTACGGCTTCATATACAGTTTCCGGCTCGTCATAAATATCCAAATATAAATCCTGTTGGTTTCTAAGCATTGACAAAACACCTAAAGGTCCGAAAACAAAAGGTACGATAGGTAACTCATGTCCTTTTTCTTCAATCAAAATTTTACAGACATCATAATGCATTTTCATCCTTTTACCTGTTTTCCAGTCTATCTTTTTTATTTTTTTGTAGTCATCAATATCTTTAATAATAGAATTTGAATAATCGGGATGAGCTGCTTCATTTTCAGGGTATTTTAATTCTTGTCCCCAAGCTTCACATTCTATGGACAAATCAATCAATGTCACGATACAATCTTGTTCAAATTCGTCTGCTGCTTTGATAAGAGCATCGGCACAAGCTCTTGCATCATTTGCCCAAGTAAAATAATCAACGCCAATAAGTTTTCTTGTAATTCCACTTAATATTGGATAAACTGGCACCCTATCGGCTTCCTTATGTTGAAGACATGCGACAACTCTCTCGATTTTATTCATTTGTTATTTCCTCTTTTCTCTTGTATGTCTTTTATTTGTTTTATTCTAAGTTCAGATCTATCAGCATTGTACAATGAAATCAAGCAATATTTTTGCAATTTTTTCTGATTTTTATAAAATATTTGTTTAGTATTGTAATGAATACAAATTACTTATAAAAATCAATATATTTTACAAAACCTTGGTTTGTTAATGAAAAATATTATTTAATATGTGTTTATTGAAGCGCCAAAAATATCTAGCATAATCGCTGATAATGCTTGTGAAGAAGGTTTTTTTGCTGCACTTGAGAAGAACTTCTTGAGTTTCAAAAAATTCAAAACACGAAGAAGTAACGATATGAGATATGAGTATCCATAGAAGGACTGCATATGCTTCTGGTAATGAAGATGCATTTAACATTGTTCGCGAAGGAATACGATTAAGCGATTATGAATTCTTTTTCACGTCGAAATCAAAAGTTGACTTCATGCAAGATGTAGTATATACAGAATTGGTAGGATTTACTCATGGCAATAACCGCTGAGGCAAATATCATAATAGCGTTCGGATGTAGCACTTCTCTCCTGGCATAAATAGGTGCGTTGGCTATTCTTACATAACTTTCTGCTGGAGCCAACCGTCTCTCTGCACCAAAGAAAGGATTCACTGCCTTTTCCTTTCTATGGATTGTGAGCAGAGATACAATTCTATTCTGTAATGGTTTCATGCCCATCAACGTCCTTCATTTCTATATTGTCAAATATTTCCAGTGCCTCGTATACTTTTCGAGTGGTAACAGTTATCAATTTATCACTTTCGATATGAACAAATTTTACCTTGCTCATGTAATAATCAATTAGAGGTTTAGTCTGATCATGATATATTTGAAGTCTTTGTTGAATAATACTTGGCAAGTCATCTGATCTATTGGTTAATGCTCCAGAGCAATTATTACATACACCATCGGTTTTAGGCGGATAATCTTCAATATGGTAAATAGCCCCACAAGATGAACATGTACGTCTTCCAGTAATTCTTCTTACAATGCTGGAGTCGTCAAGAGAGATATTTACAACAGCATCAATATTGATGTTCATTTCTTTAAGTATTTTATCCAGCCTCTGTCCTTGTTGAATTGTCCGTGGAAAGCCATCTAGGACGAATCCGCTCCGGCAATCATCATTGATCAGTCTTTTAGCTAATATGTCGACAGTAATTTCGTCTGGTACTAGAATACCTTGATTAATAAATGAACTAACTTTTCGACCGATATCAGTATTTTCGGCTATTTGCTCTCTGAAAAGATCTCCTGTTGAAATGTGAGGAATAGATAATGTTTTAGCGATTCTTGAAGCTTGACTTCCCTTGCCGACACCTGGTGCGCCTAACAATAATATTCTCATTTTAGTCCTCCTTATGCTTTCTTCATTTTAAATGTATCTTCAATAAACTTATTGAATTGTGAAAAGGTAGCCTATGACTGATATAGCAAAAATAGTGATTGTTAAAACTCTATCTTTTTTCATTAAAGTGCGTTTTGCTGTATTGTTATTAATTAAATTCGTATTCTCTATAAGCATGGCAAAGCTCCAGCCAATGACAGGATTTATGGCAATACCAAGGATGATACAAATCAATGCAATATTCGCTGATGTAGAATCGCGAATTGTAGCAAGTCCAATCTCCATCATCGGTGCAAAAACGCCAAAAATCAGCACTAACCAGACAAGAGGTGGAAATACGGATAAATCAATAGGAAATCCCAAGATAGCGAATGCAATGCCAAATAAGCCGAGAAACAACGCACTGCCACCAATCGGTCTTTTTACGACTGCTAATGGAATCATGAAACTGCGCCACACTGCGGCAGTCTGGGCACCTCCGAGCACTGCTCCAATCAGATTCCTAATCGTAACCACAATAAATGTGGCATTCATATCCAAAATAGCACGTTTTGCTGTAGGCGGATAGTTAGATTCCTGCAAAGTTTTTACAGCAAGAGCATCAATTGGCCACATTGCCATAACCAGCAGTGCAAAAGGAATCGCCGCGACAAAATTCGGGATTGTCAGGCCGAATCCGATCCCCCATTTATGATTCCACCAATACACAGGATCAACAATCGGCAATCCTATACTTGTTTCAAACAAAGGAAACAAGCCATATAATGAAGATATAATCAGTGCAGCCAAAGCACTTGCAGGTATGATCAACCATTTAGCATTAAGCCTGATTAAGAGAAAATATAACATCGCACCAGAAATCATTAGAACAAAAAGCATACTTTTCTGATTGTTGTTTGCAGTCCATACTTGAAGATTCTGGAGTGAGCTTGTAATTCCCATTATGCCAAATAGAAGCAAAATACCTGACTTTGTTCCAAGACCATTCAGACTGATGATTTGCTGGAAATAACCTTTTCGCGCAAAAACAAAACCGGTCAAACTGATCAGAATGCTAAAGGGTAGTGGATGAATGCCTGCAGATATCATGATTGGAATGATTGGTATTAGAGGCGCCAGCGTTCCTGGCGGAGCAACCGCGGGATTTAGAAAAGCACTGAATACTAAGGTAAAGATGCATGCAATTATAATTTCAAGTCTTACATTCTCAGTTACAAATGTCGGATCGGTTATTTTAAGTCCCGAAGCCCAAGCCATTGCAAATGCTGCAACAAGTGATACCTTTCCTATTGCGCCGGAAAAGGCCGGAATCACATCTTCAATTCTAAAATTATATGCTTTGAATGGAATGTTGATCTTCCATTGCTTTGGATTATATTCCTCCAAATCCTTATTTAAAAGATCTTGACGCAGGTTGCGATCCTTCAATTATTTACCTCCTTAATTACTATTATAAACATTATCTATCCATGATTCAGATTCACCGGTTTCTATCATTTGCTGCATATGATCGGTTAGTTTTTGTTTTATTTTACTCTGGTTAACTCCAATCATCCTGGCAGCAAGCCAGCCTGCCGCTGTACCGCCATTGATGGAAACTGTTGCCACCGGAACGCCTGTCGGCATTTGAATTATTGAAAGTAAAGAGTCAATTCCGTCTAAACTTTTTGTTTTGATGGGGACACCAATAACCGGAATGCAAGTTAACGCCGCAACCATGCCCGGAAGATGGGCAGATCCTCCTGCGCCCGCAATAATAACTGCGACACCCCTTTCTTTTGCTGTTTTCGCATACTCATACATTTTATCCGGCGTTCGATGAGCTGAAACGATTTCTATCTCAAATTCAATTCCGATGCCTATGAAAACCTGTGCAACCTCCTCCATGACATAAAAATCGGAATCACTTCCCATTATTATACCTGCAATCATTCGCTTCATATATTTTTCCTCCACACATCTGTTTATCTTTACATTATATATTATTTGTTGTTTATACTAATCATACCTAATGCGCTCAATGCCAATTCTTCGGCCGTCCTGATAGACTCGTTCAAAACATTAATATGACCCAATTTCTTCATGTTCGATGTTAATTGTTTCCCGTAAATGTGTAAATGAAGATCTTCCTCCGCTAGGACATTTTCTATCCCATAAAAACAGAACTCCCCCTCAACAGACTCGTTTCCTAGAATATTAACCATAACACAAGGTTTGCACTGTTTTACAGAGCCAAGAGGCATACCAGTCAGAACCCTTACCAATTGCTCGAATTGTGAAGTCACACATGCATCAATTGTATAATGCCCGGAGTTATGCGGTCTGGGCGCTATCTCATTAACAAAAACCTCTCCGGTTTTAGTTATAAACATTTCTATACAAAATACGCCACAATCGTTTAGCACTTCCATTACATTTTGAACAATCTTCAACACCTTCTGCATGATGGAATTTTCTAAACTTGCTGGAGCTCTGGTAATGTGAAGAATACTGTTTTCATGTATATTCTCAACAATTGGATAGTAGGCAATGCTACCGTCAGTATTTTGAGCAACAACAATCGAGATCTCCCGCTCAAAATCAATAAGCCTTTCTGCCATTAAGCGGTATCCTTGATACTTTTCCAAAGCTTGAATAAACTGCTCCTTCGTATTAACAAGCATATTCCCCTTTCCGTCATACCCTCCTGTGCAGGTTTTTAGAATAAGCGGCAACCCGACTGCATCAATGCAATTTGGGATGTCCTTCACTCCAGTTACACAAATGAAATCCGGTACAGGAATCTTAGCGTTTTTCAGCAGTGTTTTCTGGACAAACTTATCCTGAATATTCTTCAGAGATCGACCGGAGGGGTATACGCGATACCCCTCCAACTCCAAGTCTACTAGAATAGAAGCGTCAATATGCTCGAATTCATACGTGATGACATCGCAGTTTTCTGCAAGCTCTCTTATTGCCTTTACGTCCGTAAAAGAAGCGATTATTTGTGTATCCGCTACCTGACCGGCAGGAGAATATGGAGTGGGATCAAGTATCGTAACGTGATAACCCATCCTCTTTGCTTCAATAGTTATCATTTGGCCAAGTTGTCCGCCGCCGATAATACCTATCTTTGCCGGAGGTTGAAGTGACTGGTGCATGTTTCTTTTAATCATCGTATTTCTACAATCAAAGTCTGATTGGCATCAGTTTTGAATAATCCTCAACCGTGCCATTATTCATGAAGCATTCAATAATTTGCTTTCCTAGTGGATTAAGCTCAGGCGAGATGAATTTTGTTAATTCTCTTCTGAAAAAATCTGACAGTATCTTAGCACCCGCGTCGTAGCCTGTGTCTCCAACCTCCGGTTGCCTATTGACCTCTAAAAATTCCGTCGCCAAAAATGTTCCGTCTAATTTGATACTGCTTAACGTATACCCTAAGAGTGAACACCTGGATTCATTCAGCTGATTTTGACTGAACTTTGCGCCATTACGGCGTGCAAGGTATTCCCGGGCAATCCACTGCGGCATAAATCCAACCTTGTAAGCACCGATATGTTGATTTGGCACCAATATGTACCTTGTGCCAGGTGTATCTATCATCTGCATCAGCAAAAGATTAGCCTGATCAACCATTTTACCGGTGGCAAACGGCCAGTAAGAGCCTACTCCTTCACTGCTCATTCCTTCCGAATCAGTAATGCTGGGATTGTCATGCCCGCGCGGAGCAACCAATCTCCATAACCAAGCCAAAGCAGGCGGAAGAACATGGAATAACCCAATAATCCCATAAGTCGGGTGTTCTATAGTGCATGGCGGAGTGCGCACTCCAAAGCTTCTTACATCTACTTCGACAGGCCCGTCAACAACATTTGGCACAAACCTCCGGGGCATGATAACCCGTGGATTCGGGCATGGTTTCCCCGGTGCATCCATAGTATGCTCCCAAATAAGGCATGTGGAGTCAGGCACAGAAGCATAGTTTAAAAAAATCAGAGGTTCCGGAGGATGGATACACATATTTTCAAGATATGGGTCTGTCCCATATCTTTTTATATGATTTGTTCTCAAAAACCAGCCTTTCTCCGCATCCATGACAACCAGTTTTTCACTGCCGTTTTGCAACCGTGGGTGGCAAAGCGCCATGTCATCTGTCACAGGTCTTAGCTCACATGTTTCAAGCAGTTCTATATAGGTTTTTCCCGCAGTTATAAGATTTTTCGAGAACAGGATTCTTCCGTCCAGCTCTCTGTGTATTTCTTCGATCATTTCACTTTTCCCACCACCACTGGCACCTTCATGCATGATGGTAATGATGTTTTCATATGGTGTGACAACCATGACTGTTGAACCATGCGCTGTTACCCAGCCCTCTTCTTCGCCAATCTTCAAAAGCACACCATATACACCCTTCTTGGCGCTTGGACCCGGATAGAGGTTGTATGAAAATAACTCATACATCTCATTGAGCCTGTTGTGTACTACCATTTGTTTACCATGAAAATGTGTATGCCGGAATGTTGGGGCAAGATAAATGATTGCCTTAGGTTTAAAACCGACCTCCAACTTGCTACCCGGAATAAATCCTTGTAAATCAGAAAGACCGCCTGCGAAAAACCCTGCATTTTCCGGTGCCACTAAAAGTGCCGGATACCCCAGCTCATCCCCGCCAGCCATAAATGGCATCAGTATTAGATTTTGTTTCGAAAGCCAATCAAATGTCATTGTTCTGAGTTCATCAAACTCACTGCCATACTTGTGCTTGTATCGCTGTTTATCAGTCTTGCCATGATCTGCAATGACCATGCACTCAGGATCCCGACGTCGCATATAAATATCCGTGTAGTTGATGACAGCCCCGTTTTTACACCTTGCAACGGTTGCTTCAACGACTTGACCCTTCCCCGGTACATCATAGGAGACTTCAAACATTTTATTGTCATGTCCACCCAGTGCCAGGTTAATTAGTTCACTACGGCTTTCCGGAACAATGACTTTCATTCCGGTATCCAGGACGCGTTTTAATTCATCCGGTAAAATCATCTTGTCAATTACATTTTTCATTCTCAATCACATCCTCTTCTTATCACTTATACAATTTCAGGTTTTCCAAAATTCTACTATAGGTATCCATTGCAATATTCATGACTTGCTGTTTTACTTTTATTTCAAGTACGGTTCTTTGAAGATCACATAGATTAAGATCGTCAACGAGATAAGGCTTGTACTCAGATAAGCAATAGTTGTAGAATAACCCCAGAAACCGAGGAAATATACTTAAAAATTCATCGTCTTCCAGCGTTTTACTAAGGAATTTTAAATTGCCCTGATGGATATCAATGAGAATATGCGGGATTCTCCAAACATCAACATACCCTTCATCGTTGAAATATTTGTTTAGAAATAAATCAAATTGTGCATCTTTAACAGAAATGATATTGCAAAATCGTTCAATAAGGATATAAAAGTCATTGCTTTGAATTAATTCTTTGCCGGAATTGTAAATTACCTGGTCACCAGATATCAGACCATCAGAAAAACAAATTTTACTACTTAACATAATTAATTACTCCCTTCAAATTTAAATAAATCGTTCTCACACATTAGGTACAGTCGATAGCTAAAACACCTCCTTGTATAAAAAATTAATGGTGGATTACGCTGCGTCTGGTTATTTAACCTTTCGTCCGGTCTTCCATGTTCGTTTGCCGATGAAAATAAAAAAACCAATATTCTAACCTCTTGTGAGATCACGAATACTGGTTTACACTGCGACTAGTTTATTTAACTTTTCGGCTGGTCTTCCAAATAATGGTAATATTCTATTTTGAAAATCTATCCTCTAGATTTTCACCTACTGTTACGACGATGATTTTCTCACCGGTTTTTGTGCTGACGTCAGAGTGTGTACTTACTATTTCTACATCAATAACTTCTTTAATGAGTGTCTCTAAAAAACCTCTAGAGATTTCAAAAAGAGTTGTCCTGACCTTTTTTAATAGCTCTACCCCTTGAATGTTCTCTGCCAGCTTTTGTTCTGATTGGCTTAAAAATCCCTTGAGTCTAATCAAAATCATGTCTTGTATAATTAGTGTTTTAATCTGCTTTGGACCCCTGCCCATAAATTCAATCTCGAATTTACTGACTGCCTCACTAATTTTGGCTTCTGCTTGTCCCTTTGTCATAACACCACCCTTTATATTAAACAAGATTATATCATTTAATCACATTTAAATCAACAGTGACATTAGCGAGTTTTTTGATTGCTATGAAAAGGACGGATACTGAGGTTTCAAATTCTATTCCAAGTTTGGTAGCCAATAGTACTGAAGATGTTACCACTGTTCTAGTATTTCCTTTAATTCCTGTAATTGAGTCTTCATGTCCGCAATACGGAACTAATTAACCCATCCATGAATTGCTTTGTTAAGCTCATCTATCCTAACTCTACCGCTTTTCGCATTGCTACGTCCAGTTATACCTTTTATCTTAGCTTTCAATCTCGCATAAGATTTCGGATGAACTCTTATTCTTGCTCCGTTCTTTGTAAAATAAAACGAAAATCCAAGAAATTTCCTTCGGATAGCACTTGCCACAGCACTCTTTTCAAGGTTTACTTTTAGCTTTAACTTGCCTTCCAAAAAACTAACAACACTTTTCATTACTCGTTTTCCTGCCTTCTTTGTTCTCACAATAGTTGCTACCTCTGACCTGTGACTACATTTATCTATAAAAATGCCTATTGACATTTAATAGCTGGTCTTTTGAAATGCAAAAAAGCCAGCCGAAGCTGACTTTCCTTTTATGGGTTTTTTACAATAATTAAACTTCAAGACTATAGTGTTTACTCAGTATAACCAGATATTCTTGATTATATAAAGCAAGAATGCACTGTAACTCCCTAAATTGATATTGTAGAAATAGTGATTTCTCAATTATTTAAATATGATAACAGATTTATAATACTTACTGAGTAAACGCGATAATCATTTTAAACTTTTATTCAGAAACAGAAACATTGATGCATACCTACAGGCCCAAAATAGGAATATCTAATTATTCAAGCTTAGTAAAACCCAAATAGCGGTAATAGTTAACCTCTTTTAAACCAAAGATAAATGTTATCGCCACCTGCATCCTTGTTGAAATTCATAGCTTCATTATCTGTGACGCAACGCACCGCCGATAACCCGTCGGCATTCGTAACACCCTTGAACTTTTTATTGTCTTGATATGCAATTGTTGTTAATGGATTACCTGCCTTTGTATTATTCGTATAGTAAAGATAGATAAAATTTCCTTTGGCTCCTTTGTTGAGATCAACAGGAATTATTTTGTAAGAGATACTTTTATAATTGATGTCAGAAGATTTTGAATTGCTGTAATAATCGGCGACGATGTTGGTGATCGCATTCGATTTGTTAGTGGTGGTTTTGTATCCGAGATAAATAAAATATCCGCCTGCTTCTTTATTAAGATCAATTTTTAAGATGTTACCCTCGATAACGCTTTGATTGCGAAGCATATTCTTGGCTTCATCCGACGATTTCCCGTATCCGATATAAATATTTGATATATATTTTTCTTGTAACACAGGGGGAATTATGTCAATAGTATCCTTAAACTCACCGGATATTTTATCGGCATTATCATCAAAATATTTTTTTACTGCATCGCTTTTGGCTGTAGGGTCTACTATATCGAGGGCAGCTATAACATCCCAAATCGGAATAACTTCAGAGGCATCGATAAAGGCTACCTTACCATCGTCAACATCTGCGCTCCAATCTTTGTAAGATGCTACTGCAGCTTCAATAGATGTAGGGTTAACCTTAACCGAACCGCCACTTACCCTTACGGAAAGGGTGCTGTGATTTTCAACTTCTTTTTTGCTTTCCTTATCTTCATCACTTACACTCCCGCTGACAAACCGATATGAGGCAGCGACTGACTCGTTGAGACTTTTTGCTACGCTGCTTGTGGCACTTGTGTAAAAATAATTCAGGTCGAATCTTCCGCCAAGATTGATATTGGTTAATACATGTGTGCCATATTTAGTAATGAGTGCTTCGGCTGTCAAACTATCAACTTCTTGCTTGAAAGTCATAGTAGCGTGATCAGCAAGAAGTTTAGCGCTACTGTCCATAATATACTCGTTTTGTTTTATAAGAAGGGCTTGTGTGGTAATTAGCTGCTGATTGGACTTCATCTGTGTGTTGCGTTTCAACCCAAAACCAGCCTCAAAGTTTCCCGAAAAAGCTCCATTGACCTCAACGTTAGCAGATACTGCTAACGATGTGGAATATTCTTTGAAGGAGCTTGATATAAATGATTTGCCTAATACAGACGACGAATTGGTTTTGTTTTCATAAACTTTCTTATCTTTTGCAAGCGAATTCATGTCAATTATCGGATGAGATGTGTGGACTTCTAGATAATTATAATAAGGTGATGTAAGAATATTGTACCCGTAGCCGAGGTACCCGCTATATGTATCGACTTGGTCTCCGGAAGCGCCAAGTTTCCCGGTTGCTAAATTGCCCTGTTTTTCATCTTCCGTGATAATTACTTCGCCCAGTTTCTCGTTATTCTCAGCTGTGGCAGATACGATTTTGGAAGAAGTGCTTGTGCTGCCGACTTTTGTGCTTGTGCTGGTTTTGCTTTCTTTTGTTCCTGTCCCGGTGCACGCAGTAAAATATAAAAGCATAAGCATCATAGCGAGTCCCAGACTGATAATTTTGTTTAAATACTTTTTCATGATAATTTCCCTCCTAAAATTTAGTTTTAAAATCTAAATTTTTATACATGTAATATCATACTTTGAGAAAACTTTTACATCCAATTACAACAATACTTTTGTCTATGTCTTCCGTTTTACTGTTTTATACTGATTATTATTATAATAGTTATTTTTTTTCACAAATTTTCACAATTGTTTTGTATTATTTCTTTTTTTGGAGTCGAATATAAATAAATAACTGCATAAAATTCGATTCTATAAACCGTCAATTATGTTTTGCTTATGGTTTGAGTACAGCACTTTCGCTTCTGGCTCTTATTTTACTATTTTTATTCTTAGATTACAATAGTTATTCAGTTTTAATATCAAAAACTTTCTAATTTTTCTGAAATTTGATAGTGCTCCCTTTTCCCCAATAATTCAACTTTCCTATTCACTTGTAATTTTATCTATAAAGTATTAAATACCAGCCTACTGTCATATTTCAATAAATATAGCCCCTTCAGTAAAAGTCTGACAATTTCTTTCTGTGTTTCATAACGCTTTTTAAGTCGCCGGAACAAAAATAATTGCATTATATTCGCTACTATAAATATCAAATAGTTCACAAGTTTTACAAAGTAGTTATTACGCATCTGCTACTCCGATTTTGTCAAACATTAACAGAAATCGAAGCTAGGTGGAAGTGCAGAATTTCCCGAATTTGATGCAGTTTTGAATATATCGTTAAAGCCACTGATTTGTGGTATTCGAGGACTTGGAAGCTAAAGTGCTCCTGAAGGAATGGAAGTGAAAGTGCTGGGAATTAGATTGTAGTGTCCAAATTCTATATGGCTTTGAAGCTATAGGAAGGCTCCACTCAAATTAGCCGAAAGTCGGGCTAAAGTGCTAAGCCCGTTCGGGATTTGCACCCTATAGCAATTGCCCATGTCGGGCGAACCAAAAGGATTTTGCTAACTCAGCAGTGCCGGTACTTACTACAAAAGATTTTATTGATAAGGTTATGAAATAATATAACTGAGTATCTTTATAAGCCAGCGCTTTAGCTTCATTAATCCCAGTATGATCCACAAAGGATTATTGGTTTATTTATAAAGCCTATGGCAAGCTGTGCTTAGTTACATGAGCTTCAATTCAGTTGCTGATTGCTGGAGAGGCGCGAAGATAGGTTCGATCCTCCACCTGTTTTAGAATGAATTCTGCAATATCACGCCGAGCTATACGTGGCCCCATGCCCTTTCCAACATAGCCCACGAATATTTCAGAGGGCTTGGGATTATCAGTAAGCATTGGCAGACGAACCACTGTCCACTCGAGGTCGCTATCCCGTACTATGTCGACGGCTTTCTGCATGTCGGCCAGCACATTCTTAGCTGTGAGCTTTAATGCTAAACTAATAATATGATTGATGAGCTTTGGCTCATCTTTCGGGTCGCCAACACCCGCTCCTGAAGTGACGATGAGACGCTTACACCCCAGTTTCTTCATGGCAGCAATTATATTCGCTGTGCCCTGGCTCACCTCCATGAGGGGCTTGTTGCTCGTAGGCCCCATGACGCTGAGAACAGCATCCGCGCCGGTTATCGTTTTCTCGACAGCTGCCTGATCCTTCACGTTACCTTGAATAACACTGAGACCAACGTTTTTAATCGTCATTTTTGCTGGATTGCGCGCCAGTACAGTCACCTGGTGGCCCTGCTCGAGTGCCTGCGATACAAGATGCAGACCGGTCCTACCTGTTCCTCCGAATATTGCTAATTTCATGATTGAATCTCCTCCTTTTTTTACTTAATAAAGCATTAAAATCACTCCGATTACTTTTTGCCAAAGCTGGATTACCGTCTTTGACACTAATCAAATCTCTTTAATTACATTTGAAGTTATTTTCAAATTATCACCTCTGCCACGATACTAAATTTTTCTTAACAAATTCTCTAAAATTTTGCGGATTTTTTCCCATAACATCTTCAAAAATGGTTGTAATTTTTTTTGCTGTACCCATTCTTGTCATCATATACAGCATACCCATAACAGTAGAATAGCCTTTATCAAGACCGCGAATATCTATCCAGTATTTCTTAGATAGTGAGGGCTTTGGATTAGCATAAATAATATTTCTGCCAAGTTCCTCAGAAAGAATTTTAGCAGCAGAATAATAATCAAGGGCTTCAGGTCCAGTAATTGAGTATGCTTTATTTTTGTGCTTCTCGAATTCTGATAGAACTTTCGCAGTAATCTCTCCAATATCCTCAGCGTCAATAAAGCTAGTTAGTGCTTTTTTTACTGGTACAACAATCCTGTCAAAATATTTAATTTCAAAGGAATGAATGCCGCTAATATTCTGCATGAAAAAGCTAGGGCGAATATGACAGAATGGCAATCCTGCTTTTTCAATATATTTTTCAATTTTATAGTGTGGTGGGATTGGGTTGTTTTCAATTCCTATTAGAGATAAAAAAGTTACAAGTTTAATTTTACCATTGCGCTTTAATGCCTCGATAAATGGTTTTAAGTCCTCCGGTTTTCCCAGGTGTGGCGGACGCATAATAAATACTCTGTCAACGCCATTAAGTGCGTTTTCAAAGGTTTTAGAATCCGTAAAATCAAAATATACGCAATTTGCATTTCCATCATATTTCTTTTTAAGTGCTTCCATATTTATATCAGCTACAACAACTTCTTGCCCATTCTTGATTGCATGCTTCGCAACATAACCTCCGACATTCCCGAGAGCGCCCGTTACCATCAATTTACCCATTTTCTTTTTCCTCCAATAAAATTTCATTAGCTTCATTTAAGAGCTTAGTAAGATCTTCAAATTTTTTGCTGCCAAGCACATCCTTAAGTAATTGCATATTTTTATAGTATTCATCAAAGGTTTCGTTCACTAATAATATTGCTTTTTCCGTAGGCTTTATCATAAAACTGCGTTTATCAATTAATGAAGGCACCTTAATGACATACTCCTTTTTTACAAGTGAATGAACCATTGCTGTTACCATTGGCTTTGTCACCTTGAAAAACTCCGATATCATCAAAGGTGTATGCTCACATTGTTCCTTTACAAGGAATATAAGTAGCCCCATTTCGCTTGAACGAATAGGCAATTCACGCCTAGTATTAATATTAATTCGACAGAAAAGTGATATTACTTCCGCGGCTTTAATTAGTCCATTCAAATTCAACACCCCTTAAAAGTTAATCGGATTAACTATATTATAGTTAATCCGATTAACTTTGTCAATAGACAAAATAAAATTTATATTAGAACTCACTTACTTCATAGGTAATATTTGCGAAAGAGCCATAGTTGTGATTGGAGTTAGAAATGCAATGTCTTAATTGTACCCATGCGAATCCACAATACGATTTCTATATGTTTATAAATTTACCACTATTGCACAACATTACATTTTTATATTAAATTAATTAAATTATATCACAATTGTACTTATTTTAAAATACTTTTTTAAGTATTGTTTTACTTTTGTAAAATTCTATAAGAATTAATTATATATAATTTCATAACTATATACGAACCAATAATTCTTTACAATACAAATACTTTATGTTAAATTAAAAGCAAATAACTATGGGGCAGGTGTTAATAATATGGGGCAAAACTAAGGTTCATGTTTTGCCTTTATATAAAGCGCAAGTAACTGTTGCATGCTCAAACTTAATGTCTTTTGAGTTATCTCTGAAAAATAAAGCTCCTGCATTAGTAAAAACCAATTGACCATTATCTAATCTTTCAGCACATCCGAGATTAATAAGAAGACTTTCGTTCGAAAGAACATCACTAATTTTTGCCTTTTTAAAAAAGTCCTTAAAGGCTTTTTCGTTAAAATTATCTGAAAAAAGTAATTTTTCATTGACTATGGTTGCGGTTAATATATATTTTAATGTTAGAATATTTAATTAACACTATGTCAACAATAGTTCCTACTTTTATACCTATTCTGCTTTCACATTAATCAATTTTTTTGCAATTACATAGCATCAAATTATATATTTATTTAGCCTTATTTAATTCAACTTTTTCAAGCAAATCCTTTAAAACCTTTATTTCCTCGTTTGTTAATGTTACGCCTTTTCCCATTTTCTCATGAGTTTCGTCCCATTCACGAATGTCAAACTTTGGCTCACGGTCATTCCAACTTACAAGGTTCAGTTCCTTTGTCCAGCCTTTTGAGCTTTGTGATAATACACCTATGTTCTTTGTGATTTCAAATTTGATTTCAGCCATAATTAATCCTCTTTCTGTTTCTTAAAATTTTGATTTAACAGTTAATTTGTATAGTCGAATAATTGTTTGAAATGCTGTATTATTTAAATATCTTTAAGTGCAAATGTTCCGCCATATCTACCTGATTGATTTTCTCCCACAATCCTAAAAAC
>JBBQKF010000054.1:0-21889 GCA_038326615.1 Saccharofermentanales bacterium | reverse complement strand
CATTACATTTTCTTTCATTACATTTTCTTTATTTACATTTTCTTTATTTACATTTTCTTTATTTACATTTTCTTTAATTATTTCGTCTTCCATTACTTTTTTCCCCGTTTCTTCCAGTCATTATTTTTTGCTTCAAGCAAGCTAATAGCTTTTACAACACCATCTATTATTGCTTCAGGCCTTGCAGCGCATCCTTGTACATAAATATCTACTGGAATTACTTTATCAACACCGCCTACCATGTTATAGCATTCTTTAAAAATACCTGCATCGTAAGCACAAACTCCTACTGCCACAACAACTTTGGGATTTGGCATTTGCTTATAAATTTGTTTAACAACAGGGGCATTCTGCGTATTTATGCCTCCAGTAATAAGAAGTATATCAGCATGTTTCGGATTTCCTGTGTTTATTATTCCAAAGCGTTCCAAATCATAAATCGGTGTCAGACAAGCCAACACTTCTATGTCGCATCCATTGCAACTCGATCCATCATAATGCAGGAGCCATGGTGATTTTGATACACTTGACATATTTAAATCCTCGGCTTTCTATAAAAATGACAGAATCATAAGATTGATTACACCGGCAACCAATGTCACAAGCCATGTCGATTTAAGAAGTACTTCCCACTTAACACGTGGAAAAACATTATCAATTATTATTTCAAAAAAGTATGTAAATATACAAACAGCAATTGCTATTGGTATACTCCACCATGTTGAGTTAATAATAAATATTGCAACTATTCCAAGCAGAAAAATGTTTTCGTACCAGTGAGAAAGTTCAACCAATGCCAGTATTTTGCCGGAAAGTTCAGTTGTAAGTCCTTTAACCATTTCTTGATGAGCGTGATGGGATGTACTTAAGTCAAATGGAGATTTACGGAATTTAATTGTAAGGATATATAAAAAGCCTATAAAAATACCAGGGAGGGTAATAATGTTCGACATCTCACTTTGAATTATATCTGATACTGCAAAACTCCCGGTTGAAACATAAAATCCGATTGCAACAATTAGTATCATTGGTTCATATGCCATAAGTTGAAGTAATTCTCTTTGTGCTCCGAGTGAGCTGTAAGGTGAGTTTGCTGAACATGCTGACATCATAAGTAATATTCCTGCAAGTGTCAGAGCAAAGAAAACTAAAAGTAAATCTCCGCCAAAGAAAAATAATGCGCCTGTAAAAACTATGAATATTAGAAAGCCCCACACAAGAAAGTCCTGAACGTTATTAACAACTACGACCTGTTTATTTATAAGTTTAAAAAAATCATAAAATGGCTGTAAAAGAGGTGGACCTTTTCTTCCTTGCATTCTTGCAGATATGATACGATCAAATCCTGCAAGAAATCCGCCAAGAATCGGCCCAAGAATAACGAAAAGTAAAGCACTTATTATTGGTATCATCTACAATGCGCCTCCTATCACAACAATCAAAAACACAATCAGAGTCGCTGCAGCAAGATACACAGAAGGCTTAAGAATCTTCTTCTCTCCAAAATAATCTTCCATGTACCAGTTTGCAAGATACATTGATTTATCTGCACCAAACGAATCAACAAAGTGCCTGTCATCCCCTGAATTTGCACCGCCCATATATGACATAACAACCTTGTTCTTTTTCCCGAAGGTAAGGAATCTTACTGCAATCGGTAAAATAACTATTGCGCAAAGCATAATAAGCATTATATTCATATTACCCTGACTAATAATCGCCGGAATCGTTTCTTTAAACATATCCGTCAGGAAAGGTTCTACCATGAATTGGGATACCAATGGGAAAAATATACACAAAGCAATCATAAGAACAGCCTGTGATGCCAGAGATAGCCATTCGCTTCCGTGAACCGTATTTGGACGTCGCTCTGAGTTGTGTATCATTGCAACAAGCTTCCCAAGCCATTTTGTCCAGTAAAAAAGAGTGCTTGCACTTCCGAACACCAGAAAAACTACAAGAAGTATATTGTTGTTATCAATAAAAGCCTTCAATGCTGCCCATTTCGATATAAGCATTCCAAAAGGTGCAAGGAACATCCCTGCAATACCCACAATCATTATAAAAGATAGTTCCGGTAATTTAACGATAAGGCCATGCATGTCTTCGATATTTCTGCTACCGATACTATTCTCAACAGCCCCGACTGATAGAAACATCAATGACTTAGATATCGCATGGAACATCATCATCAGGATTCCTGCCCAGACTGCCTCGTGACTTCCTATACCCGCGCAGGCAGTAATCAGTCCAAGATTTGAAATTGTAGAATAAGCAAGAACTTTCTTTGCATCACTTTGTGAAATAGCAAGAAAGGACGTTGAAAAAAATGTAAATCCACCGATTATAGTAATCATCATTCCTACTAGATTACCATGGAACGCTGGCGAAAGTCGTATAAGAAGAAAAACACCTGCTTTAACCATTGTAGCAGAGTGCATAAGTGCGGATGTTGGCGTAGGAGCTACCATTGCGCCTAAAAGCCAACCTGAAAAAGGAAGCTGTGCACTCTTCGTAAGTCCTGCAAACCCTAGAAGCGCAATTGGAACCGCAGCCACAAGAGCATTGGAAGATCCTTTTGCAACTAATCCCTGTAAATCAATTATATTAAGCACAAAAACACTATAAGTTATTGCAATTGAGAAAGCAAGTCCGCCTAAAAGGTTAACCCATAAAGCTCTGAAAGAATTGGTAATTGCTTCCTTAGTCTTCGTATATCCAATGAAAAGGAAAGAACATATACTTGTAATCTCCCAGAAAAAGTACATCCACATAAGATTGTTAGACAATACCAGTCCAAACATTGCTCCGAGAAATACAAAAAGCATCGCAAAGAAAAATCTGCTTCCGTCCTTATATTCTGTATGATGATGGTGAAAGTCTTTCATGTATCCAACCGCATAAACGCAAATCAGACAGCCGACTATTCCAATTATGAGGCACATCATAACAGACAGAAGATCTGATTGTATAGGGTTTGCAGTAGTTTCACCTTTACCTGAATAGCCAACCCATACCATTAGAGCGGTCTGAGGTAATGATAGCAATATAATGTAATATTTCTTATATCGGATTCCGAAATAAATTAATAAACACATAAGACCGATTTCAATGATTTCGATTATTCTGTCAATAATCTTAGCATCCATTGAAAATATTATTTTTTGACCGCTCATAAGACTTGTTACAGCGTAGTAAATAGATGCCACTATCAAAAGCGAACAACCCGCGAAAATAACTACATCGCGTATTTTACTTTGTCGTTTCATAAAAGCCAGAACGAAAGCAATAACAAAAGGGAACAACACAAGAAATGAAATAACCCCCATACCTATCACACTTTCTCCATTATATAGGACAAATTATTAAATAATAGCATACATCGTTGTAAGTATTATAACATTCCAATGCAAAAAATTGAATCACAAAACAAATTCTTGAATGATTTTTTTATTAGAATGAATTTTATAATATTACTGCTATTTCTATTTGTTGTCAATTTAGAAAGTGGCGAATTTTCTAATGAAATTTAAGCACTCTATTAGTTATTTTATCTTATGTTGTGTTTTTTGTAATTTTTTGTAATTTTTTGTACTTTTTGTTTTTTTTGTCTTTATATTGATTTGATTCAAAAATTCCACACCTATTTTTTTTCTAATTTGCTTTGATTTCTCTTTTATCTTCTAATTAAACCTCTATTTGCTTTCTAATTTGCTTTGATTTCTCTTTTATATTCTGATTAAACCTCTATTTGCTTTCTAATTTGCTTTGATTTCTCTTTTATCTTCTAATTAAACCTCTGTCTTTTTTTCTAATTTGCTTTGATTTCTCTTTTATTTTCTAATTAAACCTCTATTTGCTTTCTAATTTGCTTTGATTTCTCTTTTATCTTCTAATTAAACCTCTATTTTCTTTCTAATTTGCTTTGATTTCTCTTTTATATTCTGATTAAACCTCTGTCATTTTTTCTAATTTTTGTAAACTTTATTGTATTTTATAACTGTGTCACAAGTTGTGCCACAAATAATTGAACTGAATTCAACTCTTTTTATTGTCTTTTTCCTTCTATTGTAGTATCCTTAAGTCTATATTGTTTATAAAATTCAAAGTGAGGGTTTTTACTGAATGGAATTATCTATATTAGATATTATTAATGTTTTATTAAAGAAAATCTGGATTATTGTTTTGTGTACTGCCATAGGATTTTCAAGTGCATTTCTCATAAGTAGCTTTCTAATACCTCCCACATATACTTCAACTTGTCAGATGTATGTTACTCCTGGCAAAGCAGATATTGGAACAACAGGAAACTATGTCGGTGATTATAACGACTTGCAATATGCGCAAAAGCTCGTTAATTCCTATATTATAATATTGAACAATGATGTCTTTCTTACAAACGTAGCAACTAATTCCAGATTATCTTATACTGCATCAAAAATTCGCAAGATGCTTGCGTTGTCTTCAATTAATAACACCGAGTTTTTCGAGGTCAAAATCAATAGTAAAAGCCCTACTGATTCATACACTTTGGTTAAAACAATAATGGAGCTCGCTCCAGCCGAAATAATTCGTGTTAAAGAATCTGACTCTGTTAAAATTGTTTCTCCAGCAACTATCCCTATAGATCCTTCATCACCGAATATTCTTTTAAACTCAATCATCGGTGCAATGCTTGGTTTTGTTATTGCAGCAGGTATTGCAATTTTACTCGAAATACTTGATACCAGAATAAAAAGTGAAGAAGACCTTGCTTCTCATTTTACAATTCCTATTCTAGGTGCTATACCACTTTATGACGAGTCATAGAAATTGGATTGTTACTAACTGCTTAAAATCACATAATATTTTAAAGACACTATATATCGCATATTTATCAAAAGCCAAAAGGAGTATTTATTACAATGATGAATCTAAATAGTGATGAATCAGAGAAGGTTGCAAAAAAAGTAATTTCTGAAAATAAGAGTTCGCGTAAAGACGTTATTTTTCATAAAAATAAACATAAAAAAGATAATTCAGAAAGAAAAAACAGTCCATATGGCGCATATTCTTCTAATCCAAATTTAACAACAAACCGCTTCAGCGTTGTTGAAGCCTACAAAAGTCTTCGTACGAATCTACAGTTTTCTATGAAAAAGAAAGGCTGTAATGTAATTATTATTACCAGCACAATGCCTAGGGATGGTAAAAGTACTGTCGCAGCAAATATTGCAGTTGCTTTTGCACAGACGGATATTAAGGTTTTGGTAATTGACTGTGATATGCGAAAACCTCGTGTTAATAAATTTTTCAATGTTCCAGCTATTCCTGGATTATCTAATCTTCTTGCGGGACTCTGCACTTTAGAACAAGGTATCAAGCCAACAGAATACAAGAATTTGAACATTATCACTTCTGGAATCCTTCCTCCAAATCCTGCTGAATTGCTTTCAAGTAATGATATGAAAGAATTAATAGATTCATTAAAGAATGAATATGATTTGATAATCCTTGATACCCCTCCTGTAAACATTGTTTCCGATGCTATTGCAATTACTGCGATAGCTGATGGTGTTGTTCTTGTAGTTAAGCATGCGGTCACAACATACCCAGATATCGAAAGAGCTATAAAGAGTTTGGAATTTGTAAATGCTAAACTTCTTGGGGTTGTTCTTAATGCCGTTGACTACTCAAAGATATATGGCAAACGTTATGGGTATTATTACAAAGGCGGAAAATATGGATCATATAATAGGAAAGACGGATACGGCGCTTATGAAAGTTATGGAAATAACAGCAGTCAACCGGATCTGATTAAAAAAAGTGTTTCTGAGGAATAGTTATTCGTTAATGGAGACTAAATGTTAATATGGTAGATTTTCATACACATATATTGCCTGCAATTGATGATGGATCAAAATGTATGGACGATTCTAATAATCTTCTGGCAGATTTAGAAAGTCAGGGTATTTATGATGTTGTCCTAACTCCACATTTTTATCCTGATCAAATAAGTGCTGATGAATTTATAAGTAAGCGTGACAATGCAATTGCAATGCTCAAATCCAACAACAAACTTTCAAATAAAATGCGTCTTTATGCTGGTGCAGAGGTTTATTGTAATGAGTATTTATTACTTGCTAACGACCTTACACCTTTTTGCATTGAAGGAACAAGTCTTATGCTATTAGAATTACCATTTTCTTCTAAATGGCCTAATGAAATCTGGAGATTAATTGATAAGCTTATATCAAAGCATTCCATCACTCCAATTATCGCTCATGCTGAAAGGTACCCTGCGGTTATGAAGAATCACCCGGCAGATGTTTTGTCAAAATTAATAGACCAAGGGTGTATCATACAGTGCAATTGTAGTTCGTTTCTCAATCCAGAAATTAGCAGCAAAGTATTAAGACTTCTTGATATCGGGTTAATTAATATACTCGGTTCAGATTGTCATGATGTACTTTCACGTCCTCCACTTTTTAAGCGAGCCTGTGCTGTTATTGTTTCTGAACTCGGCAAAGAAACTCTCGAAAAACTTAATAACAATGCAACTCGTCTTATTTCAGGCAAACCTTTGCGAAGCCGCAACCTTTTCTTTTAATTGCATTAATTCACTTGAATAATTACCTCTCTTTTTTGCCTTACCTAGCTAATTTGACATATGATTTTAATTTAATCGTACAATATAAGAAATAGTCAGTATATTACTATAATGACCTGAAGGCAACGAAGTATTTCGGAAAATAAGCCGTCATTATATATAATTTATATATTACAAGGGACATGGGACATGGGACATGGGACTATTGGATAATTAACTTGTCAAATTTGCACTATAAAGCTCAACTCGCAGTAATTTGAATCAAAATGACATTTTTGGGCATAATATTGAATTTTTGGTCTGATTTCTTTAGTTTTGATATCTCGACTTCCTCACCTTTTGCATCATATCTCTTCATAGACGCACCATTGAATGAATAAGGAAGATCAACCGAAATAGCAACTGGGTTATCGTTGTGTGATGCAAAAACTAATGAAATATATCCATTTGACCTGAATGCATAACAATCTACCAGACTGTCTTTTGATACCAGTAATGTCTTTGAGACTGGTAGTATTTCTCCTTTAGAAGCAGCACTCGCAATAGTAGCAGCGCCTGTTTTTACCTTTGTAAACTGAGATGTTGCCCAGTGGTCTAAATCTAACAAGCATAACGTAGAATCAGTTCCAATAGGGTCAAGCAAAATAGTAACAAGTTCATCTAGGTTAGGTGAAATCCCGGTTTCATCAATTTTTGCTGAACGCATAAGATTGAGAGGAAGATTTGAAGGTCTGTCGGGACTTCTTGGTATTAGTGTACTATATTCACTGAGAACTTTTTTGACAGTCAAAAGTCTGGGTTGATCAATTTTTAAACTAAAATCCGAAGCTGAGTAATCAGCCCGTGAAAGCATAATTCCTTCTGAATACTGCATCCCATCAACAAAAACAATTTTACTTTTTATGCTGTTATAATAAGGTGATGATTCAATTATGCGGATTGATTCATTAATATATAAAGCTTTTGATACATCGCTCATGAAATTTTGATCCAAATCACGAAACTCAATCATCATGCGGTCAAATTGGCTTATCCACGGCAACGTCGATCCATTTTCCATTCGATATTTTCCATAAACTGAGGATATAGATCCCGCAATATATTCCAGAAAATTCCTAAGCTCTGGCTCTCCTATGAAAGAATCTATTACAATCCATGGACATGTTTTTTCTCCGGAACCATCGACAAGATTCAGTGCCTCTTCAAGCTTCCCGTTAATAGCCCATCGGTTAGGCATGCTTTGACTAGAACCCATTTTAAGGAAATCACATCTTACGAAAGCAGGAGAAATTAAGTTCAATTGTGAAGCATATTGCAATGGGAATGATTCCTCATTTTCTGATGTTAGTCCAAGATAAGCATTATCAAGATAAAAGTCTCCTTCATCTGTTGTTCCTATGTTTATTCTTGCATCAGTTAATTGTCCTATTGTTAGATTCGGAGGTACTAAAAATTTAAAAGTGACTTTCTTCCATGTTGTCCCTATATTTGAAAACTCAGTACCAATTGAATCAAATGATCCGGAAATCCATACTTTTAGTGTACTTTCCGAAATACTGCCTTTTTTAACCCAAATACTGAATGTATAAAACATACTTGAGCTAAGTGCAGTGTCAGTTAAATCAGCATTTATTTTTTGTGAAATTACACTATATCGCAATGGAGAATTAATTCCAGATTTTGATTTGATTTCCATTACGCCAACCCCGTCATATGGGGAACCACTGCTGAATATTTTCTTGGATTCACCATCTCCAATGAACTCCCAACTACTTTTCATACTTGCCAATTTTTCAGAGTTGAGGTAGGATTTGGGGATAACCGGATATTCTATATCGATATAACATACGTCACCTGATTGAAACGTTCCATCCTTCAATTCTGAATCAACTTCAATTTCCGTCATTAATTTTGATATATATGAATTAACAGCTACAGAAGAACATAGAATTTCTTCGTCATTTATTGCGCCAATCATAGTTGCCATTGCAGGAGTAGCAATGTTAGATTTTTCCCATGTAATTCCAGTGTCCGTCGACTCATATATTTCATTTTTACTTGTAAGCGCCAGAATTTTAGATTTTGACATAATTGTTGCATCAACAACTCCCGAAACAAGATTCATAGAGACTGATGGCTGTGAACCTATATCTTTATATGTCTGTACTACTCCATCTTCTGTAAGCAATAGAAAATATGAATCTGCATATTCAATTTTTTTGTATGAAACAGCATTTTTGTTTTGTCGCAGTGTCCAGACTATTCCATTTGGGGAGCTTATTACGTTCCCATTATTAGTAACTGCAACAAATTGTCTGTTTCCATATACAATGTCAATTATATTATCTTCTATTCCAATATTGCTAAAGTACATATTCCCAGCAAAACCTGATATTAATATGCCATTATCACCGACTGAAACAACTGCTGTAGGAGAAGCGGCAATTGCATTTAGCTTGATTTTCCCAGGAGTTTTCCATTTTGTCCATGTCTCTCCATCACTAGAACTCATTACTATTCCATCAGATGCACATGCAAAATAATCGTTCCCGTTATTAGTTACACCTGTAAAATCAGACGACACGCTATCCACATATTGAACCTGAGGGGATTGTGTATTAATCCCGTTTATTATAATGCCTTTTTCTCCAACAATAATTGATTGTCCACCCTTAGTTGTATAATCTTTTATTTTAGATGTCGTAGGGATATCCCCAAGAATCGGCGCTTTCTGGAATGTGCCTATTTGGTTTGGTTTATACTTGATTATTTTCCCTGATTTTTTTAAAACAATACCCACTTTATCTTCTGTCATTACCCTGTAATTTGCTCCCACGAAAAACCCTGAGGCATAAACACCAGGCATAGCAACCTTGTTAGAAATTTCAAGTATCTTCTTTGTTCCATTTTCGACAAGAAATGCTTCTCTGAAGGCATAAGGTTCAAATGATGCGTCATTAAGATAATTTGTTGATGGTATTGAATCAAGGTTTATACCGCTTCCAAGTGATCTTAAATAGTTCCCATTTGTTCCGATAGAAATCTTAAGAAGTCCTGTTTTTGATATTTTATCAAGTTGAAAATAAGCAAGAGACACTATTACAAGGGCAACAGCAACTGATAAACCTGCAAGAGCCAGAAATACAAATCCTTTTCTTTTATGTATTTGATTCAGTTTTGAAAAAGAAAACCTAAGCACTATCTCTACCTCTTTTTGCACCAGAAACTATACAAATTTTATAATAATACAATTCCGTTTTCAACACAGTCACGAATCATTTCATCAGGCCATACCGAGGTTTGAACTTCACCAATATGAGCTTTATTAAGGAAATACATACACATTCTGGACTGTCCGATACCACCACCAATACTTAGTGGAATAGTGTTTTCGATTACTCCTTTATGAAAAGGAAACAAGATTCTATTCTCACATCCTGACTTCTCAAGTTGAGCTTTCATTGCATTGCTGTCAACCCGTATTCCCATTGAGGACACTTCAAAAGCTCGCTCTAGTAATGGATACCAAAGAATTATATCCCCATTAAGTGACCAGTCATCGTAATCAGGGGCTCTTCCGTCATGTTGAATGCCGCTCTTTAGTTTATCTCCAATCTGCATGACGAATACAGCTTTTTTCTCTTTGCATATCTCGTCTTCTCTCTGTCTTGGTGTTAAATCAGGATATATATTCTCTAATTCTTGTGATGTTATAAAAAATATTTCTTCTGGTAATTTTCGTTCAAGATTTGGGTAATATCGAATCATGTGATTTTGTGTTCGTCTTAAACAATGAAATATTTCAATAACAATATATTTCAGAAAATCAGTGTTTCTGTCATCTTCGCCGATAATTCTTTCCCAATCCCACTGATCAACATAAATTGAATGAAGGTTGTCAGTTTCTTCATCCCGTCTTATAGCGTTCATATCTGTATAAAGACCTTCACCATTTGAAAATCCATATTCTTTAAGTGCAAGTCTTTTCCATTTCGCAAGAGAATGCACAATCTCAACATCAAGACCTGTTTCTTTAATGTCAAAAGAAACAGGTCGTTCAATTCCGTTTAGATTGTCATTAAGTCCTGTTTTGGGATTCACAAATAACGGTGCCGATACTCGAGTAAGATTAAGAGTATCTGAAAGTTCTCTCTCTAGATGATCCTTGAGTAATTTGATTGCAATTTCCGTCTCTCTGATTGATTGTTTTGAACTATAATTTTCCGGAAAAAGCAAACTCCCCTTCTTTTTTAACATAAATACCTCCACAATATAAATTTATTTATCCACCAAAAATATGATTATAATATAGTATATTTTATTTAGTGTATTTTCTTTAGAGTATTTCTTTAGTTTATTTCCTTAGAGTATTTTTCTTAGAGTATTTTTCTTAGAGTATTTTTCTTAGAGTATTCTCTTTGGAGATTATTCTTAGAGTGTTTCATAAAGTAATATCTTAGTGTATTTTCTTAGTGTATTTTCTTAGTGTATTTATTTAATAATGTCTTTGTGTTTCCAAATCTGCTGGTTTTGCTGGTTTTGATTGTTTTGATTGTTTTGATTGTTTTCATTATTCTGCGTATTGTAATATTCGCCATGATCATTAACTTCTATATTTTCGAAAATTCCTCCAGTAAACGAATTGCCATTATTCGCTTGATTGTTCGAAAAATGATTGATTTTTTCGATATCAACGTCGTTAGCGGTTATAAAATTTCTATTGTAATCCTGAGCCATAAATTCATTAGCCGGTGTTGGTACTGGGTCTTTTTTCCTTCGTATGTAAAGAAATATTAATGCAATTATAGCTACCGGAATAAATGCAAGCTCTACAACGACATAGTAATTCTGAGCCTTTTCGTTGCCAGCTATCATCATTGGAACTGCTGCTCCCACAAAATTGAAAATCATATGTAATGTTATAGGTACATAGATTGATTTAGACCATTCATAAACTGCGCCAAGAATTATAGCTGGTATTATTACGTATGTTATCTGAATAGGATTTCCATGTACTAATGCAAAAATAATTCCCTGAATGATTACAGCAGTCCAGCCGGGCATAACTCGCCTAAGTTCACCTTGAATAATACCTCTAAAAACCAAATCCTCAGAAATAGGAATAAGTATGCAAGTTGATATAATAACCAGAATTATGTTCCCACTACCTATGAATGATTCAGACAATTTAATATAATCCTTCATAGCGCTATCTATTAAGGGAATTATTTGACCTAAAGCTTGAATCCCCGCAACAACTAATGTCACAACCCCTGCAACACCCACCATAGCTAATCCCGCAGCAATGAATTCGCTTGGGTTCATTCTTTCGCGTCTTACCGCATATGGATTCTTTATTAAAAGTAGCTTTATAACAAGAATAGCAATTCCTGAAATAATGATGGAGTATACAATCCCCATGCCATTTACATTCGACATTATTATTTTCTGTATGTCATTTTCGGAAATGTTGAAATTACCTGCTGAACCAGAACTGATAATTGGAACAACAAAAAGCACTATTATATAGAGAATTGAAACTAAAAGTTGTATTACAAAAAATCCAAGAACTGCAAAAACTGGTATCAGAACTGTCCGGACGCCAAATTTCTTTCTCATAGCGCAAAACCCGCCCTTCATTTCAAATTAAAATCACAAAAATTCATTCTGTGTTAGGTCAAATATGGAATAATCTTATTTTGATAAATAAAACATACGATATTATTATATCTTATAAATAATATCATTTGAAATTTAAATAAACAATTTTGTCAAATTTCTTGTATTTCATTTATTTATGTTTAATTTTTTATCAATATACTTTGTACATGATTTTTGTAAGCAAAACATGATTAAGTGATTTTTGCTAATATTACATCAAATTTTTCTGTCATGAATGCTGGATTGTATGACCTTTTCGCTGTCCTTAACCCCTCAATTCCCATATCCTCTTCCCTGTTAACAAATGTTGCATCTGGATATTCATTTTCCATAACTGAACTTATTATTGCGACGTTTGTTCCTGCAACTGTATGATCGGCTTTTTCGAAATGAATAAATGCTGTATCACCAAGCATGTCTGATCCTATAGAAAAAGCTACAAGCTTATTAAAAATATGAATTGTCCCGCCATGGACATTAAGTTTATCCATATTGTCAAATATTACTTTTATTGGAAGAAAATCGCTATATTGAAAATCTTCTTTTTCGTATCCGCGATCACGACACCAGTCATCAACTAGCTTGAGACAGTCTTCGCGATCATCTTTTGTTATAGGTTGGTAATTGCATCCATTACATTCACGGAAAAATTTGTTAAGCTGGCTTTTCTTTGAATGAAGGGGTTTACCTTGAAAAGTTCTTAAGGACTGTGCATCATATACGTATTCATCAAAATCGGGCTTGTGCAATATTTCCTGATGAAATCCTTTGATCCCGTCGAATAAATTAACGTGGTCTTTTGAAACATAAATCATCTTAAGCGGATTACCACACTCTTCAAATGCGGGAGAATAAAAGTCTATTATTCTCTGCAACTTAGCAGTGTCAAGGTCTCCAAGAGGGAAAACCATATGTTGGCTTACAACTCCTTCTTCTCCATCAGTATACAGGCAGGCGCAATCCTCAACAATACTGTATTGATAAAACCTATCAATGCTCCACGCGAAGCGGTTATTAAAACAAAGCCCGGAAATGGGGGCTTTTGTTTTAAGGTATCTTTCTACATATGAATCTTTGTGTTCAATCGAAAATAAAGGACCATATTTAGTATTCACTTTACAGTTGATTCCTCAAAGCGCTTGAAAAAAGTATCAAACGCACTTTCTAATTCTTTCTTATCACGAATAGAAACATACAATTGATCTCCATTTTTTGCTACAGATGAGTGCATAATAACAATCTCATCATCTTTAGTCTTAACGCGGTCAGGCTCATAAGGAACCATGACCACATAAGATTTTTTTTCGATTTTGAAAAAATCGATTATAAACATATAATATTCAGCACCACTTTGGGCCTCAACAATAACAGCAACTTCCTCGTCTGGTTTGCTATCACTTCTCTTGCTAGGACGTGCCGACTTAGCGGGATTACTTTCCTTCGCTGTCGTCTTCATCATCTTCTTCTTCTTCATCTTCTTCTTCACAGATTCTCTCATACTCAGCAAAGACTTTGTCATATTCATCTTCGTCAACACTCATAAGAGCATCATTGCCATCTTCACCAGGCACAACCTTAACTATAACAAGCTCTGGCTCTTCTTCGTCTGATGTAATTAATAACAAATATGAATCGTCATTGTAATCAATTTCATCATAAAGCATGAACTCATATTCATTGCCTTCTGCATCAGTCATTGTTATTGTTGTTTCGCCATTCATGTCATCAGTTTGATCTGAACCACATTCACAATCATCAGAATCTTCACAGTCACAATCGCTATCACATCCGCAATCACAATCGCTGCCACATCCTTTTGTTTCCTTATCGTCGGAGCAGCCACAGCCGCCCTCATCTTGTCCGAATAAAAATAAATCTTTAGCCATAATATATATCCTCCTAAGTAAAATATTGATCTATGCAATATTTTTTATATTTAGTAATTATACCATTATTTACTCATTTATGGCAATGATAAACATCCGATAATCTTATGAAATTATTTTCAAAATAATTTATTTAAGTATTTCGCATTATCTGCGATATAAGAATTATATTAAAACTGTTAAAAAAATGCATATATTCACGAATGAAGATTATGCAAAAAATTATTGCAGGGAGGCTGTATATGAAAATAAAGAGTTTAAGTGTTTCGATGACTACACAATCGAGTTTAGTTAAAGATTATCAGAAAGAAGAAACCATCAAATACTGGAATAATAATATTCACAAGAATGTTAGTGACGCTTTAGATAATGAATCAGCTCTCCCAATTAATCCTATTGATTCATTAGATATTTCTTCTGATGAACTAACCAAATTGGGTATAATCCAAAAATCCGGAATAAACCTTACCGAAAGTGGAAGTCCTGGAGCAATGGTTCATATTGACTTGGCAATTTGAAAGATTTTGTTAATACCTTGTAACGCACTAGTGATAATAAATAATTGGAACTTCAATATAAGACACCAACGGGTTTCTCCGCTGGTGTCTTTCTAAATTTTATTGGTAGACATATCTACACACTCACTATTATTTGTGTATTTTTCTCATTTTATTTGACATTTTTAATGTTTTTTGCTATACTTTTGGCATTGGAGGTGAGTGATATTCTCATTTTATTTATTTTTGATAATTTTAAGTCATATAATTCAGAGACATGTCTTGACCTTACGGCTACTGCAATAAGTGAGCACAAGTCAAACATTAAATCTACAAATGAGCATGAAGCATATAATAAGTTTTTATCAATCTGGGGCTCAAACGCAAGTGGTAAATCAAATGTATTAAATGCCTTCAGTTTTATGAAACAACTAATTCTTAGCTCCCTTATATGCACTAACGAAGGCACTCTATCGGCTTTGAATCGATTCCAATATTCTAAGAAATCCCGAAACGGTAAGTCAATGTTTGAGGTTCGTTTTATTTCAGATAATAATGAATATCAGTATGGTTTTATTTGTAACAATAAAGTCATTTATGAAGAATGGCTGTACAAAAGAAATAATAATTTCAAATCTAAGTTTGATATAATTTTTGTCCGAGTAAATGGTAAATTTAAGGTTAGCGATGATTTAAAGAAATTTGAACAATTGTATTTGAATTTTAATCAAAAGGGGCTTATTATTACTCTTTTAGATAAAATAAATTTCCTTGACGCAACAATTGTATTAAAATGGTTTACAGAAACAGAAATAATATTCTCATCTGATAAAATATTTGACACGTATCTTTCCAGAAAATTTCACGACTTCGAATTTGATAAAGTAAAAGATAACAAGTTGCTATGGAAATTTTTAAAGGAAGCAAATTTTGGTATCGAAGGAATTACAACACAGAATGGCTCAAGTGTTGTTAATAATTCAAATGTGCTAAATAACGAGATAACAGACATATATACATTACATAGAAACCTTGACACGAAAAGTCTTGAAGAATACCCATTGCTAAATGAATCGAAAGGCACAATTAAGATTTTAACTTTATACTTTCTTTTGAACGATGCTTTGCGTAATGGCAGGACTGTTTTTATTGATGAATTTGATAATAATATGCATCCGTTAATCATATCGTATTTTGTGAAATTGTTTATTTCAGATATATCCAATACAAAAGGCGCTCAATTGATAATAACAGCGCAAGATTTAACAATAATGAGTAAAGACATTTTACGTCGGGATCAGATTTGGTTTGCACAAAAAGATAATAGTGGCGAGTCCTCTCTTTTTCCATTAATTTCTATTAGAAAAGATGAGAAAGTGGAAAAAATAAGAAAGGATGCATCATATTCCAAAGATTACCTAAATGGGAAATATACTACCATCCCAGATATTTCTTCTACAACAAAATAAATATTTTCAGCTTTTCGCTTTAGCTTCTTTTCAGTTTGTTTCAGATTCTTTTTAGACTGTTTTTAGACTATTTTTAGACTGTTTTTAGACTGTTTCTAGACTGTTTTTAGACTGTTTCTAGACTATTTTTAGACTGTTTCTAGACTGTTTCTAGACTGTTTTTAGACTGTTTTTAGACTATTTTAGACTGTTTTTAGTTTTTTTGGTTTCTTAGATTTTGCTTAAGACTCTGTTTTCTGAATTAACATTTTCAATATCATTATTTACAATACTTGCTACAAATACATTAACTATTTCAGGGTCAAACTGCTTGCCAGAATGAAAATGCAACTCAGTAATTGCCTCTTCTTTACTGATTCCTTTACGATAAGCTCTGTCGGATGTCATAGCGTCATATGAGTCAGCAATAGCAATAATTCTCGCTTGAATAGATATTTGATTCCCCTTCAACTTTTTGGGATAGCCACTTCCATCCCATTTCTCATGGTGCTCCAATATATGATTTGCAATTTCCGAAAACTCATTAACTGAACTCAATATTCTATATCCAACTTCCGAATGTCTCTCAATTTCTTTCCATTCATGGTTTTCAAGCGCTTTGGGTTTATTAAGAATTTTATCTTCAACGCCAATTTTCCCAATGTCATGCATCAACCCAGCAATTCTCATTTGATTACTATCATCGGTTGAAAACTTAAGTGCTTTAGCGATGCTTTCACATAGTGCGCTTACACGCATACTGTGCAGCATCTCTCGATTGTTTTTTTCGAAAAGGGAATTTAAAATTAAATCCACTATCCTGCTTCGTACACTTGAGCTTTCCGAAAGTTTGTTCCTGTACATATTGTCTTCAGCTTCTTTATAAACATCAGCTATGTCTTTGCTACTATTATTTTTTGTTGCACAGCCAACTGAAACTGATAACGAGATATTTTTTACTTTTTTAAAACTCAGCTTCTTCGATAGGTTATTAAGAATACTGTCGGCTTCGGATGTATTTGTATTTGGCATCAAAATCACAAACTCGTCACCACCAATTCTTGCCGAGATGTCATTTTCGCGGCACATTCCTTTTATAACCACAGCAAATTTCTGTAATAACAAATCTCCAGCAGCATGTCCAAATGCATCGTTTGTTAGTTTTAAGCCATTTACATCGAGCATCACAAGAGTTAGTGGGTAGTATGTTTCATTATCAAGCCTAGTAACTTCCTGTTCATAAAATCTGCGATTAGCAAGACCTGTCAGTTGGTCATGTAGACTTAGGTAGTTAATTTCTTCAAGATGCTTCCTTTGATAGGTAATATCGACAAAATTAATGATAATTTTCTCTATTTTTTCCATTGAATTAAATGTTGGAATTGCATTTATACTTATCCATGTTATTTGTTTCTCAGATTTTTTTACAACACCAAGAACTAAATTGTTAATAGGTTTCCCTGTTGCTAAAACTTTGTTAGCAGGGTAAAAATCACTAACTTTAGTTAATTCCTCATTAACAAAACACCAGTTTTGGTTTGTAGAATTATCATTAGCTTTACTAATTATCGAAGTATCAAGAATTTCATTAGCTTTAGGATTGCTTAACATAATTGATGTATCTGAATTATATACAATTATTCCAATCGGAAGACTGTCGACGGTGGACCTATAATCCTTTTCACTTTTTATAAGTGACTCTTCAGCTTTTTTCTTCTCAAAAAATAGCCCAATCTGTGCGGCATATATTTCTAATGTACTCTTAACTAACGTTTGCTCATTAATTGGCATCATTAAAGTAAAATCTCCAATTAGCTTGCCGTCTTTAACTATTTTAACAACATGAACCCGTCCGATTTCTTCAGTTGATTCGATTATTTCAATAATGGCATTCGGCAAAATGTTTCTTACTATTGATTTTATGCTTTTAAACGTTGTTATAATGCTTCCTGAAATTAAAGACTCTCTAACAGGATCATAATCCCATTTATGTCCAATAAGATTAAACCCTACAACCGAACTTATCTTTATAATATGTTGCTTTATCCCAGAAATAGCAACAGTTTCGATTTCTTTGCCATTGTCTGTAAAAACATTAAAGGTAACGTACTTAGCACCCGAAATGTCCAGCATTCCATCAGAGATTTTCTGATAGTCAATACCAACTTCAGTATGCCTTATTAAATCTTTATAAATACCTGCAATTTTTAGTAGTTGTGTCTCTTTTTCCTTTTCCTCGGTCATGTCTATATGAGTACCGATAATGACATCAGTATTATTGCCATATTTATTATTAAGTTTTTGTGCCCGACACCTAATCCAAGCCCAAGTTCCGTTTTTTCTTTTCATTCTGAAGATTAATTCAAGTACATAGGGGAAATCGTTATTATCGACAAATTTTGCAAATTTTTCAACTGTTATCATCTTATCTTCTGGGTGTAAAAAATTTATCCACACATTTTCTAACGAGTGATTTTTAGATGTAAAATCTTCATCCGTATAGCCGAGCATGCTGTAATACTCCGGGCTACCCCATATGTAGTCAGAATCAACATAGTATTCCCACCCACCAGTATTTGATACCGATATAATGGAGCGATATCTATCTTCATTCTCTTTCAATGCATCTTTCATTCGCCTGTTATCAGTAATATCTTCAGCAGAACAAACTGCATATTCAACAGTGCCTTTCAATCCAATAACCGGTGTCTTGGATACTGAAATAATTCTTTGAGTACCATCCTTTAGTGTAACTATTTCTTCACTTTCAACTGTTTGCCCCTGAAAAACTTTTCTGTTTGAATCTATATAATAATCAGCATAGGATTTTGGAAATATTTCATTAATACTTTTAAAGGCAATTTCTTCCTTATCAACGCCAATAAAATTAGCATGAGCCTCGTTAACAATCCCATAAGTGTTTTCGTTAACCAGGTACCATACTTGTGTCTTAATATTTTCCAAAAGAATTTTTCTATTTTCAGCTTCTTTTCTTAATTTTTCTTCACTTTGTTTCAAATCAAATTGATATTTCCCAATTTTATATTTCATATCCAATATTAGAAAAACTCTGTCAACAACACTTGTTATTATATTCAATAGTTCAATATCTTTAACGAGGTAGTCTAATGCGCCTAGTTTCATCATATCAACAGCAAGTCTTTCGTCACCTTGTCCTGTAATAATAATAAATGGCAGATTAATATTGCTAGATGAAAGAGCTTTAACAACATCACTTCCGGGCATGTCTGGTAATCCTTGATCAATAATAAACAGTCTGTTTGGATTGGTCATAGCAATTTTGATTGCAGATTCGCCATTTTCGGTTATTGTAACGTCATATCCTGACTTAATAAGCTGTTTGGAAATTAGATTAGCAAACGCTTTGTCATCCTCAACTACAATAACACTTTTTGTAATATTTGTAACATCCCTCAAATTATTAAACATAGTTGCCTTTCAACACATTTTCTGATTTTATTGTGTCAACAAATTTTCCTAATTTTTATTGTTGACCTTCTAAGGTTTATGATTTAACGAATTCAAAATATCCAGTTACTTATCAGATTTTAGGAACTTGCACAACTGTAAGAAATAGCCCTAACTGTCTTACGGCATTAACAAACATCTCATATTCAATTGGCTTGGTTATATAATTGTTACATCCCAGTTCATGACATTTCGTAATTTCTCGAGGATCGTCTGTTGTTGTAATCATTATAACTGGCATTTTTTTAAGCTCATTATCAGCCTTTACAAGACTAAGAACTTCAACACCGTCGAGTTTCGGCATGCGAATATCTAATAGCAAAATGTAAGCTTCTCCTTCTTTTCGATTTGCATCCGGTGATTTTCGAAATAAGAAATCAACAACCTCCTGACCATTAGCAAAATGTATTATCGTGTTTATGATTCCTGCTCTATTTAAATTTTTCCTTATTAACCCTGCATGTCCTTCATCATCTTCGGCGATTAATATTGTTACCTCTTTATTCATATACATATTTCCCTTCTAAAAAATTATTAACCTGCTGGTAATGTGATATAAAACTTACAGCCATCTCCAAAATCTGATTCAACCTGGATTTTTCCATTCAATTTTCCTAATATTTGTCTGACAATAGTAAGACCAATTCCTTCACCATCTAGCAGTTTAGGATTTATTCTATAGAATAATTCAAATATTTTATCTTTATTTTTAATACCTATTCCAATACCATTATCTTCCAGTGTATATACAACATTATTACCTTCTCTGTAGCTTTTAATTTCAATAATTAATGGGCGCTTAACTTCCAGATATTTGATAGAATTGCTTATAAGATTACTAAAAACCTGAATCAAATGAACTTCATCTCCTACACATGGTAATAATCTCTCTACGATAATATTTGCTGATATACTTTTAACTTGAAATTCCATTGATGAAATCACATCGGAAACAAGCAAATTCATATCGATATTTGATATTTTTAGCGATTCCCGCCCTGTGCGAGATAGTTTAAGTAATCCTTTAATAAGAATATCCATTTGCTTTGTGCTATTTCTAACAATAGCTAAGGATTCTTTAACACTTCTAATATCGGCTTTCAAATCAAGTATCATTCCATTATTAGAGATGTTTTTTTGTAGTTCCAACTTGCCTATGATTTCATTAATAGAGTATTCAAGTTCTCTGCTATACCCTTCGATATTTACCAGTGGTGTCCGCAAATCATGCGATGCAACAAATATAATCTGTTCTAGCTCCTTGTTTTTCGCTGCAATAATTTCTTCTGCGTTTTTCTTTGCTGTGACATCAGTAAATACAACTGCAAATTTGTTAGGTTCTGGGCTAAATGCCCACACATCGAAATGTTTTCCAATTTCCTGAGAATAATTTTCGTATGAAATTGGAATGCCAGTTTGAGTCACATTCCCATATGTATCTATCCAATATTGCTCAGTGTGGGGCATTATTTCTTTAACTGTATGTCCAATTAAGTCTGACTTTTTAGCTCCAGTAAGTTTTTCGAAAGCTGGATTAACGTCAATATATCGGTAGTCCACTGGATTTCCATTGTCATATACCATTTCATGCAGAGCAAATCCTGATGTCATATTTTCAAACAAAAGGCGGTATTTTCTCTCAGAATCTACCATTGCCGTTTCTACCCTGTTAGATTTCTCAATAATTCTTTGATGCAAAATATTCTGATATGCAAGTTTCGATAATTGATTAGTAATAGATGATAGTGCTACTGCGATTTTCTTAAACTTATCAATACTCATTTGGGGAACATCATTGAAGGCAAGCGCCGCCTGCTCTTCATCTGCTCCAATTTGCTTAATATATTCAGATATATCTCGATAATTTTGATTTTCGTCACGAATTTGACCAATCAACCAATTTGCAATATGTTTTCCATCTACAATAATTGCTGTGCCGGAATCCCACAATCCACCACTCGAACATTTTTGTAGTTTATACCCGTTTTCTAAACCTTCTCCCATTTTTGCGTCAGATTTACAGCAATTTTCGTAACCCAAATCTGTTTTGCGAATTATATCAAAGCAAAGTTTCGTGAAATTTGAAGGCTTAGTCAATGGAATACCGTTTGTGTCGGTTATTATTGATGCAACTCCTGTTGCGTTTGAAAAATCATCTTGTAATGTTTGTATATATTCTAAATCGAAAAGGTCATAAAAATCAATTTCTTTAATATCACTCATTGTTTTGCTCCATAATTTATTCATCACAAAATGCAATGGATAAATCATCTTTCCTGTAATAATTTCGTTACCGCCTCAGGCGGTAGGGATGGCACT
>JBBQKF010000053.1:0-22111 GCA_038326615.1 Saccharofermentanales bacterium | reverse complement strand
TCAAAAAATCGGTCAAAAATAGATGACATTTTTGCTGTTTTTCGGCCCCAAAATCGGACCAAAACCACTATATGTTGCGGTCAACTACTACTTTTTATCACCTGAACCACTACGCGTCATCAGAATTATCGCTTCTACGTGGCTCGTCCAAGGGAAAAGGTCAACTGGCTGTATGGACTTGATTTCATACCCCCCAGTATCACAAAGAATTTTGCAGTCACGCGCAAGCGTTGCAGGATTGCATGAGACATAAACAATTTTCGAGGAAGACATTTTTACAAGAGCATTGACAAGAGTTGCATCAAGGCCTTTACGTGGCGGGTCAACAACAACCACATCCGCCGAGACGCCTTTTTCAATGTATTGAGGGAAAACATCTTCGGCTTTCCCGACGAAAAACTCACAATTGTCGACACTGTTTGCTTTGGCGTTTATTTTAGCATCTGCGATAGCTTCTCCAACGGTTTCAACTCCGATAACTTTTCTGCAATGTTCAGCAAGTAGCAATGAAATAGCGCCTGTTCCACAATATAGGTCAAATACAATATCGGTTGGCTTCATATCTGCAAACTCTATAACCTTATTATACAAAACCTCAGATTGAGCTGTGTTAACCTGAAAAAAAGCATAGGGCGAAATTCTAAATTTCATTCCACACAAATTTTCTTCAATAAATTCCTGGCCATCGACAAGAATAAGCTCTTTCCCAAGTATAAGATTTGTTCTCTGATCATTTATATTTAAGTAAAAACTTTTAAGATTCATATTCCCAGTTTCAACAGCGTCTTTCAATAATTTCGTCATTTCTTTTTTAAAAGATAAGTCTTTTGTCCTCAAAACAAGAACCACCATTACATCCTTTGTATTAAACCCGATACGGATTACTATATGTCGAATAAGTCCTTCGTGGCGGGTTTCATCGTAAACTGGGATGTTTTTTTCTATAATAAATTTGCGAACCGCAAGTCTTATCTTATCTGCAACCGGATGTTGAACAAGACATTCGTCTGAATCAACAACAACATGTGAATTAGTTTCGTAAAACCCTATTGCGATGCTTTTTTTAATGTTTTGCTCTTGGTTATTGTTTTGATTTTTACTCCAAGCGTTGCCGTTGTTATCATTAGTGTTATTATTTTGATTTGCATTTTGATTTGCATTTTGATTTGCATTTTGATTGTTTATCAGATTTTTTTCACTATTACTATAAATTTCATTAACATCTATATCTTTCAAATTATTAATTTGGAATTTTTCGCTGTTGTTTTTAATGTCGCCACAATCAGAAATATTTTCCTGAGTGGCATGATTTGCCATCTTACCGGCAACCGCAACACTCGAAACCGGAAGTTGCACTTTATTTCTATAATAAAAAGGATTATCCATTGACATTAATTTAGCAGTCAAAGATTCAATCGATTTTCGGTCAAAACCTCCAATTCGGATCATTGCCTCGATAACACCACTTTCTTTCCACAGGCACTGGGCTGCATAATTCATATGTTGTAAACTACATCCACCACATCTTCTTGCAACTTTGCAGGGAGCTTCAATCCTGTCTTCTGATTTTCTGAAAATTCCAGTAATCCTTCCAACAGCATAAGATTTAGCCTGACGGATAATTTTAACATTAATCTCATCACCAGGTATTGCTCCATCGACAAAAACCGCCATCTTTCCAAGTCTTCCGACGCCTTGTCCTTCACTATTTAAAGAATTAATCTCGATTATATCATTTTTCATTTAAAAATCTCCTACTCTATAATAACTCACAGGATTACTCTCCAATTAATCACATTAAAATGTTTATCTAATTTTCATTCTATAGACAAGACAGTGCTTATACAAATTATGTTATTAATATTCATGTATATAATTCGCCACATAAAAGTTATTTTTGCAATTTTTCTTCACAAAAACATTTTAAATTTATTAAAATCGAATTCCCTTATTAACTTTATTAGAATACCATGTTTCGACAAATCTGTATAGAATTTTGCTTTGTGACTTGGTTACAGAAAGATTCAAATAATAGGCGTAAAATATAAATAAATCAAATTAAATCGGAATGAACATCGGAATGAACATCGGAATGAACATTAATATGGATATGTATATAGTTATGACTATGAGCATTAAAATGTATTGAGTAAATTTTAATGTTGAAAAATAATTTATTAATTTAATCACATATTCAACATTTTCATATGCTACAATGTTGAATAATAAGATTTATAAATGCAAGGGGGGCAAACATCTGGAATACGTTTTATCATTTTTAGAGGGAATAATTACATTTATTTCGCCGTGCATTCTACCGATGTTTCCTATTTATTTGTCGTATTTTGCAGGTAGCAATAAAATTGTTAATAGAAAAGCGACAATTTTAAATGCTTTAGGATTTACAATTGGGTTTTCAATAGTATTCATATCGATGGGAGCTTTTGCCGGAGCAGTTGGAAGTATATTAATAAATCATAAACAGATTGTAGATTTTGTTTCAGGTTTTGTAATGATTTTGTTTGGGTTGAATTTTATTGGAATTTTAAAGATTCCATTCATCAATCGCAATAGGCAGATGTCATTTTCCCCAGTAAATCTAAATTTTCTTTCCTCGATACTTTTCGGCATCGTGTTTTCAATCGGCTGGACCCCTTGCGTTGGAGTATTTCTTGGTTCGGCTCTTATGATGGCAGCTTCACAAGGTGGGAGTATGAAAGGTATTTTATTGTTGCTTTGTTATTCAGCAGGTCTATCCTTACCATTCCTTATAAGTGCAGTTTTGATTGATCAACTTAAATCCACTTTTGCATTTTTCAAGAAGAACATGGACAAAATATCATTAATATCTGGAATTTTCTTAATATTAATCGGTATCATGATTATGTTTGGGTATATGGGTTATCTACTTTCATTTTTTACATTTTAAAATTGCTAAAGCTCCAAATTTCATTTAGCAAAACAAGTAAATGGATAAGGCAAAAAGTAAACATTTAAATGTTAACAGTGATTATTAATTTGAAACGAAATAATGTAAAATAATTGGATATACAAATAGATTTAAAAGAATTAGACTTTACGAACAAGATATATGAGTAGAAATAAAAGATTAAAAGATTAAAAGATTAAAAGATTAAAAGATTAAAAGATTAAAAGATTAAAAGATTAAAAGACTAAAAGACTAAAAGACTAAAAGATAGAAAGATTAAAAGATTAAAAGATTGGTTCGAGTGTCAAAAGTTGACCGGATAGCTGTATGTTAAAAAAGTTTTTGAAATCATCAGAAATTGTCCATTACCAGCAATCTACAGCTTGAAAACTTCTGAAGTCATCTTCGAACAACATCTAGTCAATTGAAAAAAGAAAAGTCATGCTTTTGACGCTCGAACCAAGAATAAAGAATGAAAAATTATATAATAAAAGGAGAATTGAAATGAATCAAAAATGGAAAACGGTAATAATATTTGTTGTTCTAGTAGTTTTTATTGGAGGTGCTTCAATTGCATACTCTATCCTTGCTAAAGATTTCAAAGCAAAAGGCAGTGATATACAAAATATAACATCGCAAGGTGTCACTGCATCTGGTCAGGAAAAAGAACGCATTCCAGCCCCAGATTTTAATGTCCTTGACAAAGACGGAAACAAAGTTGCTTTATCTTCTCTTTTTGGCAAACCATTGGTATTGAATTTTTGGGCAAGTTGGTGTCCGCCCTGCAAAGCTGAAATGCCAAATTTCAACAAAGTATATCTTGAAATGAAAGATGATGTTACATTTGTCATGGTTGACATGGTTGATGGACAAAGAGAAACTATGCAGATAGGTAAGGATTTTATAAAAAGCAAAGGTTATGAATTCCCTGTGTATTATGATTCTATGCAGGAAGGTTCGAATGCATACGAAATAACGTCAATACCTACAACTTTAGTAATTGATAAAAACGGATTAATAGTTGACGGTTTTCAAGGCATGATTGACGAAAGTGCATTATTGGGTGCAATTGAAAAAGCGAAAAAGTAGGGGTAAAAATTATAATTAGACTATTCTTCATGAGCAAATTATAATTTATTCTACATTTTTTAGTTTAGGGTCAATAACCCCGTCCCCGCGACACCAATACCCCCGTCCCCGTGACACCAAGATTTTCAGGTCCAAATCCATATGGCAGCAAATCTTTAAGCAAAATTTCCTTGTACTCATCTTTGTTTTTTGCAACTAAAACGATAAAAGTATCCGGATTGCAAAACTCCATGAGAACTTGGCGACAAACTCCACAAGGAAAACAATACTGTGTATCCTCTTCAAATCCTCCGCAAACAGCAATTGCGTCAAATTGTTTCTCACCTTCAGATACGGCTTTAAAGATGGCCGTTCTCTCAGCACAATTTGTTGGCGAATATGCTGCATTTTCGATATTGCAGCCTTTATATATTTTGCCATCAGATGTTAAAAGTGCTGCGCCAACAGCAAATTTCGAATAAGGCACATATGCCATTTCTCTTGCTAAAAATGCTTGCCTGACAAGTTCTTTTTTATCCATGAAAACACCTTCCTTTAATGATTTCGCAGTCACAGCTTAACAAATAAATCATCAATTTATAGAATTTCAAAAAATTAAATTGTAGAGCTTATAATATTTCATAGCAGACTGTCTCCACCTTGTGGTAGGAAGACTTCTTGCTGTATAGCGACTAATAAGAATAAATGGGTGAATTAGTAAATAATAAAATCAGAAGTACAACAAATTTGCTAATGATAATCAATAAATAATCATTAGCAAATTATGCTTCATTTTATAATGTGTTAGTCAATAATAATGTCTTTCAATGAATAACACTAAATATTATTTACCACTTTCCTTTTCCAACGTGACTAGCAATTTCAGCCTTGCTGCGTTGTTTCATAATCCAAGCTTCAGCCTTAGCTTTCTCGAAAACACTAACACAAGGAGGATCAAGATTAAGGTTGATTCCTTCATCCGCAAGAGTTTGAATTTTCATGGATAATTCTATGATTTTCATATGGAGGTCATTTGTAAGGTCAGACATATAAATTTTCTTTGCATCTTCCTCACTAAGTTGAACGAACTTCTCAGCAGGTGCTCCACACTTTGGACAAAATTCAGGTGGGTTCTCCCCTTCATTTGTAAATCCACAAAGACTACATTTCCATAACATAAAATTTTCTCCTTTCAAATTTTTTCGCCGATTTTCTAAAATTTTCTAAAACCTCTAAAATCTTTTAAAATCTTTTAAAATCTTCTAAAATCTACTAAAACTGCTATTTAACTACTGCATTTTATTGAGGCTAGATTTTGTTAAACAACAATCCTTTAGATATGACTATAATTCAAAACATATATTAAGTCAATAGGAGTAATATTTCTATTGATAAAATATTCGATTCCATTTTTAGTGTAGACGTCTAGAAATTTATAGACATAACCCTTTCAATAAAAGTATGTTACTACAATTATCCGAAAGGGTCATATCACTTTTTTAGATACTTTAATGGATTCCCATAAATTATGGTCATTAAATAATTATTATAAAGCATGGGCATTTAACAATTACTATTTACCATGTTTACTAAAATCTCAAATTACTTCTTCTTGAATCCTAGTTTTGCAAATTTCTTCTAAGAACAAAGAGCATCGAACTTGCAGCTACAATAATTATTACTGCCAAAACTCCGAATCCACCTGAAACATCTCCTGTTACTGGATTAGTGTCATCTGTTGGAGCAACAGTTGGAACATTTGTAGGTGCTTTTGTTGGAGCAACAGTTGGTGTAACTGGATTATTTACAAGAGCTGTAAAAGAAATTGCCTCGGAATTTTTGGGGAATAAATGCTCTAAAGTTCCAATTTTAATTGTTACATCATTTGTAAAAAACATTGCATATTGTAGTGCAGTTTCATCATTATAATGTTTTTCCCAATTATATTGACCTTGAGCATATGCTTTGTCAAAAACTTTTTGTGCTACAGGCGAATTCCAAAGCGCATATGACATCCATGTGGTTGAAAGATTTACGAGCGAAAGATCTTCTGTATAAGTTATGTTTGATTTATTGTTTCCAGCATCGACCTTTACAAAGGTTGAATCTTCTAACGCATAAGTTGTCCAGTCAGCTGGAGTAATAATAGTTTTCATCTTAGTATTAAAATCACTAATTGATGTAAAACTCATAGTAAAAGTCATTACATAACGATCGGTTTTATCTTCCATGGTTATTGCCGATACAGCTGCTGGTTTAACAGTATTGAGGTAGTCAACAACAGCTTGCATTCCGCTTGGAAAATAGCCAGGATCTGTGAACATTCCAGTTACATTCTTGGCAGGGTCAGAAGGTGTATCAGGATTTGGTTGACCGTCTTTTAGAATTTCAGCGATAAATGTTCTTGTTCCCGAACCGTCTGAATTCAGATCCATTTTTGTGTTAATTATTGCTGGATAACATGATGTTAATACAACTGCGAGCATTACAAGTGATAGAGATAATGATATTAATTTTTTCATGGTATTTTCCTCCTATAAAATTTTTTATTATGAAAAACATCCGAATTTGATGTTTTGTCACCATGGTTAAAACTTCTAAGTCTGATAAATTTAATATACTTTTTGAAAAATTTTGCTTTTACATTGTAACATCTGAAATCGTAATACAATGTATGATTTAAGCCTTACAACGTGCTAATTATTTCTTCCTACGAATCAAATAAATGATTATACCGCCTACAGCTACAACAGCTAATAATAATATTATAATCAAAGGCACTATTGAATTGTTGCTCTTATCTGGCTCAGATGAAGTATCAGAGTTATTTGAAATTTGAGATGCTGTGCTTTGCTGCTCAGATTCAGATATAGATACAGATGCAGATAAAATTTCAGAAACATCAGAATTATTCAAAGAGCTTGCACTTTCTGAATTAGATATTGATTCATTCAACGATGATGATTTTGAGTTAACTACCGAAGAAACTTTTGATGATAAATTACCCTGTGATGAACTTACTTTTGAAGACACAGCCACGGATGATGATGATGATGATGCAGTTTGGTCTGGACGAACACCTGCAGCCAATAATTTGATTTCACTAATACTAAGTGCTCTTCCATAAACTGCAATATCGTCCATGGCGCCTTTGATTGCTCTTATTACTTTTCCAGCAGTGTCTGTGTATCCACCAAAATTCAAATCGCATTTTTTGTAACTTGCTGTTTTGGGATAACCAAGTTTAATTTGAAGACCTAATATGCTTGTAAGTTTTGATGATTTAATCTCATTTCCATTAAGAAATAATTTAGCATATTCCTGACCTTCGTCCTGGTTATAAACAACAGCAAAATGTTGCCATTTGCCCTTTATTTGTGATGAAATATCAACCCCATGATTAACCCTGTCACCTGTACCACCAGAAAAATTGTTAACCACATATGCGTATAACCCTTTGCCAAAGAACCCAAAATCAAATGCGCCTTTGTCAAGTGCAGACAAATCAGAATTAACGACTAGCAAATTAGCTCCAGTATCTGATGTTGGAAAATCATCAATCTTGGCCCACAAAACAACTGTTAAATTGTCAGTTTTAATTGCCTTTGCTCCATCCATTGCAAGAACTGTGCTGCCGTCGAAATAGAAAGCCTTTCCATTCTTACCGGTTACCCATTTACTAGTCCCCTTAACGCTTAGATTCCTTCCAGCTAAAACTCCTGTTTGTTCTTTTGAAATATTACCGGTTCCCTCATCGAGGTTCCAATACGCAAGCAAGGACGTCTTATCAACAACCTGCAGAGCTGCTCGGGCGTTAGGAATCGTAAATGTGAAAACCGATAAACTGATAATTAGACTCATTGCCCATAAGATCATTTTTTTCATTTGCAACCACTTCCTTTCATAAATATAATTAACTTCATTTAAATGCTTTTTACTTAAGTTTTAAATTTGTAAACACAGCTTCTCCAACATATTATTCTCTTTTATATTATTTTCTTTATATAGCACTATGATTTCACACCTTATAAACAAACAATTTAATCTAACCTTTGTGGAGAAATATACATATTTAGTAATATATGAGCGATTAAATTATCATAATTATTAGCATTTATTGCGTCTGTTATCTTTTGCCAATAGCAGTATCATAAATCGCAAGTATTTTCTCGGGAGAAACATTAGATTGAATATTGTGTACCTGGTTAAAAACATATCCCCCACCTTCAGCAAAAATATCAATAAGGTCGCTAACTTCTTTTTTTATATCATCAATACTTCCAAAAAGAACTGTCTGCTGCATATTAGCTCCGCCTCCCCAAAAAACAATATCTTTCCCAAACTCTTTTTTTAATCTTGTTGGATCCATACCGCTTGCCGAAATTTGAACTGGGTTCAATATATCAACCCCCACATCAATTAAATCTGGTATTAAATCAAAGATCGCTCCACATGAATGTAAGAAAACTTTAACAGAGGGATAATTTTTGTGAACAAAATCAAACAAAAGCTTATGATATGGTTTTATCATTTCTATGTAAGAATTTTTGGAAATCAATGAATTCATCTGAGAACCAAGATCATCACCAAATTGTATTATATTAATATAAGGTGCCACTCGAGGCATTAATTTTTCGAGATCTCTAATATAAGCAGCAGTTAATTTTTCAAGCCATGCATGAACAAGTTCTTTTTCAATCAACATGTACTCAAGGAATTTTTCGAAACCCCACATAGTTTCCCCTGCTTCGAGAATATTTCCTCCAAAACACAGCAATACCGCCTTATCAGTATTGTAATATAGGTGTTTAACTTCTTCTTCAATAAAATTAAGCTCTTCTTCGCTTATCTCATCAAATTTAATTTTTTCTACATCTTCCATGCTTTCGATATAATCCATCTCAGCTCCAACTAAATCAAAATAATTCCCACTTGAAGTCATTCTTGCAATAGTTTTACCATCCATAATAATTTCTTGACTATTATCACTATTAACAGTCGGATTATAATCAAATGGAACAAGGCATTTTACGCCATTAGGTAGAGTTGTTTCCCGCCATTTCGTAATTGACAATCCAAAAGATGGTTTCATACGATGAGCCTGGACAACATCGCCTCCAAGTCTATCAATGATTGGCATTTCAGGTTCTGCTAGTTGCTGGAAAACATCATATAATTTGGGTATTCCATCTGTTAACCCCAGATATTTTCGTAGATTATCGTATGCTACAATGCTTATTCCAGTTGATCGCATTGCACCAAAATCAATAGCCAGTTTGTCAGGCACCCTATGGTTAATAGTTTCTATAATTCTTTCACGTGAATTCATATCTTTACCTCATTCTTTTTTATTTAATAGTTTTCATTGATAAAAATCTTGGTCTGTAAATCTGGGCATTGACAATGTGTGATTCAAAATCCATTGTGTTAACGTTGTATGAAATCAATAGATTGTCTGGCGAGGAAATATGATAGTGTGCCTTCGCATTGTAGGTATATATTTTACTTCCCCCTATTTTAGAAATCTCGCGAGCTTCAGTAATGTCGTATAAAAATGTTTTCTCTCCAAATGGTCCCCATGGCGTATGTGCAATTCTGCATGAAATTTTGCTTCCAACACTTTTTTCTGTGTAAATATATAAATATTTTCCAATGTTTTCACCTTCTGTAATTGGAGTTATGCTCATTTCCGCTCCGCCATCCTCACAAATAGGAGAAGCTTTAGCTATATCATCAGAAAATTTTTCGCCATCATAAAATGTAAAGGCATTAAAATCTTCAAAATCTTCAGATTTAACCCTTGAAACAAGTAAGGATTTCGATAAAAGCCCACTGTCCATCAGCCCATAAATATAAATATATCCATCTGCAAATGGCATCTTACTTTCAAAACTATTCGGTAGAATCGCGCATCCATAGTAGGATTTTGGGTTTGATAAAAATAGAGGAGTTTTAACAGATTTAACACTATTAAAATCAAGCGAATCATTACTGATATCTAAAGAAATCCTGTCAATTCCAACGAGATCAAACTGAAATCCTTCCATTCCTTTCTCATCAAAAACGATATTGTCAGTAAATGAATAAAGTTTTGATTTATGAATAAAACAGTCCTGTAGCCAATAAAAATATTCTTTCCCAGGTGGATTTGGAATTAAACTTTGCGCTTCACCTTCAGCACTTTTTCTGATTTTAAAATCAATTGATTCAGGCTCAATTCCTATAAATTCTGCGGATGAATTATTTAATACACTAAATTTGGTTCGCACAGATGTCACAGGGTTAACCTTACCATAGAATGTGTCACTAAAAATCGCAATTGTCTTTATACTTTTAGCATCGTTCTTAGCATCGCTTTTAGCATCGCCTTCGCTTTGTTGGCATTCTTCGCCGTTTGAAGGAGCCATGAAAATGCCGTCGGCTCCCGTCCATCCATTGTAATTTGACAAAAGACCAGTAAAAAGATGATTTGGCTCGACACAATAGCCTTTATCAAGAAAAAATCGGACTTTACCCAACCCAACTCTTTGTTCAAATCCGTTAGAATAACCCCATGTGCCAACTCCATTCGCACCACGACAAGTAATTTTAATATAGCGGCACATCTTACCAGAAAAATTAACCGGTTTGGTGGTATCCGAATCGTCAAATAGCAGATTAGTCGCACAAATTCCATCTTCACCGCTTGCCTTTCTAAACCGATAGGGATATCCCTCGCCTTTTAGCTCAGTCCATTCAAATCTACATAAACTAAAATAAATTGAAACGTCCTTAAGTCCTGCATCAGTATTATTTTTTTCATTAAAGTTCCAGACTTGCATTTCTTTTATTGGATATGAACCACCAAGATCAAAAATAAAGTCGCACGAAATTGGGCTGATTTGCGAAAGCCACATATACTCTTTTCTATTTGATAATAACGCAAATTTGCTAGATTCATCAGAAAGTCCGTATCCGTTGCAAATATTATTATTGTTATTGTTATTGTTATTGTTATTGTTATTAATATTATTATTGTTATTATTGTTATTATTGTTCCTGCCATTATTATTATTATTATTATTATTGTTGTTGTTGTTGTTGTTATTGTTGTTATTGTTGTTGTTGTTGTTATTGTTGTTGTTGTTGTTGTTATTGTTGTTGTTGTTGTTATTGTTGTTATTGTTGTTGTTATTGTTGTTGTTATTGTTGTTTTTCTTGTTATTATTATTGTTGCTGTCATAAGAAAACTCATTGATAAAAACTTTCGCCGGAATATATCCACCATCATTCACTTCAGGTTTAAATTGATAAAACCGCACGGCACTTAGCCCATATCGATGTTGGTTTTCAATATAATTCCCCCAGTTCCCAACGTCTTTGTCCGCATCTGGAACAATCTTAAGATACCTAAGCGTCCTGCCATTGAACCAGACAGGTGAACGTTCTTTATTATCAAGATTTGTAGGACCAATCCACGATTCACCTGATGCTTTAGCGAAAATAAACGGAGACTGATCTGAAGCAAATTCTTCCCAAATGGTAAAATCATTAGATGTAAATATTTTTACCTGCCTAAAACCAGATTCAATATTGCTTGGCTGATTGAAATTCCAAATTAACATACACGAAAGTTGGACAGATTCTCCTAAATCAAACCATACGCAAATATCGCTACCAGGATTTTTTTCAGAAAGCCACATTGTGTCACTTTCGTCCGAATGCTTTTGAAAAATACTCTCGTATCCATCCATTCCAGAATTATTACAAAGTACATCCACGGGACGCGCAGAAATATCGTCATTAGCAAAAGCCTTGGCATTCAAAATCCCTCCAATATTTTTATTGGTATAAATTTCATTATATGAATTTTGTGTTTCGAATACTATCATTTTGTTTTACGATTTATCAATTAAAATATCAGTGAATAAATCGCCCTTTCACTTATAATCTTATATAAAAATTTTTTATCCCATCTTAAATTAGGATGTTGCTAATATTTCAAAGTTTTAATAGATTATGCGTCAAAATAAACAACCATTTTGCTAGAAGACTTAATTGCAATTACTGTAATTCCAAGAATCATTAGTAATAATATCCACGAAAGCGCAGAAGCATACCCCATTCTATTGTCCCTGAAAGCCATTTCATAAACGAGTTGTCCGTAAAAATAAGATGCCTTATTAGGCCCTCCACCAACCATAATGTATGCGGTAAGAAATGATTGAAAACTTCCAATAATTCCCATAATAAGATTAAAGTAAATTGTTGGCGAAATCGCTGGCAAAGTAATAACTTTAAATCTTGTAAAAGCACCAGCTCCATCAATTACAGCAGCTTCGTAAAGAACACTAGGAACTCCTTTTATTGCTGCTAAAAAGATAATAACAGTAGCTCCAACACCCCATGCCCCCATAATTATAATAGCAGGTTTTACAAATACTTTATCTGCTAACCAAATTGGCGGGTTTTTAAACCCAATTGCTTCGAGCAAACTATTGATTGGGCCATTAGGATCAAAAAGAAATTTCCAAAGAAACGAAACTGCAACGACCGAAAGAACATTCGGCAAATAGTAAATTGTTCTGTAAAGTCTGACGCCAAAAGTTTTTTGTGCAAGGAGTAATCCTATTAGAACTCCGAGTATTAGATTAATTGGCACACTAATAGCGACATAGTAAAGAGTGTTTGTGAGGGCTTTAAAGAAATCCGGGTTTTTAAAAATTGCGATAAAATTGTTTAAACCAATCCATTTTGGCGAATTAAATGTATTATAGTTGGTAAAACTATAAAACAGCGATGAAAGAATAGGATATAGTGTGAACACAAGAAACCCAATAATCCAGGGAGATGCAAAAGCGACTCCTAGTATTGATTCCCTCTTTATTGCTTTCGATAGCCCAACCGATGTTTTTTCTGGCATTATACTACCTTCCTTTGCACTATTTTTTAATCGCATTATCTCTATTTAAACTATTTTTGTTTAAACTATCTTTATTTTTTTTATTCTTCGATCTAAATACTACAATCAAAACTATTAATACTAAAAGCCCTCCTGCGCCTGCAGCAATTGGTATCACTGGGATTTCAGAACCTTGATTTGTAATATTATACTCATCAATAACTACTGCTAGATTTTTTTGTGCAGTATCCATCGCTTGTTGTGCAGTTATTTCATTACCTTCAGCTTTCGATAGTTGTTCTTGCACATACATCCACCATTCAGGTGAAGCTTCACAATAATCAACATGTCTACGGAAAGAAAATTCATCGAATATAAGTTTTTGGTTAGTATTTGCAGTTTCTTTTAATTTTTCAATGGCCTTTGTGTTAGCAGGTAAAAAATCTAGTTTGTTACTCATATCGCTTTGGACATCTATTCCAGTCATATATTTCATGAATTCCCATGCGGCTTTTGCTCTGTCACCATCACTTTTTGCCGACATTTCAAGAGTAAATCCGCCTGACCAACTAGAACGATAATCTGCTTTGGTATAAGGAACAGATGTAACACCATAATCAAGTTCAGGACTAACTTTAGCAATTTGCCATGCTAGCCAGTCTCCATCTATAACCATTGATGTTGCGCCTTGTATGAAAGACTGATCTTTGCCAGTTCCATCTGAATGTTCAGATGTAAATCCATTCATTGCACGAAGAGGATAACTTCTGGCAATATCAACCCACCACTTTATTGCAGCAACATTTTCAGTTTTATTTATTGTTGGGTTTCCCTTGTTATCGAAAAAACTACCGCCCATTGGCCAAACAATTTGCTGAATTGCATTATTGCCAAGTCGTGGATGGAATCCAACCTGCGAAAGTCTTTTTTTATCAGGATTTTCATATATTGTCAGTTTTTGTGCATATGAATTAAGTTCCTCATAAGTTTTAGGTGGTTTCGTAGGATCAAGACCTGCAGCTTTAAAGTGAGTCTTATTATAATATAGCACCCTGCTATCTGATGAAAAGACCATTGCATAAATACCATTTTGATATGACACAGTATCAATGTCATTTTTTGTCCATTGGCTCATATCAGTTTTGTCAGCTTGAATGAATTGTTTTAAGTTTGCTGCGACTTCGTTTTTTGCACGAAATTTTACACTAACAATGTCTTGCCAATAAACATCGATTATATCTCCACCAGCCTGCGCTGTTTTTAATTTCGTGAAATAATCCCAAAAATTCGTTCCCTGATGAACTATCTTAATATTTTTATTTTTAGCGAGAAACTGATCAATATATATTTGATGTTTTGGTGTATATGGATCAGACGAAGGATAAATCGACCAATAATTGATTGTAACAGGCGTTTTAATATCCTGCGCCCCTATTGAAGTTGGGACGACTGGAACCGATAATATAAACATACTAACAATCGCCAAAATTATCAAAAAGGACCCAACTTTATTTTTCATAATTCTCCTGCCTTTCGCGTCTTATTATTTTCTAACTTTCTATTTCAAATTTTTCTTCCAATTAGCTCTAAACTGTTTCTTAACTTTTTTATCTTTTTTTATCTTTTTTTAAATATTCTTACTAATATTAATGGTTCGGGTATCAAAAGTTAACCGGATAGCTGTATGTTAAAAAAGTTTTTGAAATCATCAGAAATTGTCCATTACCAGCAATCTACAGCTTGAAAACTTCTGAAGTCATCTTCGAACAACATCTAGTCCATTGAAAAAAGAAAAGTCATGCTTTTACCGTTCGAACCATTAATACAAATTCCAATTATTTTTCTTGAATTATCTTTGATTTTCTTAAACGCTTTTTTCTGAAATCCACCTAATTTTCCCTATACTTTTTTATAATAAATTTTTCCTATCCTTTCTTCTAATGTTTTCTGCTTGTTATCTCTAAACTGCTTTCTAACCTTTTTTTCAAATTTTCCTTCTCTCAATTTCTAAACATATTTTACACTTTATCTAAATTTTTCTTCTCATTATTTCTAAACATTTTTAAATTATTCCCATAGCTTTATTTTGAAATTTTTTATAAACTTTCGTACTATTTTTTTCCAAATTTCTCTCCAAATTTCTTTCTAAATGAAAAACATCAACCTTTTACTGCGCCAGTTGTTAAGCCTTCAACAAAATACCTCTGAAAAGAGAAAAATAAGATCAAAGTTGGCATCATTGATATAAGAGAAACCGCCATCATAAAGTTCCATTGTGTTCCATGTTGTTGCTGAAAATCTCTTAACCCAAGTGCAAGTGTCTTTAATCCGTCACTTCTCAAATAAATCAATGGATTAAAGAAATCATTCCATCCCCCCATGAACGCGAATACCGCAATTGCAGCTATTATTGGTTTGCAAAGTGGAGTTACAATTCTTAACCACAGACTAAATTCGCCACATCCATCAATTTTAGCTGCTTCTGACAGTTCCATTGGAACGCCTTTATAAAATTGTCTTAGTAGGAAAATGTTAAACGCGCCAGCGTTAAAAAAGAATGGAACAGTTAATGGAAGATATGTGTTTATCCAGTTCAGGTTATTAAAAAGAATAAAGTTTTGAACTTGCAACACCTGTGAAGGAAGCATCAGAGTTCCTAACAAAATAACAAAAATAACATCCCGTCCTGGCCATCTAAGTCTGGCAAATGAATAGGCAACAAGCGAAGCTGAAATTATTGTTCCAATTGTTGAAACAGATACTACAAATATTGTATTCCCAGTATATTTAAGAAAAGGAATCGAATTAAGTGCATTAGGAAAATTTTCGAAATGGTATATCTGGGGCAAAAATGAACGTCCAAGCTGAATTTCCTCGAGAGATTTTAAAGCGGTGAAAGTCATCCATAATAGCGGCACAATATAGAGCATCGAAATTGCAATCAATAAAATTTGAATAAATGTCTGAAACGAAATTTTTCTAACCTGCTTTAATTGTTTCTGATTCATTATCGAATTTGCCCTCCTTATAATTTTATTTTACTTTACCTTGTTTTCTAATTTGACTTTTACTTTACCTTGCTTTAATTTTTGATTTTCCTTTATTTAATTTTAATTTTGATTTTAATTTTAATTTTAATTTTAATTTTAATTTTAATTTTAATTTTGTTTTTATTTTTGTTTTTGTTTTTGTTTCTACTTTTATTTTTATTTCTTCTTTTAATTCTACTATTACTACTAATTCTAATTCTAATTCTAATTCTAATTCTAATTCTGATTCTGATTCTGATTCTGATTCTGATTCTGATTCTAATTCTGATTCTGATTCTGATTCTGATTCTAATTCTAATTCTAATTCTGATTCTGATTCTAATTCTAATTCTAATTCTAATTCTGATTCTGATTCTGATTCTGATTCTGATTCTACTTTTACTATTCCTTTTTTCAAATGTTTTAATAACTCTTAGACTATTTATTTTTTATTGTCGCAACAGATTCTTTATGGATTTTTAATTGAAGCAACAGATTCTCTTTCTATAAGCTCTATTGGAAGATAAATTTGAGTATTATGATTCGAATTGTTAGTCATCATACTTACAAGAAGTTCAGCTGCTTTCTTTCCAATTTTGAAAAAATCCTGATGTATTGTAGTAAGTTTTGGATGGTTATATTTAGCAATATCCGCATCATCAAATCCGGTTACTGAAATATCGTCTGGAACTGTAATGTTATTTTCTTTGAGTATTTCAGTCACTTTACATGCAATGAGATCATTTACGCACATAATTACTGTCGGGTGAACCTCTTCAATAATTCGCAATAGTTCAAGTGGAGATTTAGAGAAATTTGTAATGAATAAGTCTGGATTATATTCAATTTCGTTTTGCTGTAAACTCATTCGATATCCTTGAAAACGTAGTTGTTCGGTAAGTATTTGCTCATTATTGCCAATGAACAAAATCTTGCGATGCCCCTTACTAATTAAATAATTTGTCATAGTATATGAACCATCAAGGTTATAACACGATACGATACTTACAGGAAATTGCGATATCCCACGGTCGACTAGAACAAAAGGAATATTATTGTCTTTTAGTTGTTTCAATTTATTAACATTTTGTTCAGGGTCTGAAGAAAAAAGAAGTATTCCTGCGGAATTATCTTTGATACATTTATCTAATATATCAGCTTCACGTTCAGGTTGGTCTTTGCTGTACTCAACAATCATTGATTTTTTCTTTTCAGAAAGAACCGTATAAGCACCCTTTATTAATTGCATAGTTGAACTATCAGAAAATTCATATGAAAGTAAAATAAAAGTTACAATGTTACGATGTGACTCCGCAGTATCGTTAACAGAAGTTTTTGGTGATACAAAACTACCACGTCCTTTTTGACGATTAATAAGACCATCATGAACCAAAAGCTCAAGGGCTTTTCTTGACGTAATTATACTAACACCATAAATAGATGCAATTTCATTTTCACTTGATATCTTTGAGCCAGAAACATAGTGCCCGCTTTTAATTTTTGATTCTATATCGATTTTAATCTGCATATATTTAGAGTTCAAATTTTTTGTCATGATCCCCTCCAAATTTGATATGAATTTCATAATTAAAGCATCGCATATAGTATACTAACTAAACTTGCTCATGAAATACTTATATATAAATCATATACACATGCACATTTGATGTCAACCATATTTGTGCATTTCGATATTATATATAAACATCAGGGTAGTTTATGTATCTTTTTGCAAATTTAATTAGTATGTATTCTAACTTAGAATACTAACTTAGCAAAATATTTATAATATTTCATTTTTTTTTGTATTTTATCCAAATATATGATATTATCAAGAAAAAGTGATGAAAGGATTTTGTATGTGCAACAAAGATGATACAAATTTTACACATGATGATTGCCATTATGATAAATTAGTGGAAAAGAAGATGAATGAATTATTCAGTTTTTTCTTCGATTCTAATACTAAGATGCGAATTGAATGGTTTGAATCATTAAATAAATCCACACCCTCAGGTGGAATAGTATTAGTGGGGGATTCAATTACTCAGGAATTTTGTATACATGAAATGCTTTTTAATAATCGTTTACCAATAAGCAACCGTGGAATTGGCGGAGACACAGCTAAAGGTATTCTTAACAGAATAGGGTGTAGTATTATTGAGCTTAATCCATCTATCGTTTTTCTGTTGATAGGAACAAACGATATGGCAGATATAAATTATACGATGAAAAGTTTGGTTGATACAATCGAAGAAATTGTACGAAAATCTTTTGAAAAATTGCCCAATGTCACTTTTTATATATTATCAGTGTTACCGGTTAATTCAGGTATCGATTCAGCTACAGTTGGGAAAAGAACAAATGAAGAAATCAAAATTTTAAACGACGAAATAAATAATTTAGCAAAAAGAAACAATGCTCATTACATTGACATTTTTACTCTTTTAAAAGACAACGATGGCAATTTAAGAAATGAGCTAACACGCGATGGGCTTCATCTTAATCCACAAGGTTACCGAATATTCCTTGATGCTATAGCCCCTTATTTATAAATGCAATTTTTCCTAATTCATAAGTACAGTGTTTCCTAATTTGAAAGTAAAATATTGGATATGTTATAATCGAAATTTTTATAAAAAGGAGGATGATTTATCCATTGCATTTTGTGATGAGTAAATCATAGTAAAAAATGAAAGAATTATTAAAAATTTACTATTTTTCAAGTACACATTGGGATCGCGAATGGTACAGGTCATTTCAGGGTTTTCGTTATCGCCTGGTTAAAATAACCGATGAAATTATTGAAGTATTAGAAAATGATCCTTCTTTTTCATCGTTTACATTCGATGGCCAAACGATTGTGTTAGACGATTATTGTCAGATAAAACCCGAAAACCGCAAGAGACTTGAATCATTAATAGAAAAGGGTCGTATCAATGTCGGACCGTGGTATGTCATGCCTGATGAATTTCTTTGTTCTGGTGAAAGTCTTATAAAAAACCTTCAGATGGGACATAAAATGGCAAAAGATTTTAATGCGCCAAGCGCGATGAAGTTTGGTTATATATGCGACATTTTTGGACATATAGGGCAAATGCCTCAGATATTTAATGGATTTGGGATTAAAGCAGCATTACTTGGACGAGGTACAAACGACAAGGACACTCCCGCGTTTTTTAAATGGGAAAGTTACGACGGAAGCAATTGCATAACATTTAAAGTACCAGAAGAATGCGGATATGGAACATTCTGGCTCGATGTTTGGTCACAATATAATAACGGATCAGACACAAGCAAAGAAAATATCGTCAAGCGTGCTGTTTCATATATCGAGGCCGAGCGCATGCGAGCAGATTTGCCATATGTTGTTTTAATGGATGCTATGGATCACACAAGCATCCAGCCACTTGCTCCTTGGCTTGCAAAGGAACTCGAAAATATTTACAAATGCACGGTTGTGTTTGAATCTCTTGAAAATTTAGCTGATTCTATTAAACCTTACGCAGACAGTATGGCAATCCATAAAGGTGAACTAAACAAAACAGCTCAAAGACATGTTGAACACAATATGTTAATTCCATACACCTTATCCTCTCGCTATGATTTAAAAAAGCAAAATGATTTGTGCCAGATTCTTCTTGAAAAATGGTGCAACCCACTTTTATGGATTGCATCTCAAAATGATAATTCCATTCCAACACAATATTTAGAAGAAGCCTATCATCATCTTATTTCGTGCCATCCTCACGATTCAATTTGTGGCTGTTCGATAGACTCGGTACATGAAGATATGCACTATAGATTCAGACAGGTCACTTCAATAGCAGAAGAAATAATTTTCGACGCTTTGACTAGAGATATTATCGGCGTAGAGAATTCCCTCCCACAAGATAAATTGAAATATATTTTATCTGTTTTTAACACGCTTCCCTATAGACGTGACGAAGAAATCACTGTGGAGATTAATCTGCCATGCGATTATCAATTTACTTATTATGAACAGGCACCAGTTCAAAAAATAAATTCATTTAAAATATTTGATATCAACCAAAAAGAGATCGAATACACACTGATTGACATTAAACGAAATCAATTTGTTAACGTCTATGATTCAGATTATCGTAAGCAAATGGATGTTATAACAGTTTCATTTTCTGCAATTCTTAATTCTTTAGGCAAAACAGAATATTATATAATACCGTCAAAAACACCGTCAAGGTTCCTCAAAACTATGTCGCTTGAGTGTGATTTTGCTGAAAACGATTGGATTAAATTAACTATTAATTCAAATGGGACTTTGGAATTATATGATAAAATTACCAAAACCAAATACCCAGACCTACTATATTTCCTTGATGATGCCGAAATCGGGGACGGTTGGTTCCATGTCAATCCATTAAATGACAGTCTTATTTCTAGTAAAGGATTTACAACTGGCATTTCAAAAATTGTAGATGGCCCAACCTGTTCAATTTTTAGAATTATTAAATCGATGATTGTTCCCGAGTCAATTGCAAATACAAATGAATTTATCTCCAGATCTCAAAGTAGTGTCGTGCTAGAAATAACAACCGATGTCAAAATAACATCCACTTCCCACTACTTGGATATTAGCACAAAAATAAATAACACCGCAAAAGACCACCGTGTAAGATTATGCATCCCAACAGGAATTAAGGACGGAACATATTTTGCGGGGCAAGCATTTACTGTCGTTGAAAGAACATGTGGCTTGGATTTTTCTACAAATAATTGGAAAGAATGTGATAAACGCGAAAAAGCATTCGATGGGTTTGTATGGAAGCACAACGAAAACAATGGACTTGCTTTTATTAGTGAAGCTGGATTGCACGAATGTGCGGCGCAAGAAGGTGAATCTGGGAATTTTCTTATAACACTTTATCGCTCATTTTCTAAAACTTTCCTAACAAATGGCGAAAAGGGTGGTCAACTTACTGGCGAATTAAGTTTCAAATACAGAATAGTTCCCACCAATAAAAATGATACTTTTGCTGATATTATCAGGTTAAAAGATTCATTTCAGACCGGTATTAAAGCATATACATACCCTACTGATATGAATTATTCAATACAAAACTCTTCAGATTTATTAGTTATTCATAACAGAAATATTGTTTTGTCAACTATGAGACCACCCCTCGATAAATCCATAAATGGATTAATGATACGAATATATAATTCCTCCGATAATAATCTTGATTCAGATATTTCGTGTCATGCAAATTATAACAAATGCGAAGAAACGAACTTATTAGAAGAGAAGTTGAATGAAATTGAGATGGATAATGATACGATTAAATTGTCATTCCGACCATTTGAAATTAAGACAGTTATATTTTCAAGAAAAGCAAAAGATATTTAATAAATAAATAAGTAAATAAATAAGTAAATAAACAAGCAAATAAATAAATAAGCAAATGAATAAGCAAATGAACAAGCAAATAAATAAGCAAATAAATAAGCAAATGAACAAGCAAATAAATAAGCAATAAATAAGCAAATAAATAAGCAAGCAACAATAATTGAAAATAAATTGAAAATAAATCGTAAATATATTATAAATAAATACAAATTTTAATTTGAATTATTATTCGATTCACGTTGAATTATGATGGAATAAACTAAAACTATATTGATAAAATAGCAAATAATTCATTATGTCTAAGTATATTAAGTCAATAGTTCTAATTCAGTAAGATTCATTTTCTCTACAGAATAAATGAATCTCTCAACAATTTGTGGGTCAAATTGTGATCCACTGCATCTTCTAAGTTCTGCAAGTCCTTCTTGGAAAGATTTTTTTACCTGATAAGGTCGGCTAGAAGTCATAGCATCAAAAGAATCAACTACAGAAAGAATTCTTGAAAGATAATGTATTTGTTCTCCAGCAAGTTGACTTGGGTATCCTGTTCCGTCAAACCTTTCATGATGCTCAAGGATAAGAGGGATAACATCTTTAAGTGAATCAATTTTATTAATGATACCAGCGCCTATTATTGGATGGAGTTTAAGATCTCTCCACTCATCTACTGTAAGAACTCCAACTTTCATCATTATTTCTTTTGGAATATCAATCTTTCCGATATCATGCATGTAAGCTCCGTAAAGTAATATTTTCTTTTGCTCATCAGAAAGTTCAAAATCACTTGAAATCGCCTCGCAATAAGAAACTACTCTTTG
>JBBQKF010000052.1:0-22352 GCA_038326615.1 Saccharofermentanales bacterium | reverse complement strand
TATACCGTCAACACCAATTAGCGTCTCATTTATGCTTGTTCAAATTTGATAAAACTTGATATATTTTATAATTTTTAGTATCATTTTTAAATCCTGATTCTCTATCTACCTATCAATCATTCTCAAGATCCTTGATAAGTGTCTTCATTTCTTCTATTTCTTTGCGTTGCGCCTCGATAATCTTGTTGGCAAGTTCCTTTACACGCGGATCCGTTATGTTTGCACGCTCACTAGTCAGAATAGCAATCGAATGATGCGGAATCATTGCTTTCATCCAAGAAACATCCTTTATTGTAGTTTGGCTTCGAACAAGATAGATTGCTGTTACAATTACAAGGATACTGACGACAATAATAGCGATATTAGCTAAACGTTTTGTATACATTTTAAGCATAAAAATTAGCATAACAATCGCCATTGTTGCTCCCATAATAATTGCCATATAGGCTCGAGTTTCGCTAAAATATACATGGCTCCATTCATAGGTATTCAAATACGTCAGCCCTAACATGATGACGGTAGAAGTTATAATCATTATTATAAATTTTCCATATTTATTCATATTCTTATCTTCCATTCTGTTATTTGATTTCTCTTAAATTCTCTTTAATCCAAAAATTAAGCCGTGTAACAGCAAAGATAAGAGACTACGGCAACGCACTTGCTCTACACTGCTCCGAACGCATTCTTATGGGCGATGCTTGGAAAGGTAAGCTTTCATAGCATTAAGGGCGTGTTCAGGCTGATTCTCGCGCTGGCGTCCATAATTGGTATCAATGCCTGTCCCTGCGGCTCTAAACCAGGATATGTTCCGTGGAAAGTATCGCCGTAATTCTGAGCTTTCAAGAGGGTAATCAAAGAGTTTTCCACAATCCATGAACATTGCAATACTCTCTTGCCTGCAATATATCCTCACTTAAAAGAAATTCAGCCTGTGGTGCATCTCCAGGCATCAGATATTTTCTATATATTTTATTCTTAGTAATAACTTCAATCCACTCTATATAGTGTGCATCAACCATAGGATGCTCAACTGCTCCAATTTTAACAATAACCCCTCCTTCGATCTTTTCAAAAATTGGGACATGTTTCTCCTTTGAGGTATCGACTGTGTTTTCAACCTGAAGTATCATGGGTTCTCCGCAACATACCAATTCTCCACTACCAGCATGAAGAACTTCCACAATATTTCCACAAATTTCACATTTATAAACTTGATTTACCTGTGTCATAGTATTTCCTCCTTATTTTTTTTATAAGCTGAACTTAAATATCGGACTTTATTGTCCTTTCGTAACAGTATCGAAAAGATAAATAGATGAAAAGAATGGAGTAACTTAATATCTATTGTTATATCCGACCTGTGAACGCTTTTGATTTTTGTGGGCTCTACGGCAATCCGTACAACGAGTGGGTTCATTATCGAATCCCTTCTCCTGATAGAAAGCTTGTTCCCCTTCTGTGAATAAAAATTCTGCTCCACAATCCTTGCAATTAAGCTTTTTGTCTGGCATGGTAGTATCCTCCCTTTAATTTAAAAATGATTTTTCGTAATCTTGATTCTTTATACTTATGATATAGTGTTTATTAAAAAAATAACTTGATAAATTTTGTATAAACATAGAAAATATTTGGAATCCACGATATTGACTCTATTTTATTTTCAATTATACTAACAGCAAAAAAACTGAACTGTCATGTGGCAGTCATAACACTGGTGCTAGACATTAATTAGAATTAATAAACTATAGATTTTTCTATTTTAAAGGAAATATTTTGGTAGGTAAATTTTCTTTATTTGATTATATCAAACCAGAATGTTATAATTTTATATAGACGTCAATATTTCACCCAGATTTCATCCTGCGAGAGGAGATTTAAGTAAATGAAAATTCGCTATAAATTGAGACTTACGAGATTGTCGGGTTTAATAATAACAAGTTTGTTGGTGTTTTTTATTATTGTACTGGTTTTACGAAATGACAACCAAATATACGAGTCGACCATGCTTTTGACTCTTTTAAATGGAGTCTTTATCACTTTAGTTTCACTCATAACCGCAGTTATAGCAATAACTAGTTATTTCCGAATAGGCTTATGGCGCTATTTGGCATTAGCCTCCGGTTCGCTAGTCTTTGGCCTGACTGCACTTCTTTCCGGATCCCTTATGAGAATTTATGGATTAAATGTTTCCATAACTACTTATAATATAGCTTCTCTTATGACTGCTTTTTGTTATTCATTTTCTGTGTTGCGCTACGGATCAATATCTGTGACAGACAGATTCCCAATTAAAAGAGTTGTCGCTGCTTCAATTACTCTGGTTATAACAATATCAGTCGTTGTAGCCATTGTTTTATTAAGTATCATGAATGTATTCCCGCCATTCTTTGTTCAAGGAATTGGTTCAACCCCAATCAGGCAAGTCGTCCTTGGATTGGTGATTGTTTTAATGGCGAGCACCTCTATTAATATTTTTAGGGATTTTCTGGAAACAAAAATTAGTTTCAACTATTGGTTCACTCTTGGTTTATTTTGTATGACGATTGGTTTCGTAGGTGTACTTATTATAAAAACTGGAGGTAATCTCCTAAACTGGGGTTCACGTTCCGCTCAATATATCGGTAATCTTTTTTTGCTGTTTGCAGTTATTTCCAGCATCCTCAAAACCCGTTCGAAAAATTCATCTTTTGATGAAATCGTATCTACAATATTTCAAGACCCCGTATTCAATTATAAGCTTATTATGGAAACGGATCCTAATGGAATTATTGTTATGAACTATCAAGGTCTGGTACTTAGCTGGAACAGCAATGCAGAGAATCTATTTGGATACAATCGTAATGAGGTGGTTGGATCGTCTCTTGATTCTCTTATTTTTCCAAATAATTACGACACAATTGATAGTATATTAAAATCTTTGCAAAAGCAACCAATCGATAAAAAAAATATTATAAACGCGGACATTGAAGCTAGTTGCAAAGATGGTAGCAAAATACCCATTAGTTTTTCAATTGCGGGAACAAGAACCGGACTGGGGTGGATGGGAGTTGCAAGTATTCGCGACAATACCTATCGTATTAAAGCAGAACAGAATCTTAAGCAATATGCTGCAAGCCTTAAAGCCTCGAATGTGGAGTTAGAAACTTTCGCCTATTCAGTTTCCCATGATTTACGAACTCCTTTAAGAACTATGGATAGTTTTAGTGAGATTGTACTCATGGAATACGGCGATACTTTGGATGAAACAGGAAAGGATTATCTGAACCGGATAAGGAAAGCCAGTAAGGCAATGTCCCAACTTATCGAAGACATTTTGAAATTATCAAAAATTACACGTACTGAAATGCACAAGGAGAGGGTAAATCTAAGTGAACTTGTTCTTACTATAGCTGATGAATTGAAGCAGAATCACCCAGACCACGAATCAGAAATTATTCTTATGCCTGGGATGATAGACTTTGGGGATAAAGCCTTTTTGCAGATATTAATACAAAACATACTTGAAAATTCATGGAAATACGCTAATGATCAAACTGAAATAAGAATTGAAGTCGGATATTCCAATCAAAACGAAGAAAATGTATATTTCATTAAAGATAACGGAATCGGGTTTGACATGAATTTCTACGATAAGCTTTTCGAACCATTCCAGCGGTTGCATTCTGATAAACAATATTCAGGAAATGGTATCGGATTAGCCACAGCTAAAAGGATTGTCAATCGCCATGGAGGAAAAATCTGGGCAGAGTCAGAAATAGGGAAAGGAACCACCTTATATTTCACACTCGGGAAAATCGATGATATAACGCATGGATGATAAATATGTTCTTCTCGTAGAGGATAATCAGGATGATGTGACATTAACTGAATTGGCTTTTCTTTATTATCGCGAACAAGATAAGGGCAGGTCTCCTGTCGGGAGCCCTGCCCTTATCTTGTTGGATTTAAAGCTGACCTGCTAGATGCCGGTGCTGGTAAACCGACCAGTTATTCCAGTGATTGGTTAGCCTAAAACAAGAAACCCGAATCATTTTATGCTCTCGTTATTTTTGATGACTTGAATATCTCGATTAATTTGACGATTCCCCATGCGACTAACGCATAAACCACAATTGCTATGAGGGTCGCAGGCTCCATAACTGATTTGGTTTCAATACCGTTGAATACCGCTGAACTGAATATCCCGGAAAAAGGCCAAAGCAACGCGTTGGTGATTGCATAAATAATTTTCACGAACTCATTTGCAGGATTTGCTCCTAACAGTCGCAAAATGAACCTGATTATCAGTAGGATATCAACAAGACCTAGTATGAAATAGACGACTTTTCTGGCTTTCAGATTTCCCTCGTCTGTATTCGCCACAACGGTTTCCTTATACACACTTCTGCCATCAGTCTGCCTCATATTTTCGTTCCCCTGCCTTGTCACATTCCCGGTATTGTTTTCTGTTACAGTTTTTTGTACCACTACTTTGTTCTCATCTTCATCCATTTACTTAAATCTCCTTTTCTTTATTGACTCAATTTTCATTGAATCCCTTAAAATTCACTTTTTACATTCTTTACTGTTTGGTGGGCATCCTCTTTGACCTTAGCAAGACCCTCGTCGATATCACTTTTTGTAGCTTTGACGGAATCTCCTGCATCTTTGATAGAGACTTTTACAGAGTTCTTGACCTTATCGGTTTCTTCTTTGATCGTAGCTACTGTGTTCATCACTTTTTTCTTCAACGCTTTGCGCGTCTCTTTTCCCGAAGCAGGAGCGACCAAAACGCCTGTTAGAATCCCTGCGGCAACAGAAACGGCGGCAACGCCTGTGACAATCGCAACTTTCTCCATCGTTTTCATTGTTTTTTTCTTGTTTCTTTCTTTTTTTGCCTTGTCAATAAGATTTGTTAAATACATATTTATCACTTCCTTTCTAGAATTGATCTTTAATTTTTTCCATTGAGCTTACAATACTTTTTTCCCTTGAATAAGCCTTACTACAATCAAAATTACTGCTATTACTAAGAGAACGTGTATGAACCCTCCCAAAGTGAATGAAGTAACAAGACCAAGTAACCATAATATGAAAAGTATAATCGCAATTGTCCACAACATAAATTTTATCCCTTCTATAAATATTTTTTCCCAATCTTAATTCCCTGTTTTAATAATATAGTACTTAATGACTAAATACCTTGATATATTTTGTATAATCATAGAAAATATTTGGAATTCACTCCCTACTTGACTTTATTTTACTTTAAAATTATACTTTCAATTAAGTAATTGACCTGTCGTCTAGTTATACACAACGCTGAGTTAGATATTTTTGATAGGAGGAGCACCATAAAAATGAATGCGAAAAGCCGAACCATATTCAACAGCATCCTGGTATTGGGTCTGTTTGCAGCTCTGTATCTACTTAGTCGCTTGAGTTATACGCTCTTTCACAGTTTTGCCGATATAATCTGCGTTTTCATTGCAACCATTGTATTTGTTATTATCTGGAGTGGACGACATCACCTGGACAATCAGTATTACTTTTGCATCAGCGTAGGTTTCCTTTTTTTCGCTTTCTTTGATTTCCTGCATCTGCTCGGCAACAAAGGGATGGGGGTCTTCTCTGAATTTGGCAACATGGGTCCTGCCTTTTATATTGTCAGCCGGTATATCCTGAGCCTGTCCTTCCTTGTGGCACCGCTTCTCATCAATCGCAAGGTCAGGGTCTCTATATTGTTCACCTTATATTTTGCTTCTTCCATCCTTATATTGCTTAGCATTTTTTATTGGAAGAACTTTCCCGTTACTTATATCGAAGGGACCGGATTGACCCCATTCAAAATAGTCAGCGATTACGTAATCAACTTTTTTTTCCTGGGAGGGATTGGATTATTGCTTCTAAACCGACACGCGTTCGATCCCAGAGTGCTTAAATTCACTCTTTTTTCATTGATTCTATTCATCGCGACGGGAATTTCTTTTACATTGTATACTGATCCATTCGGTCTTACGAATGTTATAGGGCATTTTTTGCAGATTATTTCTTTTTATTTGATTTATATGACATTCATCGAAACCGGTCTAGCGAAACCGCAGAATTTGTTGTTTCGTAGTCTTTCACAGAGCAACGAAGAAATCAAAAAACTTAATACTAAATTGCAAAAAGCCAATGAAGACTTGATTCATAGCATGTCCGAACTGGAAAGAGCCGATGCTGCACTCAAAGTATCCGAAGCTCAAGCGAATTCCCTCATCAAATTCGCACCTGCAGCTATCTTCGAATTTGACCTTGACACTCTACGTTTCACCAGTGTCAATGAAGAGTTATGCAACATAAGCGGATATAACGAGGAAGAGTTATATGCGATCAACCCGATGGTCTTGCTAGACGAGGACAGCGCCCAAGCCTTTTCCGTAAGGCTCAGCGCATTGGATTTCAGTCGGAAATCAGATAACTCTGTCGAATATAGAATCAGAAGGAAAGATGGTTCGCTGATTTTCGTAGAACTCAACATTTCCTACCCTAACGACAAGACCTATACAGCCTTTGTCATCGGCTATGATGTCACGGAAAGAAGGAGGATCGAGATCCAACTGAAGGAAAGCGAAGAACGTTTCCGGACTTTGAGTGAGACTTCGCTGATTGGAGTCGGTGTGAGTTCTGATGAAGGTGTGCTGGTCTATGGCAACCGCTCCTATTCTCAATTGCTGGGGTATGACCAGGGAGAGCTCATTGGCAAGCGTACCTCAGACCTTTATTGGGATCCTGAAGATAGAACAGCATGGCTAAGCAAGTTTTTAAAAGTCGGATTTATAAAGGACACCGAGCTCCGGCTAAAGAAGAAAGACGGCCACCTGATCCGGGTTGAGATCAGCGCCTCGCCCATCTCATTCGGAGGAACCATGGCGGTTATGGAGACGATCAGGGACATAAGTGAACGCAAAAAATCGGATGATGTCTTGAAGCGTTATGCGACTGAGCTGGAAGTTTCAAACAAGGAATTAGAAGCCTTTGCCTATTCCCTGTCGCATGATCTTAGGGCGCCTCTGCGGTCTTTAGACGGCTTCAGCCAGGCTGTTCTTGAGGATTACGGGGACCTACTGGATAACGTCGGCAAAGATTATCTCCAAAGGATCCGCGGCGCCACTCAAACCATGGCCCAGATCACAGAAGGCATGCTAAAGCTGTCCGAGGTAATTCGCTATGAAATACAGTGGGAAACAGACAGTCTTAGTGATATCGTAACATTGATCGCGAAAGGCCTGCGTGAGAAAGATCCAGAAAGGAATGTGGAGTTTGCCATCACGCCAGGTATCTTTGCCACCGGTGATTTTTCTCTGCTACAGATAGCATTATACAATCTGATGGAGAACGCATGGAAATTCACTGCGAAATCCCCTCAAACCAGAATCGAATTCACCTCCATGCAAATAGAGGGAGCCACTGTTTATCTTGTAAGAGACAATGGCATCGGCTTTGATATGCAATATGCCGTTAAGATGTTCTTGCCATTCCAGCGTCTGCATACAAGTGGTTTCGCAGGACACGGCATCGGATTGGCTACGGTTCAGCGTGTTATACTTAGGCATAGAGGCAGGATATGGGCTGAATCAGAACTTGGCAAAGGATCCACCTTTTATTTCACACTAGGTGAATTGGTATACAACCATGATTAAAAGTATATTTTCCTCATCCATATCTATTTCTATCGGGAATTTAGGAAAAAAGAATCAATTTTCAAACTACAAGGTCTATAGTTATGATATAATAATAAAAGATATAATCAAAACATTAAGTATAGTTGAGGATGCAAGCATATATGTATAATGTTTTAGTAGTCGAAGATGAGATTTCGGAGAGGGAGAATATCCGTAGCAGTTCGATCTGGTCGACCGGCGAATTTGCACTTGTTGCATGTGTTGCAGACGGCGAGGATGGCCTACGGGTTCTGAATCGCGAGAAGATCGATATCGTCGTGACCGATATCAACATGCCGGTCATGGATGGATTGGAATTAAGCAGCCGCATCCGTTTGTCGATGCCGGATATCAAGATCATCATTTTGAGTGGCTTTGGCGATTTCCAGTACGCTCGTCAGGCATTGAGTCTCGGGGTCAGCGAATACCTTCTTAAGCCAGTCACTTCCAAAGACCTGCTGGAAGCTCTGAATAAAGTAGCTTGTAAATTGAAGGACGAGATGTTGGTTCATCAGGAGATCATGAATTATCGACAGAACGTTCAGAAGGAACGTCTATATCAAAGGAATGTTTTTCTCGAGAATTTGTCCTTCGGGATTTGGCCCACCGAAAATGTTGGCAATCAGACAGAAGCATTAGGTCTTAACCTTGATTTCCAGACTGTCTGCTGTTTGATCGTGTCCTTTTACGAAAATAAGATTCTAATCAATGAATCCGAGCATCTCGTAATACTAGAGATTCAGGAGATAATCGAAAATGCACTTAAGGATCAGGAGATCATTTCTTTTAACAGCCATCAACGAGAGTATTTCATCATCTTCCGGAATCCTCAGCTACTCCTCATTAAAAGCCTATTAAAGCAGATTCAAAGAAATATTTCTAAGCAACGGAATCTGTCACAAACCTCATATCCCTCGAAAATAGCCTTGGGCGGGGTGAAACAGAGTTTAGCTGGCGTCGCTGAATCATTTGCGGATGCCAGGTTTCTGCTCAATTTTCAGCACCAGATCGCCAACGAAGAACTCCTTTGCATGGATGAACTCATGCCGTTTCTCCAGTCGACATATCAGTATGAATTGATTATGTCCAATGAGATGGAATTGATTGCCAAGACACTAAATTTTGGCTCTCAGCAAGATATTCCTGTCATTGTCGATAGTTTTGCTGGACTGCTGCAGTTGAATAACTATAATCTGAATTTTTTCCAAAATATCTGTATTCAGATTACAATTATAATCAATAAATTTTTAATCATGATTGATGAAAATTCCGAGGATATCCTGTTTGACCAAAACGGATGGAGCAACAACCCACTTCCCACATATTGGCAGAAATGGGCCGGTGATATCCCAGAATTCAAACAATATCTCACTTCCACCTTAACTGCTGTCATAGAGATCAGAGATAAGAAGAATAGATATAAGTATAACGATGTCATATTGAAAGCAAAAAAATACATCGACCAGCACTATCAGGACGCAAACATCAGTCTTACAGGTATCGCATCCTTCGTTAATATCAACCCGAGTTACTTCTCGAGTTTGTTCAGTCAGGAAATGGGTGAAAGTTTCATTGAGTATCTGACTGGAATCCGGATCGAAAAAGCGAAATTCCTACTTAAAACGACCAGCATGCGGATTCTGGATATTGCTTTCGCTGTTGGCTATACCGATTCCAATTATTTCAGCAAGATTTTCAAGAGAATCACCAACGAATCGGCCAGGAACTTCAAAAACCAAAGTTAGTATAATATTATTAATTCATTGCTTCTTTCGATGAATACAAAAACCGAGATCAATTGTCCTAGGTCATGTAGCTCTATCCAATTTATTAGTTTACAGCGGATTAGTTTACAATATATTTTTCTCTTGCATCAGGTTTTTAAGTCTCAAACGAGTCATTATCCATCGCGTCCAAGAGGTCGAAAAACTCCTCGTTATTGAATGAATTAATCTGGTTGCTTAATTCTTCTTTCAATGCTTTTCTTCTGATAACTGATTCCGCTATTCTTTGCGCATCCTTCATATTATACATATCCCTCACCTTCTTTCTTAATGATAGTCCCAATTAAGACTTCTAAACACTCTTACATGTCGGAAGCCATATTTTTACATCAAAATCAACACTTTCATTATTCGAATAACCAATATTCTTAATCTTCTTTTTGGTCGCTGAACTTAAGTGTCGGACCTTATTTTCTCTTTTATCATTATCATGCAGCAAATTCTTTAAAACCATATAGCAACCTTCTTTCTTTTTTTGTATTTATGTGATGTTTCATTACCATTGGCAAGCCTTCATCATGTATGCTTTCTTGGATTGCTTGCGCTGTTTCATCATGGTTCTTCATGCAAGTTTTCTCCCTTCTTATAAAATTCATATTTTCGGTTTAATTATTGGTTTAATTATTGGTTTAATCATCGTTTAATTAAAAGAATCATCATACCATTGTTGACATGAGCACGATTTAGTGGAGGAGGGTAAGACCGTCAATAAATGACGGCCTTACGGTTTTGCATCGAAATAAATAATAGATGAAAAGAAATGGAGTAACTTAATATCTATTGTTATACCCGACTTGTGAACGTTTTTGATTCTTGCGAGCTCTGCGGCAATCCGAACATCGTGTGGGATCATTATTGAAACCCTTCTCCTGAAAGAATGTTTGCTCACCTTCTGTGAAAGAAAATTCTACTCCACACTCCTTGCAATTGATCGTTTTGTCTGGCATAGTAATGTACCTCTCTTTTATGTTTTTCGCGATCTTGATTCTTTACTATTATGATATAGTGTTTATTGATTAAATAACTTGATAAATTTTGTATAAATATAGAAAATATTTGGAATCTCACTTTAATCGCTTGAAAAAGTTAAACATAGAGATTAACTATATTTTCTACTTTGTACATTATTAGTGATTCTAAAAACTTAATTTTTCTTAGACTTTTCTAATTCTTTTTTAAAATTCCAAAAACTAAAACACAGTCAAATAATCTGTTCATGCGTTTTACGTGGATTGGCGGAGATTATGTTGAGTAATTTCTTAGAACATGTTACACTTATTGCTATAGCAACTTTTAATTGGGAGGTACACAAAGGTTTATGGAGATAATGAATAAATTTCGCAAAGAAATATCTTCCAACTGGCTGGGCTATCTTTTTGTTATTGGATCAGTGGCCTTGGCTATCTGGTTAAAATATCCGAGGCATAGAGGCAGGATTTGGGCTGAATCCGAACTCGGAAAAGGAACCACCATTTATTTCACTCTGGGTGATTTGGTATACGGCCATGAATGAAAAGTATATTTTTATGGCGGAAGATAATCCCAATGATGTCACGCTTATGACTAGAGCACTAAAAAAATGCCAAATCAACAACAACCTAGTTGTTGTCTCAGATGGACGAGAAGCCATCAACTATTTATTCTCCTCGGAACAACTTCCAAAATTGCCAGCTGTCATTATACTTGACTTGAAGTTGCCGTTTATCAACGGGCTTGAGGTACTACGCAAGATCCGGTCTGAAGAAAGAACCCGATGCCTTCCTGTGGTTGTCTTTTCTGCCTCTATTGACGAAAACGACCGTCAGATGAGTCTTGAGATGGGAGCCGATGACTTTCTTTGCAAACCGATTAATTTTGATGAATTCATGAACCAGATGCGTCAAATAGTCGAGAAGTGGTTATGACCGAATGGTAAAATAGAATGTGGCTCCTTGACCGGGGTTCTCTTCTGCCCAGACTCTTCCTCCCAGACGACTAATGATTCGCTGTACGGATGCAAGACCAAACCCTGTACTTTTAAATGTGCCGGTTTGGTGATTCTTTTGGGATGGCCCACCAAGCAGGCTACCGGAAGCCATATCAAACCCAATACAATTGTCGCGGACAAAATAAGCGGGGACGCTGTTGGAAACCGCCACGCCGAATTCAATCTTTGGCTGGTCCTGTTTCTTCGTTAATTTGAACGCGTCCCCCATCAGGTTCTGCAATACCATTTTCAGCAGATTTTCATCACTGTATACTTCAACTAGTTCTTCAATCACAAAAACCGCATTGCACCCAGGCTGGCTCTGTTTCAAGTCTAGAGCGACCTCGTTCGCCAACCTACTCAGGTTCACCTTGTTCAGGTGCACTTCTGCTCGCGATAGTCTGGATAGTTGGAGAATATCCTCGATCAACCGCCCCATCGTCTGGCTTGCGGTACGAATATCATGTAGGTAAGACATAGCTGCGGAATCCAGCTTATCACTGTAGTCCTCGAGAAGCGCCAGGCTAAATCCGTCTATGCATCTAAGCGGAGCTCTCAAGTCGTGCGAGATGGAATAGCTGAAGGATTCCATTTCTTTTCTCAAATCTTCAATCGAGTGAAGTGCATTTTTCTGAACGGTCATATCCTGTTCAATGGTTGCAAATCCGGTCAGTTCATCGGTCCCATTCCTCATTGGAGAAACCGTGACGCGCACTTCAAAGATTTCCCCATTTTTCTTTCTTCGTTGGGTTTCGTATGACTGTATTCCAAGACCGACCATCATTTGGTCTCTTCGATTATTGAATTCGTCAGAAATATCCGAAACACCGATCATAGAAACCGGGTTGCCAAGCACCTCGCTTTCGCTGTACCCAAACATTCTTACGGCTGCTGGATTCCAGCTCGCTATCCGGCCATCAAGGGTTTCCTCGATGACTGCATCCTCAATGGATGAAAGGATGGCAGCAAGGAGGTCCTGACGATTATTCGTCATTTGCATATCATTCATCTTTTGCATATCATTCATCTTTTGCATATCATTCTCTCCTGGGGTATTTATATCCGCCCCGACAAAAGTATTCTATTCACTAAATCAATTATATCTCATTTGATGCAATCTTGTTGCTTTAATTATATATCCGGAGCAAAAATAATAACTCTATTTTTTTCACATTATTCTGGAATATTTTAGGAAAAAAGTATCAAATTCAAACTGAAAGGTCTATAGCTATGATATAATTATAAAGATATGATTGTATCATTGAGCATAGTTGAGGATGGCAGAAAGTCAATGTAAAACAGGTGCAAGAAAAATCAATCGTTTATAGAGTACAGGGGGAAATATCATGGCTGATAAAAAAAACAAAAGCTATTACGATGAGTTGCGCAACAAGGCGTACTTAGAGATAGCTTTGAGGATGAACAATCAATCATCCGAAAGCCAAAACCCCATGACGAGCGAAGAAACTCATAAGATAATCCATGAGCTACAGGTGCATAAAATAGAATTAGAAATGCAAAACGACGAACTGTTAAGAATACAAAATCAGCTGGAAGAATCAAGATTACGTTACGTCGACCTGTATGACTTTGCACCGGTTGGGTATTTAACTATAACAAAAAACGGTTTGATAACAGAAGCCAACTATACCGCCGCAAAACTTTTAGGGGTATCCAAAAGTGAATTAATTAATAAGCCTTTTAGTCGATTTATTCACAATAAGTATCAGGATGATTATTACTTTCATGGTAAGCAGCTGCTTGAAACCAATAAACAGCAGGCGTATGAAGTTATGATACTGCCTAAAAATGCTTCCCCGTTTTGGGTGCATATTGAAACATCAGCAGTGAAGACTTCAGATGGTACTATATTCTTTCGAACAATAATCAGCAATATAGAAGAAATGAAAGTCTCACAAAGGAAAATTGGCGAGAGTGAAGAACGTTTCCGAACTTTGAGTGAGACTTCGCTGATCGGAGTTAGTGTGAGTTCTGCTGAAGGCATTTTGTTATATTGCAACCGCTCTTTTTATCAATTGCTGGGGTATGACCAGGCAGAGCTGCTTGGCAAGCGTATCACTGACATTTATTGGGATCCTAAAGACAGAGCTGTATGGATGAGCAAGTTTTTTAAAGACGGATTTATCCAGGACACCGAACTCCGGCTGAAGAAGAAGGACGGCCACTTGATCTGGGTTGATATCAGCGCATCGCCCATCTCATTCGACGGCGCAAAAGCAGTCATGGGGACGATTATGGACATCAGCGCCCGGAAAAAATCGGATGATGACCTGAAGCGCTATGCAGCAGATCTGAAAGCATCCAACAAGGAACTGGAAGCTTTCGCCTATTCCTTATCGCATGACCTGAGGGCTCCTCTGCGGACTTTGGACGGCTTTAGCCAGGCTGTGCTTGAGGATTATGGGGGCCTTCTAGATGCCGTAGGCAAAGATTATCTCCAAAGAATCCGCGGCGGCGTTCAAATCATGGCCCAGATCACCGAGGGAATGCTGAATCTGTCCGAGGTGATCCGCTATAGGCTTTGTTGGGAAACTGTCAGTCTTAGCGATATCGTAGTTTCGATCGTGAAAGACCTGCGTGAGAATGATCCAAAGAGGAATGTAGAGTTTGTCATATCGCCGGGTGTTTTTGCTAGCGGCGATCCTTTCCTTCTGCGGATCGCATTATACAATCTGATTGAGAACGCATGGAAATTCACTGCGAAATCTCCTCAGCCCAAGATCGAATTCACCTCCACAGAAGGAGAGGGCACTACTGTTTATCTTGTGAGAGATAATGGCATCGGAATTGACATGCAATATGCCGATAATCTCTTCTTGCCCTTCCAGCGTCTGCATGCAAGTGATTACGCTGGGCACGGCATCGGTTTGGCCACGGTTCAACGTGTTATCATGCGGCACAGCGGTAGGATATGGACTGAAGCCGAACTTGGCAAAGGAACCACCATTTATTTCACGCTGAGCGAATTGATAAGCAGCCAAGAATGAAGATAACCTTACCCCTTTCGAGCTGTTATGTCCTCGATTGCCAATAGGATTAACTCAAACTGGTTAAGCTCACTGAATACACGACGTGCGTTGATAAGCATCGTGCGTTTACCGATGGTCTGAAACTTGTGAGTCATTTCGTAATCATTAAACACTGAATTTTCGGGTAGAATCTCTTCTAGCAGCTTGCGCAAGGCTGGTATTTCCCACTGTTTGTTCCCTAAATCATATAGAAACTCTCCGATTGTGGCTTCTGGTTCCACCTTGAAAGTACTATAAAAAGAACGGTTAGCCAATACCACTCGTAGCTGTGAATCCAATACCAATAAAGGTTCTCTCACTGTGCCAACAATCGCTTCAGCCATTTGGATTTGAGTTGCCTTTAGAACATCTTCTAGCCTTTTTTGTTCTGTGATATCCGTAAATGTAATTACTGCGCCTTCAATCACATTATCCGTTGTTCGATAGGGTAAAATATTCATGTTGTATGACCGCCTCGTATTTGTCACCACCTCAAGTTCTTTTGGAATGAGCGTGTCAAGTACCATCTGCGTATCGCTTATTAGAGTAGTATAACCAACTAAATTTGACACAATATGCCCGATTGATCTTCCAATATCCTCTTTTATTAAATTAATAATTTTTGTTATTGTTGGGGTAAAGCGTATTATTCTTAAGTCATAATCAACAAAAACAGTCCCAATTCCTGTTCCCGATAAAAGGTTGTTCATATCATTATTAACTTTTGAGAGGTCATTCACTTTGGATTGCAGTTCGGTATTTACTGTAGATAATTCTTCGTTAACAGACTGCAATTCTTCCTTAGAAGTTTCAAGTTCCTCATTTGTCGACTGTAATTCTTCATTGACCGACTGCATTTCTTCATTTGATGATTTCAATTCTTCGTTGGACGTCTCTAGCTCCTCCTTTGCAGCATGTATGTATTCTTCTTGGGCTTCCAACTTTTTTTTCAGTATTGCTATTTTAGGATCCGTATCCAACTCTTCAATAATGGATTCAATTCCATTTGTATTGGTTGATATGGATTGTGAATGCTCTAATGCAACTACATATAGTTGATCTTTTATCCTAGGCGATATATTGGTAGTTTCAAGGAGCTCAAGGTCATCCACAACTGGGTAGATGGATAAATTTACTAGTTCATAGTCGCCATTGGTTTTAACACGAATGTTAGGGTGATTTATACTCATTTTGCTTGTAAACACTTTATGCAATGCTGTTGTCAGTTCGCTTTGCAATCCTTCTCGCGCCATCCTTATTATATTATTCACACCAGCTTCCCCGGGGGCTGGTTCAAGATATTTGCCGGTGCGACCGTGAAAATAAAGAATATTTCCACTACCGTCAATTAGTATAGCTGTTTGCAGCATATTAAGTAAAATTGTTTTTTCGGTTAGTTCTCTATATCCTGTACTCTTTGTTACTGCTTCTATTTCAATCTCGGAGATCGCCGTTTCAGTTGCTGTTTCAAGTGGTTTAAAAGTGTTAAAAAGATTTTGCTTACTGTTCAAAGTGTTCACTTTAGCTTGATATATCTTTGATTTGTGATCAATAGAGTCAAAAAGGTTGTCGAAATCTCCTGTTGTTTCTGCTGTTCCTAAGAAGAGATACCCTTCTTTATTTAATGAGTAATGAAAGAGGGGTATAAGTTTTTTTTGTAGTTGCGGTCCCAAATATATGAGTACGTTACGGCAACTGATAAGATCAACCTTTGAGAATGGCGGGTCCTTTATGATATCCTGCTCTGAAAACACGATCATATCACGTAAAGTTTTTTTAACGTGATAGCCAAAACCTTTTTCGAGGGTAAAAAATCGTTCTAGGCGTTCGGGAGTCATATCTGCCGCTATCGACAATGAAAACATGCCTCCACGGGCTTTTGCAATCGCATTTTTATCAATATCCGTTGCAAATATCTGAATTTGAAAGTTCTTCATTAGGGTTTCCATGGCTTCCGTTAAAAGAATTGCAATTGAGTATGCTTCTTCTCCTGTTGAGCAACCGGCAGTCCAAATTCGGATAATGCTTTGAGACGGCTTACTCTCCATTAGCCTTGGTATTATTTGTTTTTCGATAATCTTGAAGACTTGCGGATCTCTGAAAAAGCTTGTAACCCCAATAAGCATGTCATTGAACAAAGCTTCTCCCTCTGTTGGTTCTATCTGAAGAAACTTAATATATTCGTCCAAGGTTTTTATTTGATGAACAGCCATTCGCCGCTCAATCCTGCGGTTTATAGTGCTTGATTTATACTGCGAAAAGTCATGCCCACATTGGTTTCTTAATAATATAAATACTTTTTTGAGTGAGATTTCTGATTTCGGCGCTGGACTGATATTGCGTGAGAATTTGCCGAATGCATGATGAGTATAGCTGATTAGAGAAGCGGGCATATCGATTGGAGAAAGTTCATAATCCGCAAGCCCCGTTGCAATAGCGCTGGTCGGCATTCCATCATATTCGGCAGTTGAAGGAGTTTGAACCATGGCCATCCCCCCTTCGCCTTTAATAGCACGCAGCCCTAAAGTGCCGTCACTGCCGGAACCTGAAAGGATAATGCAGATTGCTCGCGCGTGTTGGTCCTGTACTAACGAATTAAAGAAAAAATCAATCGGCATTCGATGTCCCCGTGGAGCAATAGGAACCTGTAATAGCAGTGCGCCTTTTAGAAATGTCATATCTTTGTTAGGCGGAATAATATAGACGCAGTTCGGCCTAACTACCATTCCATCCTCTACCTCAAAAACCTTCATTCGCGTGTATCTCTGAATTAGGTCTGTAAGAATACTCTTATAGTCAGGGGCCAGGTGCTGCACTAATACAAATGCCATGCCAGGATCCTCCTTGTCAGGCATGCCAGAAAAAAACGCTTCAAAAGCTGCCAATCCTCCCGCTGAAGCACCAATGCCGACAATTGGAAACCCTTCAAGCAATTTTTTGGCAACCTTTTGCGCTCTATCTTCCTTCTCTGAAATTTCTTGATCCGCCTCTATCTGGTTGATTGTATTCTCTTTTTCAGATTTCACTTTTACCTTCTTCTTATATGGCATACATTCTTGCTCCTCTTCATCTCACATTGCAACAAATTAGCTTCATTTAATATGCATAAAAATTTAAATCCTATATTTTACTGGCATTTACTATTAATTCAAAATGTACCAAATCAAGTAAATTTTCTCTTCATCCGTCATAGCAGAGTAGACTAAGAGGACCGTAATCGCTTGTGAAATGAGTGGTCTGAGAATTCGGAAGCATAAGTGCTGTTCATTCAGCAGATACGGCGATTTTATTACGCGAGAATCCTTTTTCGCTGCTTTGTTCTCTCAGAATCCAATATATAATTATGCTTGCTATCGCGGCAAAGAAACACCAAACCGATATTAGAAACTCCATGTAGAAATACTGAGTAATCGCATAGGCTATACCGACAATTATTCCAAACTGATATATTCTTTTCTTGCTTGAAACAAACAGCGATGGGATGGTGGCAACAAGATAGGCGATGGATGCAATGCCTGCAATGGGCGGCGGGGATTCAACAGAATACAGAATATGAAAACTACTGATTTGAGCCGTTACATTAAAAAAGAATGCGCCGATACCATAGAACAAAGACACAGCAATTCCAACAACCAGAAGAACACACAGTACTATTCTTCTGGATTTTATTTTTTCCATAAACAGCATCGAGAGAGGCACCATAGTCGGCCAAATTACAACCGCGGTTATAAGAAAAATATAAGTCGCCACTTTTAGGGTTAGGTCATGTTCTTGTGATCGAAGTCCAATCCAGACAAACCCCTCGGATATCTGCTGGATGCCAAATACAATCGGAATAGATGCAAACAATCGCTGTGACTTCTCCTTGTTTTTAAGAATTGTCATAGCTCCTATTGAAGTTAATAAGGTTCCACCTACGAAACTAGCTGTTGCTGAAAAACACATATCTGCCTCCTTTTTTGCTATAGGTAAAATCAAACTAAGATTTATATTTTCATAATTATACCACTTTCCTTTCAAAAATATAACTATGTTTTTGCCACTATAATTAAAAATATCCTAGCATAAAATTGGATGACTGGCAGGCTCTTTACATTATTTCTTTGCGTTTTCGTCAAACATCGCAATGATATTGTCAATTGCACTTCTATGCTGCTTGCTCATGTTTACGAAAAAAATCACCATTTTAAAGGTGATTTTTACTGGTAAATTTATTTTTTTATGTACTAAGCTGTATGTCCATGTATACTATATTTGGTAAGTCAGATTTTTATAGGTTTTTGAATATATCATTCAAATTGTTTAACTTCTATTTACCGTCTTTGGTTGTACAGAAATAACCCTTGCCAAGCTTATTTTCCTTGAAAACCTCACAATTAGAGCAAACACAGCCCTTTTCTTCACCAACACATTGACTACTTGATCCGTAAGCACAGAACATTGCTTCGGCGTAGATTTTCTTTTCCATACTCATCATAAGAAGTACATTGGCAGGCATCGATTTCATTTTGCAGAAGAATATGTAACTTGGGCATGTCATACAAAGACATTTATCCAAATTTTCTTTTGTTCTAGATACATTGTTTGACATTTTAATATCTCCTTTCAATAATACGAGGTTTTAATTACAACCTCATTTCTTGATTTTATTACTTACTAATGTTTTTTGCAACACAAACTTTTTTTGGATAACTTTTTGGTTTTTTCGGATAATTTTTTCGGATTATCGTCATTCTTATTTTTTGGGGTTCCCTATTTTGCACCCAATAATTGTATTGTTAACAGGTAACTGCATTATTTTAAATGAACAAAGAGTACAAAATTTGTGTAACCCGCATGTTAACGAATTTGATATATAAAGCAAGATGCTGCAAACGAGCGAGGTGTATCTTAGCATATAATTACAAAATTTTACCCGGAAAATGCTATTTGATTTCTGTGATATTGAATACAATAGGGATGAAATAATAAATAAAGTGAGGTACAGTCATGGTTCGATTAAAAGTCATTGCTTGTGACGTTCTGAAACGCGAAATTTCCTATTTGAGTAGCATCTCGGAATGTTATGTGGATGTTGTCTATATGCCCCAAGGTCTTCATAATACACCTGACATTTTAAGATCGGAACTTCAGAACCAGATTGACCTAGCCAACATAGGATTCCCCTATAATCATTTTGAGCTTAGACCGAATTATGACTACATCATTTTGGCATATGGTCTTTGCAGTAACGGTATTATTGGCCTGACGAGCGAGAGGATTCCTCTGGTAATTCCCAGAGCACACGACTGCATCACTCTGTTGCTGGGCTCCCAAACCGCTTATAACAAGAATTTCTCAGAGAGTCACGGAGGCATTTACTGGTATTCACGCGGTTGGATAGAGTGCTCCACGCAGCCGGGTGAGGAACGATACTTAAATGTCTTGAACAATTACCGTGAGACATACGGTGAGGACAATGCGGAATACCTTATGGAAATGGAACAAGGATGGTTCAAGGAATACAGCAAAGCGGTCTTCATCGACTGGAATTGTTTGGGGAATACAGATTATTACCGTTCCTACACAAAGAAGTGCGCGGAATATCTGAATTGGGAATTTCATGAATTGGTTGGAGACACTTCATTCATGGAGCGGTTGCTTAATGGAATTTTTCTCGATGAAGAAGTCCAGGTCATTTCATCAGGCAAGAAAACCGTCGCGAGTTTCGACGAAAATATCATTGGAGTTGATATTTGACGACATGCTTAGAAGAAAAAGCTGGGCTTGTAATAATGCGAGTTCGCATTTTAAAAAGCAATCGTCCTTTAGGAACTAAAGTGTTAAATATTTACGTGATTGATGCATTATAAATATTTTTAATGGATGCATCCAACATATTATTAAACTCCTCGTCGGACAGCTGTGCTGTCAACCCGGAAGAAAGTGCTCGAGAAAAACTTGCAATTAAATCTGTATTACGTACAAGCAGCTCAATTGCTTCTTCCTGACTGTATCCGCCGGACAGTGCCACAACTCTCATCACATGCGGGTGTGTAATCAAGTCGGCATAAAAATTATCAATAGATGGAATCGTAAGTTTTAGCATAATCTGACGATCCCCAGGTAAGGTTTCAAGATGCTTAAGTATCTCTGTCTTAAGTAGTTGCTCGGATTCTTCCTTTTCCGTACTGTGGATATCTACCTCAGGTTCTAAAATTGGAACTAGGCCAGCCATAGAAATCTGGTCGGCATATTGAAATTGTTGATCAACTATTTTCCTGATTCCCTCCGGATTGGCCAGTTTGATTACAGAACGCATTTTAGTTCCGAACATTTTTCGTTCAACTGCCCGTTTTATCAATACATCGAGATCTTCAATTTCTTTCATAAGCTGAACACCATCAGCAACATCAGCTAGACCCTTATCCACCTTCACAATTGGAACAATACCTTTTTTCTCCCACAGATAATCACCAGTGAATAAACCGTCAATTGATCGATCCATAGTCTGTTCAAAAAGAATCGCACCAAGTATATGCTCAGAAGAAAAAGCTGGGCTTGTAATAATGCGAGTTCTCATTTTATGGACAAGATCGAACATTTCATCCTCACCAGAATACGATTCTTGTGATATTCCATAAGTAGTCAGTGCTTTGGGGGTGCTACCACCGCTTTGATCAAGTGCCGCAATAAATCCCTTAGCATGGCTCATTCTTTCAACTTGTTTGTCGTTCATTTTCATATCCATGATTTATTCATCACAAAACACAATGGATAAATCATCATCCTTTCATAAAAATTTCGTTACCGTCGCAGACAAGTAATTTTAGTCCCATACTTTCGCTGACTGTCTGCAACTCAAAATAATTCGGCTGAAAAAACGTATTAACATCTTTTGATTATTGCTCTTTTACAACAAAGGATATTTTTACATTAACCCTAAACATCGTAACTTGATTGTTTTGGACTATTGCCTGAAGATCACTGATATGTACAGATTTAATGTTTTCAATTGTTCTAGCCGCTTCTTTGACTGCTTTTTTTGTAGCATCTTCCCAACTCTCATTTGATTCAGATATAAGTTCGATAATTTTTACTACTGACATCACTTTCACCTCCTCTTGTATTATAGAACCCCTTTAGATTCATCCATTTATCATTCAAAATAAACCCCAATTGTTTCTATCATTATTCTTATTGTATCGTGTTTATTGATTAAATAACTTGATAATTTTTGCATAATAATAGAAAATATTTGGAATACTAGTGACATCCTCAAGGTCAAGAACAACCACTTCAGCAGGAGTATTCATATCCTCAATATCATTTTACAAGAGGACATTTGCATCTTGAGCAAAAGTCGGCAATATATTTCGAGTTATCTGAGCCAGAAAAATAAAATCAATTTTCCTGTTTTATTATCTCCCCACTTTGACTTTCGCCAGCAATATCCAATTGTAATATTGAGCATTTTTCGTACAACCAAGCGAAATATTACAATTGGATGCATAAGCTCCAAGCGGACCCCACGCCTCGTCCTGCTCGTTACTCCACTCACGTTTTTCGCCCATTCCCCCCGTTCCATATCCTGTCCATTCCATTACGTTCCTAATCCTGCTCGTTATTCCCACATCTTCATCAATGCATTCTGCCAAATATCTTTTCTTCGGTCAATACCCCAAATTCATTAATTTACGTTATACACATATTATTCTAACGGGAAAACTGCTTATGAACATCGCTTACATGTATCGCATATATCCCAATAGTGAACAATCAAAACTTATTGCCAGGACATTCGGTTGTGTCAGAAAGGTGTACAACCTTTTGCTGGAGAACAGCATTAAACTATAGGAACAATCTAAACTTGGATCAGGAGTATTCGAAAGTCAGAAACCCACGG
>JBBQKF010000051.1:0-22390 GCA_038326615.1 Saccharofermentanales bacterium | reverse complement strand
TCCAACTTTCATCATTATTTCTTTTGGAATATCAATCTTTCCGATATCATGCATGTAAGCTCCGTAAAGTAATATTTTCTTTTGCTCATCAGAAAGTTCAAAATCACTTGAAATCGCCTCGCAATAAGAAACTACTCTTTGTAGGTGGCTGAGCGTGAACTGATCTCGCGAGTTGATAACAGAAATAAGAGTCTTAATAGAAGCAATCGTTTTTGCATTGTCCTCATTCCCAGCTTCATTATTATGTAAGTCATCAAGAATTGAGGTATATGCTTCAACTCTGTTTTTTCTAAAAAATTTTGCCTTGTATAATGCTTCATCAGCAGCTTTTAAAAGATCAATATGATCAGGATTGTCTTTTGAAAAAGTAGCAACACCTATTGATAAAGTGATATTTTCATTAGGCATATATTCCTGACCATCAAAATGATATTGTGAGAAATCACTGCGGATTCTTTCTCCAATAGTGTAAGCATCATCTTTGTCTGTATCAGGCAATAGAACTGCAAATTCATCGCCCCCATAACGGAATATTAAATATTTTTCATCAAGATTCTCAGTCAGAAATTTAGCGACATTCTTTAAAAGCAAATCCCCCATCTGATGCCCGTGCACATCATTATATTGTTTGAAATAATCCATGTCACACAACAACATAGACAATGGCTCATCATCCTTTACAGTCTTTACTAATTTTTCACGCAAATATTCGTGAAAATATCTATGGTTATAAAGCCCGGTAAGTCCATCTTTAATAACAAGTGAATTTAAGCGGTCAATATGATCATGCTCGATTTTAACATAATACCCCATTGTAAATGCAATGATAAAATAAAGACCAACTAAACTGATATCGTCTTCAAAGTAAAAATTAATATTATTCTTAGGAATAAAAATAAAATCTAATGAAAAAATAATTATTGATGAGACAGTAGCAATAATCATTCCACTCTTCAGACCCCACTCAATCGTATATGATACAATAAGAAAAAGAAAAAGATATTTAAAATTGCTTTTATACCCACCAGTTGATAAAATTGCGCCTAAAAAGAAAACCATAAAAACAAATGGTTGAGCAACTTGATAAAACAAAGATTTACTTTGTTTTCCCTTGCCATCAAAAAATACCCAAAGTACAAAAGCTGTTGCTAGAATAAAGAACACTGTTGCAGTATTAATTGAGTTGAATATCTGACTTTGTTCCCTAGTCGGAAATTCTTTTATAAAATATCGAAAATACCCAATTGCAGCAAAAAATAAAGATAAAAACTTTACCGTGAATAGTATTTCTTCAATTCTTTTTTCCTTATTTTGTTCTAAATTCAGCATTATCGTTCACCTTTTTTAAAGGAGCTCATAATGAGCTCCTTTACATGAGAATTTTACTTTTCTTGTAAGCTCTTTGGCTCCTCAGGTTGATAAAAAAACCATAAGCAAGCAGAAGATGCTACAGTTGCTGCAGCAAATGTTGCAAGTACTGCAACGACAGCGTACAAGGATTTCACGTTAAATTTTTTCATTAGTATGTCCTCCTTTCAAAGTAATAATCCTATATATCAAACGGTCAATGTTTTCTAAAACAAAATCCCCAGGAGCAGTAAGTGAACTAATTTGCCATACAATTGAAAATAGTATGCATATAAGTGAACTCACATACACTAAAGAATTATTATGGAAGAAAACTAGAGCCATAGATATTACAAAATAAATAGACAGAGTAATCAAAGTCATAAATTTCATTCTTTTTCTTTTTGCGACTGAACGTATCGGCTTATTCGGGCTATCTACTGGTGCTTTCCATCTCGCTATAATAAATGCGTATAAAAAAACTATTGAACTTAATAATATCAAAGTCAAAAATGAGTTTACATGTTGACTCATGGCTTTGCTAACTAATCCAAATATTGTACAAAATAAAACTCCAACAATCGTACAAGACTCAATTGATTTTGCATGAGTTCCGCCAGAATATTTACGTAAAAAACTGACAGCAAAACACAAAATTGCAGATTCAATAAAGGTTCCTATTAACGCACCGATGAAAAAAACAATCGCTGTCATAACTAATGTTTGCAAAATAGCAATCATTCCATACGAAAGAATCTGTTGTTGTTCGTCAGAGTAAGAAAGTTCTTTAGCTATTTTTTTTGCAAAATTATTCGCTAACTGTTCCATTATTCCCTTTCAAAGGATGTCTAACAACTCTGTAAAAATATAAAAACACAACTATAATCCCAAATATTGCAATTCCGGGAATTCCTGCAAGTGCTTTTTGGAATGGATTGTCTATAATAGCATTAAATCCATCTTTAAACGCAAATTGAAGGACAACTACGTTAATGGCCTCGATAACAAACATTGCAAGGGTAGCAAACATTGCGCCCTTAACAGTTGTAAATAAATCAATCTTATTTATAAAAAATGATACGACAATTAAGCATATAAGGTTTAGAATAGTATGAACTCCAAAATTTATCTGTAGAAGTCTTACCGAATATGTAAATATTATAAGAATAACACTGCACAATATATACGGGAGTGTATCAATTTTTTTCTTAGCAAAAGCAAGAACTGCTAAAACAAACAAAAAGCCTTCTGGAATTCCTCTGGTTATAAGTTCAAACAAAGTAATCTTCAACATTGTAAGCCACCTCTCAAAAGTATAATTATTTTGATTATATCACAAATTAATATATTTCAACTGCAAAATTTTCATTATTTACAATATTAACACAAATTTGTGTTAGTACACAAATTAGGAACTATTTTCTAGTTTATTTGGTACAAATATCTTTACTTAATACAGAATATTTTTATTAATGTATTAATGCATTTGTAACTTGTAATTCAATAATGGTAGCATTTCACAGGATTATGAATCTGGTCACATAATTACCTTCTGATTAATTGCATCTTTACTTTTGTTATTAAGTGCTTTAACCGTATAATATACCGTGAACAAAACGAAGCACCTGATCAAAATATCTCCTATACTTAAAACACTCCAGCCAATATCAAGGATATCTGACAAAACCCACCATTTGGTCTGTGCTGTTCCTAAAATATGAATTCCTTGTGTTTTCGAAAATGATTGTGGATTAGCATAACCGGTAATATAAGAAAAATTTGGAAACACTGGCATTTTGCCACCATTTTGCGCCATTACAAAATTATTTAATAGTGTTCCTGCAATAACAAAAGCAGACCCGATAAGTCCCGCGAAATATTCTTTATAAACAACTATCGGTATGATGCATAGAAAAAGGTAAGTTTTTTTAAGATAAGGTGCAAATTGGATAAAAAAATAATTGCCTGTGAAAATATTTATCTGGAAAAGTATATGTAGAATTTCAAGCACAAAAATCGGCCACATAGTCCACGTTGTAAAAAGGTATTTCACCTTATACCCCTTAATTTTAGCTATTAACATTGCGATTAGAATAGTTTCAAACATTAAAACCTCCAGTAACAATTTTTAGCATGTAATTGCATTTGTATTTTAACCTATGTTAGAAATATTGTCATTAAAAAACTCATTGTTTCTTGAAAATATAAAGTTCATTGTTTCTTGAAAATACATTTTTTGATTTTTTTTGTAATACATTTTTTTGAATATTTAATAATTTCTTATTTTGATAATTCTATAAATGACTATAGCGTTAACTCAGCAAATGCTGAAAAACTCTGTAGAATCATGTTAAAATTAAGTAATTACAAGTCGAACTGTTGAAAAATTAGTGGAAGCTACTTGCCTTGATAGTGTTTGCAAGAAACAATTTAGTCACTGAATAAACACAATAGTCTTAATTCTATATATTAATAATTAGTGCAAACATGCCCTAACTTTGTCTATACGATATCAATTTGTTAACATACGATCCGAACATTGAGATTGTCTTTTTCTAAAAGTTCAAAGCCTTTCTGGGCGTCACTCATTGACGAAAGGGTGATTCTCAATGAGCCTCCTTCGTATGCTCGGTTGTCTTGTATATTCATGTTTTTAATGTTTATGTCGTTGTCACCAAATAATACGGCAATTTTGCCAATCATACCGGGTTTATCGTCGACATCAACCCATAGCTGGACTTTTTGATTTTCTGGATTTTTACTAACTACGAGTGTGTCACGATAATCTTTTGCAACTGAGAAAAGATTGTATAACGTTTGCCTGTCCTGACTTTGCAAAGCATCTTTCATTTGCTGAAGATTTTGAATATAACCGTCAAGTAACTCAGCAATTGTGCGACCTGAATCACATAAAATATCCGTCCATAAAATAGGGTCAGACGATGCTATTCTAGTAATGTCCTTGAAACCTCCGGCAGCAATTGTTTTAAGGCGAGTGTCCCCGGTAGCCTGAACGGAATTTACAAGTGAATATGCGACAATATGTGGCAGATGAGAGATCAGGCCGACAGCTATGTCATGGTCCTTAGGTGACATTTCGATTGGAACTGCATCCATCATAATCGCAAGTTTTTTTACGAGATCAAAATCCGCGATTTCTTTTTGTAACATATTTTCAGATTCAGTCGATATTGCTGATTTTAATTCTGATGCCAATTTTGATTCCAATTCTAACTCCGAAATTGACGTTTTGAATAACCCTTTTTCTAATTCAGTTTTACCTACTGATTCTGATGTTGATGCTGATGATGGTTCTGATGTTGATTCTGATGACATTGCTGATTCTATCATTGATACTAGTTGTGATTCTGACACTGATTCTAAGGTTGGGTTTGAAACTGAAGTCAATTGATCCGAGTTGCTATCAATTGCAATAGAATCGTCATTAGGATAAATTATATTTTCTGAAGCTTTTCTGCATAAAATATAAGGAGCATTCTCAAACAAATTTTCATTTGATGCAGCATAGCCAACCTTTTCAGAGCCAGCCATTGGATGCCCCCCAACAAAACGCATGCTAGGAAAATTCGAACTCACATATGCAAATATTTTTTCTTTTGTACTGGTAACATCAGTAACAATTCCAGAATACCATTTTGAAAGTTCATCGAGAATTGACGGCACACGTCCAACTGGCACACAAAGATAAATAATATCGCAATCTTTAAGTTCAACCATATTTTTGCAAGCTTTAGTAATGTTTCCATCCGTAAGTGCATTTGCTAAAGAGGCTTCATCAAAATCAACAGCATAAATTTTATGTATGCCGCATTTTCTTGTAAGCACGCGTGCAATCGACCCCCCAATAAGACCAAGTCCTATGATTCCAACTTTAATATCGTTTAAATTATCATTTGATGATGATGTTTTTTGATTATTGTTATTTTCAATTTTCACTAATTACTCTCTTAAACTTTCATTACAATATTTGTTTCTTAGAAAAAATAATTTTTTCATCGAATTGGAAATTTGTATATTCGTTGCATGTTTTTGAAAATTGCTTTTAGAGAATTCTTTAGTATCTATCTCTAATAGAGGATAATAATTTTTTATGTCTTTCAGAATTTTTCTTATATTCGCTTACAAATTTACGTCTACTGTTCTTAAAACTCTCTTCCAATCGCATTTGCAATTGCCTTAATTTGATTACAAAGATCCAGATACTGTGAAGGCGTAAGTTGTTGCAATGCATCAGAAACAGCACATCGCGGATTAGGATGAACTTCAACTATCAATCCATCAGCACCAGCAGCAACAGCAGCTTTTGATAAAGCTGGAATATATGTAACTTGACCTGCGGCATGGCTAGGGTCGACAATAACTGGCAGATGAGTCTTTGATTTAAGAACAGGAATAGCACTTATATCAAGTGTATTTCTAGTTGCAGTTTCAAAAGTTCTGATGCCCCTTTCGCACAAAATAATCTCGTAGTTTCCTTCACTCATAATATATTCAGCAGAGCCAAGCCATTCTTCAATCGTCTGAGCAATCCCACGTTTAAGAAGAATCGGCTTCTTGAGTTTCCCTACTTCCCTTAAAAGTCGAAAATTCTGTGCATTCCTTGCGCCAATCTGAATCATATCAATAAAGTCAACTGATTTTTCTATATCACTTTCAGAAACTATTTCACTAACGACTTTAAGATTATATTGATCTGCAGCTTCACGCATAAGCTTAAGACCTTCAAGTTCCATTCCTTGAAAAGCATAAGGAGAAGTTCTGGGTTTATATGCACCACCTCTTAGAAACTGAGCGCCACTTTCACTTACAACCTTAGCAACTGTAAAAATCTGTTCCTCACTTTCAACTGCGCAAGGCCCTGCAATCATAGCAACACGCCTCTCACCAATGGTCACATCTTTCCCAAAACTAATAATCGTGCCCTCAGGTTTAAAGACCTTACCAACTAGTTTATATGTTTCCATAATTGGAACAATCTTTTCGACACCAGCCATAAGCGCAATATTCGTATCAGAAATTCTTGATTTATCACCGACAACACCAATAATTGTTCTTTGAGTTCCTTGTGAAAGGTGTGTTTTTAATCCGTTAATTTCAAGAAAATGTATAATATCATTCATTTCCTCAGCCGTTGCATCCGGCTTAACAACAATAATCATAAAATGAGCCTCCTTAAACGTTTCCAAAATACTACATTAACTACCATACTACAAAATTCAGGGTCTTGTTAATTTTCTGTTATGCTATCAAGCATCATAATACTTATTCAAATATCACAAACATATGACTGTATCTGCAAATTGTATCTGCACGTTGTATCTACAAATTTTATTTAAAATTTCTATTTTTATTTGGCTATTTTGAATAAACAAAATAAGAAATAAAAAACCAATCGATGTTTTATTTTACCACAAAAAGAGGCTGATTGCCATTTCACCAGAACCGATTTGCATGTAAATCATTAAATCATTAGTAAACTGAATATAATCAGACAATTGTCTTAGCCTGTTTGTATTTTCTTAAAAAAACTATAGTTAATGCGAGCGACATTAAAGAATAAACTACAATACTCGTAATGGCAACACCAATCGAACCGTAAATTGGAATCATAAAAATATTCATAACAATCTGAATGGCGACACCTGAAAATGAAATAATCATGTTGTACCTTATTTGTCCCATAGCCGCAAGAATATTTGCTGTTGTACTCCTGATTCCACTATTAACAAATGATGAAATAAGTAAAAGTTTCATAAGCCCATCAGTGTTTAAATATTCGGTTCCATATAGTAGGGAAATGATTGGCTTTGAAAATACAAACAGCACTAGCACAGCAGCGCCAATTAAAACACACGTCGAAAAAAGCGTAAGAAAGTAATTTTTCCTTACCCACTTGAAGTTGTTTTCGTTTTTGACAAAATAGGGAGCAACAAACATCCCGATGGCACTGCTAAGAATAATAAGATTGCCAGGTAAAACATATGCAACTTTATAATCGGCAATTATCGAGCTATTGCTACCAAATTGGCTTAAAAGCATAATATCATTAAGCATAAAAATCGCCCAGACACCATTAGTGATCATAAACTGGATTGAATATTTATCGACAGCTTTTCTAACAGGGTTTTCAAGAGGAAAAGGCGTGCTTCCCATGAAATATTTCCTATAAACAAAAATAGTCAAGATTATCCCAAAAATTGCTGAAACAATTATTTTTGCAGATATAACTCCGTTAATATCCCATAAAACTCCGGAAAAATACCGTGACGCAATGAGGACTGTACAAAAGAAGAAAGTTGCAACTGCGTAACTTCTATTAGCAAGCTTCGCCCTGAATGTAAAAAGGTTTAGATCAATTATATATTGTAATGGTAAACTCAATAAAATAAGCGGTAAAAGGATTCTTGAACTTGCAAATTCTGGTGGAAAAGGATAAATAAACGAACCGACAATTATTATAACAATCAGAATAACATTAAAGATATTCCCCTTTTTATACGAATAAGTATAGTATCCTAGCTCTTCAGAAGTATTTTTTGAAAGGAGAACAAATCTCAAAACCGCGTTAGCAAGGCCCATTCCGGCGAAAATATAAACATAAGAATATATATTTTCTATGTATCCTAAAACACCAAAAGATTCTTTTGACAGAACTCTGACAAGAAAAATTGTTCCAAAAAAAACTATGAATTTAGTTAGAAAATTCCCGACAAGGATATCGAAAATACCCTTGCTCCACAGCTTTTTTGAAAAAACAATAATTCTGTCCCTTTTCATCAAATCAAATAATTTCCTCATCTGGCAGCAAGAAATTCTTTAATTTTGCTTGTAACAAACAAAATATCTTCATCCTTTAAATAAGGATGCATTGGCAAAGATAGAACAGTGTCAGAAAGTAAATTCGTCACTTCAAAGTCGGTTTCGTCAAAGTTTAAGCCGCAAAAAGCTCCTTGCCTGTGCATAGGTTTAATATAGTAAATCATGCTCGGAATACCGCTATCTTTGAGCATCGCTTGCAAATCATTTCTTTCATTTTTGCTATTTAGCGATATAGTGTATTGTGCAAAACTTGAAACATAACCATCAGGTATCAAGGGGGTCTTTACGATTCCCTGCAAATTGCTTGTGTAAAAGCTAAAAACTCTGTTAACATCATCAAGTTCATGCTTAATAAAAGCAGTAAGTTTGACATTTAGAATCGCAGCCTGAATTGTATCAAGCCTCGAATTAACTCCAATTCTAACGTTGTCATATTTGTCATCGCCTTTACCATGAATCTTAAAAGAGCCAAGAAGTTTAGCTAATGAATCATCATTAGTAAAAATAGCACCGCCATCACCGTAGCAACCCAGAGGTTTCGCCGGAAAAAACGAAGTAGTTGCTGCATCGCCAAAACTTCCAGCCTTTTTGCCGTTAATGCTTCCACCAAACCCTTGTGCACTGTCTTCAAGCAACAACAATCCATATTTCTTAGCAATTCGCTCAAGTTCAGGATAATTCGCAGGAAGTCCGAACAAATCAACAGATATAATAACTTTAGGAGTAAGTTTTCCTGCTGAAATAACTCTTTCAATCATTTTCTCGAGCTTAACTGTATCAACATTGAAAGTATCTTTATAAACATCAACAAAGACAGGCGTAGCGCCTTTAAAAGAAACTATTTCGCCGGTTGAAAAGAAAGTAAAATCTGGTACAAAGACCGCATCCCCTTCACCAATTCCCCAGGCCATCATCAGCAAAGTCATGGCTTCGGTTCCATTAGCACATGATATACAATGCTTAACTCCAACATACTTTGCAAGCCTTTTTTCTAAAATCTCAACTTCAGAACCGCTTATGAAATTGGCATCTAAAAGGACCTTGCCTATTGCGCTGTCAATTTCATTTTTATACATCTGGTATTGTGCCTTTAAATCTCGAAATTCCATAACTTTCTCCATCTGCCACTCAATTTAATTTTTATTAGTTTTTATTTGTTATAATTTGTTTTTATTCATTTCTTTTCATTAATTTTTTCCTGTTAGTTCGACAATTAATTTCATTTGATAATAGTTTTATAAATTATTCTATATAATAACACTTCTATAATTATATACTATTGACTAGAAATTCAACTCTTGAAAGTCAATGTGTTATTTTGCCCATTTGCATCATAAATTACTAATTATGAGTATTAGATTTAAAATTAATAAAAGTAGGTACTAAATTTAAGTCAATGTGTTATTTCGCCTTATTTGTCTCAATCTCACTAAGAACATTTTCTGAAAGCGAGTATTCTCTGCTACATTCTTTACAATGCAAATCCTCCTTAAGAGGCACTCCACATTCGCAAACCCAGCCGATATGTTTTGCGGGGACCCCTGCAAATAAAGCATAGTCAGGAACGTCTTTTGTTACAACTGCACCAGAAGCAATCATCGCCCAGCGACCGATTGTGTGTCCACAAACAACGGTTGCATTAGCACCGATTGATGCTCCGTATTTGACAAGAGTTTTCCTATAGCCTGCAATGCCTTTAGGGTATTTGCTTCTTGGAGTAAGGTCATTTGTAAAAACCATTGAAGGTCCACAAAAAACAAAGTCCTCAAGTTCAACACCTTCATATACCGAAACATTATTTTGAATCTTAACACCATTACCAATTTTGACATTGTTAGCGATATTGACGTTTTGCCCTAAAGAGCACTTTTCTCCAATACGCGAGCCCTTCTGTATATGGCAAAAATGCCAGACTTTCGTCCCTTCGCCTATAACAACATTATCGTCAACATATGAACTTTCGTGAACAAAATAATTCATCGTCGAAACCTGCCTTTGAAATCAGTGGTGTTGCATTTTTCGAGAGGTAATTTAACAGTAACACCTTCGGCAGCAGATTTGTATATTGCAAGAATAAGTTCAAGAGCATTTCTGCCGTCTTTTGCGGTAACATAAGGTTCATGATGATTAGTAATTGAGCTGATAACATTCGCGTAGAGAGGTTTATGTCCAAATCCATAAACATTCGGAGGGTTTTCACGGAATGTATCTTTAACTTCAACAGCATCATCAATTTTATCATCAAATTTCCACTCTTCAATGATATTAACTGACTGTCCACCAGCTTTGACAGTGCCGTTTGAGCCGAACAGATAAAGAGTTTCTTCAAGATTTTCGGGGAAAATAGTAGTTGTTCCTTCAATAATCCCATAACTGCCATTGCTGAATTTAACCATAGCAATGCCAAGATCCTCAGCTTCAATATAGTCGTGATTCAAATTGTCTGTCATACCAGTAACTTCAGTTATTTCACCACCCATCATCCATCTTAAAAGATCAATATTATGGATGCACTGATTCATAAGAGCGCCGCCGTCCTGCTCCCACGTTCCTCGCCACTTAGCGCAAGTATAGTAAGAAGGCCCACGATTCCATCTGATATGAGCTGTGCCATAGAAAAGTCTGCCAAATCTGCCTTGCTCAATAGCTTCCCGTATTTTTTGGATAGACTTGTTGAACCTGTTCTGATGGCATGCACTTACAACAACATTATTCTCTTTTGCTTTTTGAATAATGAGGTCAGCCTCTTCTAAAGATAAGGTAATTGGCTTTTCGATAATAAGATTGCATCCCGCCTCGATACAGTCGAGAGCCATTTTGCCATGTTTACCGCTTTCCGTACAAATAGCAACAAGTTCAGGCTTTTCTTTCTCAATCATTTCTTGGTAGTCAAGATATTTTTTTGTTTTATCTGTAAGATTAAACTTGCTGAATTTGTCATCCATATTTGCAGTATCAATATCGCAGATAGCAACAATATCAAGATTATTTTCTAGTGCCGCTGCTAAGTGATTAGGAGAAATTCTGCCGCAGCCAATCAGTGCATAACGAAGACTCATCATAAACCCTTGTATAATGCCAAAACATCATACTTTACCTTTCTTAGAATAACTTTTACAATAATTCAATATTTGATCTAACAGCAACATTTTTTGCTGCATTTTTCGTGTCAAAAATAAAATATGAATTTTTACCTACAAAGTCATAGTCAACAGTTGTGTGAGAAGCAGTAATTACAACTAAATCAGCCTCGGAAAGGAGTTCCTTTGTAAGTTCTTTTTCGCCCTTCTTAACCATTCCATGCTCGCGGTATTCAGGAACAAATGAATCGTAGTACGAAACGAGTGCGCCCAATTTTTCTAACTCATCAATAACTCTGATAGCCGGGCTTTCTCTGTAGTCTTCGATGTCTTGCTTATAAGCAACGCCTAGAACAAGGATTTTAGAACCATTGATAGATTTCTTAAATCTGTTAAGGATCTTGCCCGCTCTTTCGGCACAATACTCCGGCATACGGTCGTTGACCATCATTGAAGCCTCGATCATCGATGTATGAAAACCATATTCGCGAGCTTTCCATGAAAGATAATAAGGATCAAGCGGAATGCAATGTCCGCCTAACCCTGGGCCTGGATAAAAAGCCTGGAAGCCATATGGCTTAGATTTAGCAGCATCTATGACTTCCCAGAAATTAATGCCCATTTTGTGACACAACATAGAAAGTTCGTTAACAAGACCGATGTTTACGTTTCTATAAGTATTCTCGAGAATTTTCTCCATTTCGGCGATTGCAGGTGAAGAAACACGGTGAATTGGAGCCTCAAGGATACTTTCATATAGAGTTGCAGCAATATCTGTACATTCTGGAGTGATACCACCAACAACCTTTGGAGTGTTCTTTGTTTTGTAAATAAGGTTACCTGGATCAACGCGTTCAGGAGAGAATGCAAGAAAGAAATCCTTGCCACAAACAAGTCCAGATGACTCAAGAATCGGCTTTAAAAGTTCTTCGGTTGTACCAGGATAAGTTGTTGACTCAAGAACAATTAGCATGTCTTTGTGCATGTAAGGAACAATGCTCTCGGCAGAAATTTTAACATAGCTGATATCTGGTTGCTGATGTTCATCAAGAGGCGTAGGTACACAGATACAAACACAATCGGCCATTGCAACCTGGGCAAAATCAGTAGTTGCGGATAGCAATCCAGAATTTACAATTTCGAGTAAATCCTCGTTTACAACATCTCCAATATAGTTTATACCCTTGTTAACCATTTTAATTTTCTGTTCCTGAACATCAAATCCAATGGTTCTATACCCTGCCTTTGCTTTTTCTACTGCAAGAGGCAGCCCTACATAACCAAGCCCTATAACGCCTAATACTGCTGTCTTATTTTTCAGTTTTTCTTTGATGTTGCTATTTTGTTTATTGCTAATGTTTTTCATCTTCTTACCTTTCTTTACAAAACCATAATTAATTGTCGTTGTTCATTCTAATATTCAATTTTATATTTCATGTTTCCTTTTCAAAATAATATGTTTATTATTTCAATATTTAAATTTCAATATCCAATTTCAACTCAATTTTACCAAATGTCAAAGAGTTTATAACTGGTTTTTCGAAGCTATCTATTCAAATTTCTATAGACTTGCATTTTTATACATTTTATCATAATACTTTGTATAATCACCGGACAAAACATTATTTATCCACTCAGGATTATTAATGTACCACTCGATAGTTTCAATAATTCCATTTTCGAATGTATATGACGGTGACCAACCAAGTTCTTTTGTAATTTTAGAATTGTCAATTGCGTATCTTCGGTCATGGCCAGGACGGTCTTTGACATATTTTATCAGACTTTCAGATTTACCTAAAGTTTTGATAATAAGCTTGACAATATCTATGTTAGCTTTTTCGTTGTTACCACCGATATTATAAACTTCGCCGATGATTCCTTTTTGAAGAACTGTATCAATTGCTGAACAGTGGTCATTAACATGCAGCCAGTCCCTGATTTGAAGACCATCACCATAAACTGGTAAGCTTCTGTCATTTTGGCAGTTATTAATCATCAAAGGAATCAACTTCTCTGGAAACTGAAATGCTCCATAATTATTGCTGCAACGAGTAATATTAACTGGCATCCCAAAAGTTTCATTGTAGGCTCTTACAACTAAATCAGCGCTCGCCTTTGATGCAGAATATGGGCTATTTGGCATGAGCGGCATTGTTTCAACAAACATGCCGGTTTTACCAAGCGCTCCATATACTTCGTCTGTTGAAACCTGAACAAATTTAACACCATCAATATATTCTGTAGAGTATTTATCTTCGGGATACTTTTTCCAGAATTTCTTAGCGATGTCAAGCAAAGCCAAAGTCCCTAAAACATTGGTGCTAAGAAAGATTTCAGGATCTTCAATGCTTCTGTCAACATGAGATTCAGCAGCAAAATTAACAACTGCCGAAATTTTATTATCGGTAAATATCTCACTTAATAATTGCCTGTCTCGAATATCTGTTTTGATGAAAACATAATTTGCATTATCACAAATTCCTACTAGGTTCTCGAGATTGCCGGCATAAGTTAAAGCATCAACGTTGATAATTTTGTAATCAGGATGATTATTAAGCATATATTTAACAAAGTTACTCCCTATAAATCCAGCTCCACCGGTTACCAAAACGTTATACATTCATATCTCCCATTTCTCCTGTTTCGTCAATTAATCTTTTTTAGCAAATTGCACAGCTACCTGATGATTACGAAAAGGTATCAATCTTTAATTTTTTAACCTCTAACTTTTATTCTTTTAAACTTCTATCAAAGACAATATATACTGTCCATAATCAGTCATTTTAAGGCTTTCACCCAATTTTTTCAACTGCGAATCGTCAATAAAGCCTCTTCTCCAAGCAATTTCTTCAAGGCAAGCAATATAATAACCTTGTCTTGACTGAACAGCTTCGACATATTCTGCAGCCTTCATCATGCCTTCAGGCGTTCCAGTATCAAGCCAAGCCATCCCTCTTTTCATAAGAATCACTCCAAGGTTACCTTCTGCAAGATAAGCATTGTTAACTGATGTGATCTCTATTTCGCCGCGCTCAGAAGGCAAAACATTCTTAGCAATTTCGACAACCCTGTTATCATAAAAATATAAACCTGGCACAGCATAATTTGACTTAGGTTTCAAAGGTTTCTCTTCAATCGAAACAACTTTATTCTCACTATCAAACTCAACAACACCAAAAGAACGTGCATCCTTCACTGGATATCCAAAAACAATTGCTCCGCTCAGTTGATTTTGCGCCTGATTTAAAATAGCTCTGAAATCTTGTCCATAAAAAACGTTGTCGCCTAAAATCAAGCAAACGCTGTCATTCCCAATAAAATCTTCACCGATAATAAATGCATCAGCTAAACCGCGGGGCGCGCCTTGAATAGCATAAGAAATATCAATACCCATTTCGTTTCCAGTACCTAAAAGTCTTTCAAAAACTGGTGTATCTTCAGGTGTCGAGATAATAAGAATTTCTTTGATACCTGCAAGCAGGAGAACAGATAATGGATAATAAATAAGCGGTTTGTCATAGATAGGCAATAATTGCTTAGATACCGCTTTTGTCATTGGGTAAAGACGCGTTCCTTTGCCTCCAGCTAATATAATCCCCTTCATTCCTTTACCTTTTACTAACTCATTTTGCCATGTTATGAATTAATAACCCTTTCATAATAAAAAATGTGTTTCCTATTCGATATTCTAAAATTCTATATTCATAGTGCTTTGTACTAGTTTAAGGCATTGACTTTTTGCTTTTGTGCTAGTTCCAGGCATTAACTTTTTCTACCACAAAGTCAATTTCTTCATCGCTCATTCCATAGTAAAGAGGCAAGCTAATAACTTCGTTAGCAATGATCTCGGCTAATGGAAATGTGCCTTCTGGAATCATCAGGTCTTTATATGCTTCCTGAAGATATATTGGTGTTGGGTAATGAACTGTAGTACCAATGCCATTTACATTAAGATATTTTTCGAATTCATCACGTCTTATCACTCTTACAACGAAAAGGTGCCAGACGTGTTTGGTGTTTTGCGAAATCACTGGCTTCACTATAGCAGGATTGATGATGCACTCGTTGTATTTTTGTGCAATTCTACTTCTGTCCTCATTCCATCTATCAAGATAACGAAGTTTTATTCTAAGAAAAGCTGCCTGCACTTCATCAAGTCTTGAATTTGTCCCCTTGAAAAGATGTTCATATTTCTTCTTTGAGCCATAATTACCAAGTGCTTCAATTGTCGTTGCAAGTTCCAAATTATTTGTAATGACAGCGCCGCCATCGCCAAGAGCTCCGAGGTTTTTTCCGGGATAAAAACTAAAAGCACCAACATCGCCAAAACTTCCGATTAACTTGCCCTTATAAAGAGCCCCATGTGCCTGTGCACAGTCCTCAATAATTCTCAAATTATACTTTTTGGCAATATCCATGATTGGATCCATGTCAGCTGGATGTCCATAAAGATGAACCGGAATAATACATTTTGTTTTCTCAGTGATAGCTTCTTCAATCAAAGATGGATTAATGCAATAGGTAACAGGATCTATTTCCACAAACACCGGCTTAGCACCAGTATATGATACTGCAAGTGCTGTAGCGATAAAAGTGTGAGATGGAACAATAACTTCATCGCTTTCGCCAATTCCGAAAGCCCTTAATGATAAATAAATTGCATCAAGTCCATTTCCACAGCCAATACAATATTTAACTCCACAGTAATCAGCAAATTCTTTCTCAAATAAATGAAGCTCGTCACCTTTAATGAACCAGTTTTTTCTAAAAACTTCATTGAATTTGTTTAAAATTTCATCTTCGACTTCCTTATGCATTTTTTCGAAACTTACGAAAGGTATTTTCATAAAAATTCTCCCCGTTTAGTAATTTAATTAACGCTACCTAGTAATATTTAATCTAAGAAATTCTGTTCTTTCTGAGATTGTTTGCTGACTTATTTGCTTACTTATTTGCTTACTTATTTGCTTTCTTACTTATTTGCTTTCTTACTTTCTTGCTTTCTTGCTTGATTGCTTGATTGCTAAATAAATCAATAAAGTTTTTTTGCCTCGTCCATATAATTGTCAAAATTTCTCACATAATCAGCTTCATCATAGTGATCAGATGCAAGAACAAGCAATACACTTCCTGGCGAAAAATCAAACATCTCTCTCCAGACATTTGGTCCGATATATAAACCAACGGATGGGGCATCTAATTCAATAGTTTCTTCTTCTAAAGGGTTTTTTAGTCTAATCTTGATGGATCCATTAAGACAAATTAAAACCTGATGCAATTTACGATGAGAATGAAATCCGCGAGTAACATCAGGCATTACTTTTGTTATATAGTAAACCCTCTTAATCTCGAACGGCACATCAATCTGCGACTCAATTGGCGTTAAATGGCCATACTCATCGCTCAAATCTTTTAATTTGTAAAGTCCTGCATTATACATATTTTCCTCCATGATTTTTCATCATAAATGCAATGTCACTTCTTGCTTTTCTCACAGTTAGATAACCAAATGTCAAAATCTTTTCCTTGCCATGGCATCCCGCGGTCAAAACGGTTTTGCCATGGATACACTAATTCTCCGGTAAATCTATTTTTTAATGTATCAACTCTTCCAATCGGCTTAGCAGGATTCCCTGCAACAACTGTCTTTGCTTCAACATCCTTAGTAACAACAGCTCCACCACCAACAACTGCGCCTTCATAGACATTTATCCCCGGCAACAAAAGGCTCTTGGCAGCAATAACTGCAAAAGAATGAATTCGAACTCCGAGCAAAATATCTGATGGAGGGTATGGGTCATTAGTTAAAGATACATTAGGGAATATCCAGACATAATCGTCAATTATACTTTCTTCACAAATAAAACAACTACTGTGCATACTAACGAAATTACCAATTTTTACATGATGGGCAATATCGCACAAAGTTCCTATTCTCACATTATTCCCGATTAGAGTATTTTCCCTGATTGTTACCTTGTGTCCACTTTGAAAGTTATCACCTATAACTGTGTTTCCGTATATTACATTATCGGTTCTGATAATTGCACGTTTGCCAATAGTAAGTATATGTTCTTTATTTTTAAAGTCACTATAAAAATCGTAAAGATACTCACCAAGGACACAATTTGCGCCAATAAAGCTGCCTTCTCCAATTTGCACATTGTCTCGGATTATGCACTTATAATCAATATAAACATTATCTTCAAGAACTACATTCTCACCAATAATTGAACCTTCTTTTATTATTACGTTATCACCTATTTTTGCACTTGGATGAATCATTTGTTTCCTCAATTCTTATGCAGTTATTTCTTTTTTGACAATTTTATTCTTAACTTTTTTAATTAAAAAAAGTAAAAATAGTCGCGCAGCCTTCAATGGTTTCCTGTTTAAAGGTGCTTGTCTGAATTGTTTGAAAATCGTCTTTGCATTTTCTCTGATCATAACCATTGAACTGCCACTTACATTCGTTCCATGAATTCGGTAATATGCAAGAGGTTTATCAATAAAGCTTATCTTAAATTCTTTCGAAATTCGAAGCCACATATCGAGGTCTTCACACTTTAGCGAAACATCAAATTTCCCGATTTTATCGAAACAGTCCGTCCTTATCATTACAGTAAGGGCTGTTATAATATTATCAACCATCAAAACTTCGTATAAATCTCTATTTTGTTTAGTATCGGTGAAATAATTTCTTATATCGGGTTTATAATCAGAATATTTAGCTGTAGTACGATTTGTGTTTCTGATAAAATAAGCATCGCCAAAAACAAGTCCGGTTTCCGGGGAATTTTCCATAAGAGCTACCTGCTGTTCAATCTTATCTGGCAACCAGACGTCATCTGATGCAAGAAGGGCAACGTATTTACCTTTAGTTTTATCGAGTCCTAGGTTAAGAGTTCTGCAGATTCCTTCGTTTTTCTTTTCTATATATTCAATGTTTCTTCCAGATGATTCCAAGAACTTACCTATGACCTCGCCTGTATGATCTTTAGAACCATCGTTAATTACAATAATTTGAAGATTCTGATAAGTCTGATTACAAGCACTTTCCAGACATTCAGTTATATATTTTTCGTGGTTATACGCGGGAATTATAACCGTTACTATAGGATTACTTTCTTCAACAAAATTCACCGGATACATACCTCCAACATTCATTCTAGAGACTACCATACTTAGTGCCTTTTATCAAGAGTAAATTCGCTTTTTTAAGCATTATTGAAGTATAAAACCAGTCATTTTATACAAAAATCTATCTATATGCATAAACTCAATATAATAATTGTTCTGAAAAATATTCTATGGTATAATGCACATTGAAAATGTTTTTAGGCGGTAAAAAATGAAAAAGATACTTATCACAGGCGCCAATAGTTATATCGGCATTTCACTTGAGCAGTGGCTTATTAAGTGGCCCGAAAATTATTATATTGAAATAGTTGATATGATAGGTTCGGGATGGAAAGAGAAAGATTTCTCAACTTTTGATGTAGTTTTTCATGTAGCAGGAATTGTTCATATTAAAGAAACAAAAGAAAATCGTAATTTGTATAATCAAGTAAACAGGGATCTGGCATATGAAACCGCGGTAAAAGCAAAGAACGAAGGTGTTGGACAATTTATATTTTTGAGCACAATGAGTGTGTACGGAATAGAAACCGGTAGAATATCTGCTGGTACAATGCCCAACCCATTGAATAGTTATGGCAGTTCCAAACTTCAGGCAGAAGTGAAAATTTCAGAACTAGCAAACAATAATTTTAGAATCGCAATTCTTCGCCCACCAATGGTCTACGGCAAAGGTTGCAAAGGCAATTACCCCCGCCTCTCTAGTCTTGCTGTGAAGCTACCGATTTTCCCTGACTTCAAAAACGAACGAAGTATGATATATATTGATAATTTTTCTGAATTTGTCAGATGCTTAATTGATAGCCTAAGCGCAGGTACTTTTTTTCCACAAAATGAAGAATTTGTAAGCACAAGCGAAATGGTCTCCCTAATTGCTAAATCTCACGACGAAAAGATAATAATGACAAGCTTATTTAATCCCATCATAAAAATCCTTAATCGGGGTGTAATTTCTAAAGTATTCGGCAATCTCACATATGATAAATCAATGTCCGCAACGAACTTCGAAAACGAAAGAAAATATTTTATTTACAACTTACAAGATTCAATTTTATTGACCGAAAAGGAATAATCTGCCTTCAATAATTGCCAAAGGAATAATCTGCCTTTAATAATTGCCATAAGAATAATCTGCCTTAAATAATTACCAAAAGAATAGTCTGCCTTTAATAATAATATATAAGATAAATTATTAGTATTTGTTTGCTAAACAAAAGATATGAAGAGCATTTATTATTAAAAAAATTGGAGTGAACTGACTTTGAAAAAAAATGACATTATTAATGTTTCATTATTCGTCGTGTATAAAGCTTTGATAGAGTTTATATACGTTCAAGTACTTAATCCCAGATATGAATATATGGGACTAAGCCTTTATATTAATGTAATTAAGATAATTGAGTCATATATTATACTATTATTAATTTATTTTTTGCTAGATAAAGCCAAAGAGAAAGCATCCGCGATATTTCTTCAGATTATTTTTTCGCTAGGAATCGTTCCTGTGTTAGCAATATACGGACTAAAAAACGAATCCCGAGAAGCAATGTATATGTCAGTCGGAGCATTTGCTATAACAGCAGTTTTGGTAAGATTTTTCCCAAAAATCAAGAATCCTTCATTAATAGTCATACTAATAGCAGCAATTCTTTTTGCATATTCCATTTTTGAAAACTCAATTTCGGGAGCAATTTCAATGTTTGGAATATTTGTAATGATTATAATAATGGTGGTCCTTGTTTCCGGTGTTAAATTACCCGAAATGCGTAACAATAAATCAGTGTTTTTCGTTGTTCTGGCAGGATTATCACTGGTAACATACGCTTTGTTAATCAAAGATAATGGGCTGCCGTCTCTTTCGGCATTTAACTTCAATATGACATACGAAGTAAGAGATAAAATTGTCTATAATGCATTGACTTCATACATAATACCCTGGCAAGCGAATGTTATAAACATTTTTTTGATTGCTTTATTTTATTTAAAGAAAAATTATGCTAAAATGTCATTTTTCTTCTTTTTGCAGATTTTACTATTTTCAATAACCGCTCACAAATCATATTTATTTTCTCCTATCGCAGTAATTGTCCTGTTTTATATAATAGAGAAAAGAAATTTCTTGCGTACAATGATTTCCGGATTTGTTTTTTTAAACTTTACCGCATATGTCACGTATATTCTTAATATAACGCCTTGGGTAATTGCATTAATAACGCATCGATTGCACTTTATGCCTGCACAGATAAGTTACTATTTTTTTGACTTCTTTTCTAAAAATCAACAGCTTCAGTTTTCAGAAGGCCTAATTGGTAAAATTTTTGGAATACATTCACCATATCAGGTTAAAGCTTTTAACCTCATTGGAGAGACATTTTTTAATAATCCAAATATGAATGCCAATACCTGGTACATTGCCGATGCATATTCAAACGGCGGTGTATATGGGCTTTTTATAATATCCATACTATTTGCAATTACATTAATAGTAATCGACTCAGTAACCAAAAATTACAAAATAACAATTGCTGCTTTGTTTATGCCAATGTTTTCGTTGTTAAACGGCTCATTGCTTACAACTTTTTTTACAAGCGGCTTACTTATTGGAATCGTTGTAATATCATTATATTCAAATTCGGATTATCTTGACAAAGTAGTTCGCCGAAAAATATTGATTATCTTTGTAAAAAAGAAAAATCAAGTCTTATCATATCAATCCACAAAGGAGATTCGAAAATGACAATACTAATGGTACTCACGAACGGATTTGATCCAGATCCAAGAGTATATAAAGAAGCAAAAGTTTTAGTAGAAAATGGATATGATGTTGAAATTCTTGCATGGGACCGCGAAAACAGGCATAATGACAAAGAAATTGAAATTGTTGACGGAATAGAAATCAAAAGATTTTTCATAGAATCTAAATACGGCAGTGGTATAAAACAAATGTCGGCTTTCTTGAGTTTTTGCCTGAGTGCAAGGAAATATGCAGCAAAGAAGGATTATCAATTCATACACGCACATGATATAGAAGGAATGCTTGCCGCAATAATTATTGACCGTAATAAGAAACTAATCTGGGACATGCATGAGTTCTTCGATGGATTTACACATCCTGGATTGCGCGATAAAGTTTATGGCATGATGGCAGGAATATGTTTCAGGTATGCCAATGGAATTATTTATGTTGTAGAGTCACAAAAATCAAGATATACCGCAAAAGTCAAGAGCAAAACTTTACAGACAATAGTTATGAACTGTGCTGATCAGTATGTATTTGATAATTTTAACAGAAAGCCTGCTGATAAATTAAGAGTTTCATTCATTGGAACCGTTAGAGAATTTGAAACAATAAAATTAATGATGGATGTTGCCGCTAAGTATCCGGATGTTGTTTTCTACATACATGGCGCAGGTGTTTCATACCAGGATATTAAAAATATTTCAGGCAATTATAGTAATACAATACTAAAAGGCAGATTTGACTTTAAAAATGTAAAATCACTATACGAAGAAACAGATATTGTATATTCAATTTACGACAGTGATATGTTAAATGTCAAAGAAGCATTCCCTGCAAAAGGATTTGAGTCAATAATTTCTCGCACTCCGGTAATAGCAAACAAAAACACTTATTTCGGTGATTTAGTTGAGAAAACCGATATCGGATTTGTCATTGACGAAAAAACGTCAACCGACCTCGAAAATGTTATTAAAGCGGTACTTGCAGACAGATCCATATTAGTAGCCAAAGCAAGTAATATTGACAAAATTAGAAACGACTTTTTGTGGGAAACCCAAAGTGCAAAACTTGTTGAGTTTTACAAGGATATTCAAGTAACCCACAGTGAACTACATCGCCATTGAAATGGCGAGCTTCGGATTCCCGGAGAAACGATAACCGTCCCACCGGTACATCTTAGGGCTGTCCAAGCCCACTACTGCTGGTCGGATATTTTCATCCGTCCTACACAGATACTTTCGCA
>JBBQKF010000050.1:0-22918 GCA_038326615.1 Saccharofermentanales bacterium | reverse complement strand
AAAATGCTTGGAAATGCAAAAAATATAGTTTTCAAAAATATATCTGTTTCTGGAAGACAACTCAAAACGAGCAAATTATTAGGATTGAATTCATCAAATGGACTTCAAGACATTACTCTTGAAAACATAAGTATTAATGGTACAAAAGTAACAAAGGCAAATCTAAATGAATACTTTGATACAAACGAATTTGTTACAAATCTCAATATTAAATAAGTTCGGAGGTACAAAGTGATAATTGGAACATCGAATATAATCAGACAAAAAAACATAAAAACTAAAGAAAAGCTTGGTAAGCGTTTTATAAAAGCATTAGTTGACTACTATCCTTATTATTTGATGATGCTTATACCATCTTTGCTAGTAATTGTTTATAAAATTGTACCTTTATACGGACTTACTATTGCATTTAAAGATTATTTTCCCCGTCTTGGAATAATGGGTAGCGAGTGGGTAGGACTAAAACATTTTCAAACATTCCTTTTAAGTAGTGACTTTCCGCGAGTTCTTGGGAACACTCTTATCATAAATGCACTTAAGCTAACTGTGGGGTTTCCTGCTCCGATTATTCTTGCTTTGATTTTTAACGCAGTTTCAGGAAAACATTATAAGCGTACAATGCAAACAATAAGTTATATGCCGCAATTTTTATCATGGGTTATAGTTTATGGGTTTATGTATATGCTTTTCAATTTTAACCAGGGAGCAATAAATAAGCTTCTTGATGGGGTTGGATTAGGGCGAATAGCATTTTTATCAAGTGAAAATTGGATTGTTCCAATGCTAATATTTACTTATGTCTGGAAAAACATCGGATGGGGTAGCATCGTATATACAGCAGCACTAAGCAATATTAGCCCTGAGTACTATGAAGCAGCAGACATTGATGGTGCAAACTGGTGGCAAAAAATCTGGAGTATTACAATGCCATGCCTTTTACCAATCATGACAATCATGTTTTTAATACAGATAGGAAGTATGCTGTATGGTGATTTTGAGCAAAATCTTATATTTATGGGTAGTAGTTCGCTACTAAGGGATAAAGGTGAAATACTTGAAACGTATATGTTCACTCTTGGTATCGGAAATCAACAATACTCATTTGCTACTGCAGTTGGTATCTTCCAGAGCTTTTTTGGCGCAGGACTTGTAATATTGTCGAATTACGCCATGAAAAAAATAAATGGTTATAGTATTTGGTGAGGTGTTATGAAAAAAGATAAATTAGTCACTCGTAAAAAATTCAACAAGAGAAATTTTTTAGTACAATTTTTACTAAGAGCTATTCTATTTGTACTTATCTTGTCGATATTGATGCCTCTTGTATTTATTTTTACAACATCATTTACATCAGAAGTATCATATCTTAAGAATGGTGTACAAATCATTCCGAAACAATTTTCATTAAAGGCATACCAGCTTATATTCGAAAAGCCTATTTTTTTCACATCGATGGCTAACTCGATTTTTGTAACAGTAGTAGGGTCTGTATTGAGTTTAATTGTTACAGCATTAATGGCATACCCGCTCTCAAAGAAATTTTTACCCGGAAGAAAAAATATTACTTTCATTATGTATATGAGTGGATTATTTAATGGAGGAATTATACCTACCTGGCTTATTGTTAAATGGACTGGTCTTTATGATTCGTTATGGTCTTTGATTATAGTTCTAATGATTATGCCATGGCTTGTTGTGCTTCTTAGAAATTTCTTTCTAAATGTTCCAGTTGAAATAGAAGAAGCGGCAAGAATCGATGGATGTGGCGTAATGCAAACATTTACAAAAGTTATGTTACCAATGTCTCTTCCCGCCCTTGCTACAACATTTCTTTTTTATTCACTTTTTAAATGGAATGAATGGTTTAATGCGATTGTATTTATCGCAAACAGAAAGCTATGGCCGCTACAGGTGTTTTTACGGGATGTTCTACTTATGGGTTCCGTTGCAGGTGGAAGCTCAGGGACGGATTCGTCTCAAGGTATTCCCTCAGAAACATACAAGATGGCAATGGTAGTTTTGTCAACAATTCCTATTTTATTACTTTATCCTTTTATTCAGAAATTTTTTATAAAGGGTCTCATGGTCGGTTCGGTTAAAGGCTGATCAAAAAATAATTATTTTTACAAGGAGGATTATATGAAAAAACACAGAAAAGTAGTCGCAGTATTATTGCTAATTGGTATTCTTACTAGTTTAAACTTAGGGTGTGCCAAGAAAAGCACATCAGTTGCCGGGGCATTTAAAATCATGATTCCCGACTGGAGTCAGATTTATGATGATCGTGAAGGCGAAAATGCAATGGTTTATGATCAAATTAAGAAAAAGTATAAAACTGACACAGGCAATGATCTCGGTATTGATTTGCAATATTACCCTGGTGTTTCTTATACACAACAGGTTAATATGGCAGTAGCCGATGCAAAAAGTAATGTGGACGCATTTTCAATGTATAGTGGTGCATTTTTGTCTTATGCCGCTCAACCTGGATTGTTAATGGATCTTACATCTGTAATTGAAAAGTACGGTAAAAACCTTAAAGAAAAGATTCCTGAAAAGAACTGGAAAGCAGTAACTTACAAAGGGAAAATCATGGGGATTCCTGATAGTACTGCAGCTGCAAATGACACCGGATTTATAAGAATGGATGTACTAAAATCAGCGGGAATAACTAAGGTTCCTTCTAATTTGGTTGAGCTCGAAGCAGCGTTTGATGTTTTCCTTAAAAAAGGGATGATACCCTTCCGAGCACCTTACTGGCAGGCACAAAAGTGGTTAAGCGGGGCATTCGGATTACCATATTCTGACTATCTTGATGAAAACGGAAAATACAAGAGATATGAGGAAAATCCAAATTTCAAAACTTATATTGAAACACTTCAAAGATGGCGTGTTAAGGGATATCTACCTCCAGATTATGATACTGTAACATGGCAGCAGAACCAGCTTGATTTCCAATCAGGAAAACAAGGTCTTGCAATTGGTTGGTATAGCTTTGCTGAAACTGCTTATCCTTTGATGAAACAAGTTATCCCAAATGTTGAAATCGCACATATAAATGTTATTGACTCAGATGGCACCGGCCCAATAGTACCTGGGTATGCTCCAGCTGTTGTTACAAACATGGCATTACATATTTTTGCAAATTCCAAAAATGCACAAGCGATTGTGCAATATCTTGATTGGATGGTAAAGGATGTCGACAATTATATGCTTACAGGGATAGGTATTCCGGGAGTTCATTACGATTTTGACAAAACAAAGAATGAACTTACAACCAAACCTAAATATATTGACCCTGCAGTTAAAGGATATCAGGGAATGTACTCACTTGGATGGACACTAAATGTGTTTGGAAAATTCAGTAATCCAAAAAGAATTCTCACAAGACCGGACGCAATTTTAGCAGCAAATATTACGCAAAAAGCCAGAGCTGAGCTTGATTCACTAAAAACATACTGGTCAGCAACTCAGGATTATGGAATAATTGTAGACGTTCCTGAGGTTGTATCCCAGGGACAAAGCTTTACTTATAATATGAACGTCATCGCATCGGATTATATAATAAACAAATCATCAATGACTGGCTTCGAAGACTTAATTGCCAAAGAAATTTCAACATGCAAGGCTTCCGTAATTGAGAAGGCAAACAAAAACTATTATGATTATGTGCAGTCATTAATTGATACAAGTAAAAAGTAAAAGGAGGAGTATACCATGAGAAAAATAATATCAGTAGTATTGATTTTATCTATCTGCATGATTTTTGCAACAGGATGCAAACAACCTAAAAAAATGCTTGAAACTAAGCCTTCAGGCAGCACGATGATTAACAATTTTACACTTGATTCCAAAGGTAATAATAATTATAACGGGTATATTGGAGTAAAGATTAAAATCGGGAAATCGAATCTTAAAGTTACAATGCTCGGAAGAATTGGTAAACATATGCAAAATGATCACGAACTGACAATTTTGGACGAAACAAAAGCTGTTGTTGCAAGTGCCAAAGTTACCAATACCCCTGATGCTTATTACAAGGATGTTGCGTATGTAAAAATAAATGCAAACAAAGATACTATACTCAAAGCTGGAATATCATACTATATTCTTAGTAAAGAAAGTAAAGATATGGACTTTTGGTATGGTGAAAAGACATCTACAAATGCAAGCCCATACTTCTCAATTGAAGGTGTTGTAATGACTGAAGACGCATATGATATTGCTTTTATGAAGAACACAAAGAATAAGGTTTTAGGACCGGTAGACTTTGTATATACAGTTGTAGAATAGGAGGATCGTTATGAAAAGAATATTATCATCAATAATATCATGTTTGTTAATTATAAATATAGTGGGAATGATACAATTTGTTTCAGCAGCAGATGAAGCCGGAACGCTAATTCTTGACAATTTTGATAAGTATGCAAATCAGGCAGCATTAAATGAAAACTACACGAATTATGCATACGGCGGTACAAAAGCTGAGATTATCCTAAATACTGATACTGCAAACTGCAAGGGCAAGAGCGGAAAATCACTTAAGCTTACTGCAAAAGAAGATAAGGATGGTGTTGGTGCAGTTGTCATGTCAAACTTGAACTTTCTTGACGGTTATGAAGGAGTCACACTTTGGCTCAAAAATGCAAGTGCTGAGAAAGTCGGATTTTATATATTGCTCAGATACACGGCAATGCCAAAGAAAAATTCACCATATTATTTAATGGCGGACGGAAAAAGCAGTTATACAAAACATACTACCCAAGACAAGACATATTACAACATTGATATTGATCCTGGTTTCTCAGGGCAAATTAGAATACCGGCAAGTAGTTTTACAAGTCCTGTTAGTGAAGATATTTTTAGTCCAATAGTAATTCAAACAATTGTAAAACCTGAATTACTTGCACAGTATACAATGTATTTCGATTCAATTGGATTATATGGAGAAACTACAACATCTAAACCTACTCCAACTAAGCCTGCAGGTAAACCAACTCCTACAACAGCTGTAAAACCAGGCGATCCAACCCCAACTTTAGGTCCGGTTGTTGAAACAAAAGGAAACAGGACGGTCGTGCTTGACGATATGAATAGTTACATGGATTCTGCTGCTGCAACTGATGCTGGTTATGCAGTTAATGCATATGCAGCTAGTTCAGCAACAACAAAAATAACACTCAACAAAGATCCAGCAAATTCATTTGAAGGTAACTCCATATCAGTATTTCTGGGTGATGATAAAAGGAATCCTTCATTGTTCAATAGTTTTGAAACAATTGAAGGTGCTGGTGGATTTGAATTCTGGTTTTCCAATCCGAATAAAAATCCTGTCGCAATATATACATCATTTAACTGGGGACCTTTTATAAAAGCAAGCTCAAAGTATTATGTAAAGGACTTTTCGGTAGGTAACAAAGATTATGTTGAAAGAACAACAGGGGATAAGCAATATTTCAATATGGAATTTGCTCCTGGGTTTAAAGGGTTTATAAGACTGCCATTCTCAAGCAGCAGCGCACCAGTTGATAGCCTCGCTAATACAAGTATTCAGCTTTGGTCGCTAGGTGATGCGACACCTGGTAATGGGAATACATATTATTTTGATAATATTTCGCTATATGGACTAGAAGATAAAGGAATTGCACCGGAAGATAAAATTGCAAAAATAGAAATAACAAGCCAAGCATATGGATTTATTCCTAGAATTGAAGGTGACAATTACGAAGTAATGCTTACCGCTAAAGGCCTTAATGTGAATAATGAGCCAAGAGATAGTAATACCTTTAACTGGACATTAAAAAAGGAGTATAAAGGGGTTAAGCTCACTTCTGCAGGGGTTATGACAATTGATGGTACAGCAGAATTAGGTGAAATTGCTATTGTCTGTAAGACAATATATAAAGCCAATGGAGAATCAGGTAAGAGTTTAGAGTTTAAGATTAACTTGACACCTGGAGAAAAACTCCTCACAAGCACAGATTCGACAAAGACCCCTCCAAAAGCTTCCTCAAAAGATTATTTCAAGAGTTGAGTTTTTAAATTAATCATGCTTAATGTAGTATGCTGTTAATTTGCAAAATAGTTGCAATACAGCATACTACCATGAGTACAAATATTTCAAAAATAAATATATGTTACAGCAAGAAGGATATAATATGTATAATTGTGATTTTGATAAAGTCAAAAAAAAGTATAATGAATATTGGGCAAGAGAAAACCACGACAGACCCCTTATAGCAATATCAGCTGCAAAAGATGGAGCTGACTGGACAAAAAGCATTACAGTACCAGAAAAGCTTGATGATAGATGGCTTGATATGGAATATGTGATAGCTAAGAACAGACTGCAGTTTGAAAACACTGCATACTACGGCGAAGGATTTCCATACTTGTATCCTAATCTCGGTCCAGACATAATTGGCGCGATATGCGGCTGCGATATTGAATTTGGTGAAGACACTTCCTGGGCAGTTCATAATGTGAAAGACTGGGAAACTCTTCCTGATATCAAGTTTGATGAAAACAATAAATGGTGGAAAAAAATTCTCCAAATGACGAATGATGTTGTAAATGATGCGAAAAACGATTATATAGTCGGAGTCGCGGATTTGCATCCAGGAAGTGATGCACTGGTATCTTTGAGAGGTCCGCAGGAAATGTGTTTTGACACCATTGAATGCCCAGAATTGCTTAAGAAGTTCGATCGGCAGATTTTTGATATTTATAAGATTGTCTATGAAAGACTTTACAAAGAAATTGCAAAACTTGGAAATGGGTCATCTTATTGGATGGGGCTATGGAGTGATAAACGGCATTATGTTGTAGGCAGCGATTTTTCTTGCATGTTATCATCAGAAGCATATGATGATTTAATTGTTCCTTCGGTAGAAAATGAAATTGATTTTTTAGATCAGAGCATATACCATCTTGATGGTCCGCAGGCTCTTAGACATTTAGACCGTATTCTTCAAATGGAGAAACTCAATGGCGTCCAATGGGTTTATGGAGCAGGACAGCCTTCTCCGAAACACTGGATTCCGACATTACAGAAGATTCAGGCTGCAGGAAAATGCATTGACATTTATGGCCCTGCTGAAGATTTGCCAGAAATAATGAAGCACATTAAGCCAGAAGGTATGCTTTATCATTGTTGGTGCAACAGTGAAGATGATGCAAAAGATCTTCTTCAACTTTTCAAAAAATAAAAACAGTTTTTTTGAAAAGAACATTTATTAGAAAATATTTGAGTTTACAGGGAGAAACATTTATGACGAAGATTACAATAATCGGAGCTGGAAGCATTGGCTTTACAAGAAATCTGTTGACAGACATTTTGTCAGTGAAAGAATTGCAAGATATAGAAGTTGCATTTACTGATATTAATGAAATGAATCTCGATATGGTGACGCAGTTATGTCAAAGAGATATTGATAGCAATAATCTGGCTATTAAAATCGAAAGTACATTAGACCGCACAAAAGCATTAACGGATGCTGATTACATTATCAATACCGTTAGAATTGGCGGTCTTGAAGGATTTGAAAAAGATATAGAAATTCCTCTGAAATATGGTATCGACCAATGTGTTGGTGACACTTTGAGTGCAGGTGGTATATTTTATGGACAAAGGGGAATTCAAGCTATTTTGGAATTTTGTGCTGATATTAAGAGGTACTCAAAGCCAGGAGCAATAATGTTCAATTATGCAAATCCAAATGCGATGATTACATGGGCCTGTAACAAATATGGTGGGGTTCAAACCATAGGATTATGTCATGGAGTAATAAACGGGCATAATGAAATCGCGAAGTTGTTCGGACTAGAAAGGCAAGAAGTAGATATAATCTGTGCGGGAATTAACCATCAGACATGGTACATATCAGTGAAACATAATGGGGTAGATATTAGCAGAGAACTTCTTGAGAAAATGATAGCTGATGAAGATTATAGCGAAAAAGAAAAAGTGCGAATAGATATATTTAAGCGTTTTGGATATTTTTCCACCGAAAGCAATGGGCATTTATCAGAATACCTAGCATGGTACAGAAAGCGTCCGTGTGAAATTAAGGATTGGATATCATTCAAATCCTGGATTGACGGAGAAACCGGAGGATACCTGAGAATCTGCAAGGAAGGTAGAAACTGGTTTGAATACGATTTTCCAAACTGGATGAAGGAAGACCCAAAAAAATATGATGAGAACAACACCCGATTTGAACATCTCTCATACATAATCGAAGCTATTGAAACAGGTCGAATTTATCGTGGGCACTTCAATGTTGTTAATTATGCTACAATTACAAATCTTCCTGCTGATGCGATTGTCGAAGTTCCATGTTATGTTGATAAAAATGGAATTTCCGTACCGAGTATAGGTGATCTGCCACTTGGGTGCGCAGCCATCTGCAACCAGAGCATTTCTGTTCAAAGACTGGCAGTAGAAGCAGCGGTAAACGGAGATGTGACACTACTGAAACAGGCAATGTTGTTGGATCCGCTTATAGGAGCGGTTCTTAATCCTAATGAAGTTTGGCAGCTTACTGACGAAATGCTTATTGCCGAAAAGGAATGGTTACCTCAATATGCTTCTGAAATTGAAAAAGCAGAAATAAGAATAGAAGATGCTAAAAGAAACGGAACATATATAATAAAGGAAATCTATTCAGCGGAAAATAAAGTTCATGAAAAATCAATCGAAGAAATGAGCACCGAAAAAGAAAAGACTAGAGAAATGGTGTCAGCTTCGAGCAAAGGATGAAGATTTATACATTGCATTTTGTGATGAATAAATTGTGGAGGTAAAAATGAATGATTATCAAATAATAAGAGATCTTACAAAAGAGTGGTCAAAACTAGCAAAAAACAGCATTATGGATGAGCGTGCAGATGTATGGACAAGACTTCATGACTTAAATCCAATAAGACCTGCAATTATAGTTGAAACAGAACTTATGTCGGACTTTATTAAACCTGAAGAACTAATGTGTGAAGATTTGTATCTAAGGACTATTGAAAGAGGCTTACGTGAGGGAATTAAACATGTTAATAGCCTAGATGATGACTATATATTGCTAGATGAATTTAAACTCGATTATCAATTGCGATACGAAAACGCAGATTATGGAGTAGGGTTAGAATACATAATAAATAATGACACTCATGCAGTGTTATCAAATCATCCTATCTCCACAGTTAGTGATATTAAAAAGCTTAAAAAGAGAAAAATCGAGGTTGATTTTGAGAAATCACTAATGACTAAAAAATATCTAGAAGAAGTTTTTGATGGAACAATTAATGTTAATTTACAATATGCAAATTACAATTTACCTCAGTTATCCAAATTCATATTGGATTTAATCGGTATGGATAATATGTATTTTTGGCTTATTGACGAACCAAATGCAATGGCAGAAATGGTTGAATACATTAAAGACGATTACCTTTCAAAAATGAGAAACCTTGAAATGAATAATGCACTAACGCTGAATAATAAAAATCAGATTTCTGGTTCTGGTAGCTACGGCTATGTTTCAGGTCTTAACAAATCAATAGATGGGAAAGTGAGAATGTCTGATTTATGGGTTTGGATGGAATCACAGGAAACAACAACAATATCACCAGAACTTTTTGAAGACGCATTTCTTCCAGCTATGGGAGAGATTTCAAAGCATTTTGGGTTGGTATACTATGGGTGTTGTGAACAATTACATGATAGATTTGAAAGAATAGAAAAGTATATGAACAACATAAGAAGCGTTTCGGTTTCACCTTGGAGCGATTTTGTTGGAATGGGGAAATTACTAAAAGATAAATATGTGTTTTCAAAGAAACTATCTCCACAGTTCATCTGCTTTGATGATCCAGATATAAAGTCTCAAGAAAAAGAAATAGTATTGACACTTGAAAGTGTTGGTAATAATTTGGTTGAATTTATTTATAGGGACGTCTATGAATATAGAAATGATCCAATGAAATTTCAGAATTGGATAAATCTTGTTAGAAAGAATATAAAATAAAATGAACTATATTAAGGAAACTTGTAAAGATCTAATTACATCTAAAGAAAGAATATTGCGAGCTATTAATCATCTTGAGGTTGATAGGATTCCTCTTGATTATTGGGGTGTCTCGGAAATAACTGATAAATTATTCTCATATTATGGTGTAAAATGTATGAAAGACCTTTCAAAGTCGATGAAACTTGATAAGATAATGTATTGCGGGCCTTATCCAAAGAATGGAATGGGATACTGGGATGCCTGGGGGATAGAAATGAAGAAAGTTATGCTTCCCGGTAATCAAGGTGTGTATGAGGAACCAATTAAAGCAGTTCTTGCAGAATATGATACTATTGATGAAATAAGAGCAAATTATTCCTTCCCTACTACTGATATGTATGACTATTCTGTTATTCCTCAGCAAATAAAAGATTTTGAGGGTTATGCAGTCGAAGGTGGGTACACATCCGTAACATATATGTATGAGATGCTTCGAGGAACCGAAAATATGTTGGTTGATTTTGCGTTAGAACCTGAACTGGCGAAATATATATTGGGCGAAATACAAAGTTTTTCTTATGATCACATGAAAAAGACGCTTGAGTACGGTGATGGAAGGATTGACTTGGCACAGGTAACTGACGATTTTGGCAGCCAAAACAACTTGCTGATTAGCCTGTCGATGATTGATGAGTATTTGGGGGATATTTATGAGGAAAACATTAAGCTTGTAAAAAGCTATGATGCGAAGGTGTTTCATCATGACGACGGAGCAATGATTCCGGCACTTGACTGGCTTGTCAATAAGGGTATTGACGTTCTAAACCCATTACAATGGCATCTGCCGACCTGGAATATAGCTGAATTAAAAGCTCAATATGGCCAAACTCTTTCTTTCCATGGTGGAATTGATAACCAATTTGTTCTACCTTTCGGAACAAAAAATCAAATCATTGAAGAAGTTAGAACTTGCATAGATATTCTATTTGCCGATAAGACTGGATATATTTTAGCCCCTTGCCACAATATTCAAGCTAATACTCCGATTGAAAACATTCTTCTGATGTATGATGAAGCAATCAATTATTTGAAAGAGTGAAAAAGATGTGAGTATATTTGTCATATATAGCAATGTACATCAAATATTTTACAAATTACTGTTAATTTTTATATATAATAACATTAGGCATTCAATGTTAACACAAAACGCATGTAATAATAATAGTATCTGAGATATGCGTTAATGGCCAAAAAAATAGATTCATTATTTGAGAGGAGTGGTTATTATGGCTGTTGCTTATTGTCAAATATCGGATTCATCTTGAAAACAAAAGTGAAAGTTGAATGAACAAAAGAAGAACAGGACTTATAAAAATCATATTTTAAGAATTCAGAAGTCAAAAAATTACAAAAACGTAGATAACACTACAAATAAAATTAAGAGGAGATATTTTATGAAAAAATTTAAATTTTTAATGGTCACGACAATCATTGCTACATTTGCAGCATTTTCTGTATTTTCATCAGCAGCCCTTGTTGCGCCAACTGACTTTAAAACACTTGACAATTTTAATAGCTATGCAACCACCCAGGCTGTAAAAAATGCAGGATATATTCTTTACCCATATGGAAATGCGGCAACAACAATTGAGCGTACAACAACAGGCACACAGTCAGGTGCAGCACTTAAAGTTACAAATGGCGGCGCAGCTGAAAGACTGGATTTCCAAAAGACTTTTAATTATGAAGCCGGTGCAACTGGCATAAGTTTTTGGATTAATAATACTTCCGGAGTAGATCTTTCGATATCCCCATTGGTATCATATAACGCAGTAGACGTTGCAAAAAAATATTTTGTCAAAGCTGAGGGGACATCAACTTATGTGGAAACAGATCCTTCAACGAATATATATTTTCCTTTAGTAGTTGTAGCTGGGTTTAAGGGTGAAATTTGTATTCCATTCGCTTCATATATGACAACATACCCAATGGGAAATGAGACACCCGAGACACGCGTACTTGTTATGTCGGTTTGGGGCGTTGCCACTCTTTATAATGTAGTATTTGATAATATAAAATACTTTGGTGTTACTAATCCTGATCCTGAAGTGTCAGAACCATCTTCATCGATGGCTACTTCTGAAGTCGCATCTGATACAACTTCAATGTCAGATGATACAACTCCACAAACAAGCGATAATAGTAGCAAAGTTTTATTCCCTATATTATTAATTGCTGCAACAACATCAGTATTAGCAATTAATCGTAAAAGAAAAGGAACAGTTAAATAATAGTTTGACAGTTAATATCTAAACTTTATTTAAATTAAATAATTTTTATCCGATAGAAAAAGCCTCCAGCTTTATAGCTAGACGGCTTTTTCTAATACCTGAAATAATAAAAGGGGATTTATATGGATTATACATATAAAAAGAACTTCGCAAAAGCAAAGCAACACCATCTAGGATTTTGGAATAAAAATGATTTTGTTGTTACAATACATATTCCCAACAATTCAGACAACTTGAACTCTAAAACAGGGAGTAAGGCTGAGTATTACAAAAAGTTGCATACCGATATCGCCTTTGCACTTTGTGATATAAAAACTAAACTAGAAAATAAAGTATTTATTTCGGATAATTTGCCTATTGTTATGACTGAATATGGCACTGTTTCGTTAGCACCTTTGTTGGGTGCAGAAATTGGATATGGCGAGGACACAACATGGTATTATCCAACTATTAAAGAAGATGACGATGAAAATATTATGTTTAACTCAAACTCATATTTTTGGAGATTTTTGCAGCGAATATTCGGAGAAATAAATGCTAGTAGTATTGAGAATGTAATAATTGGCTGCCCAGGCTTTTCACCTGGCCTTGATTGTCTTGGTGCTCTACGAGGAGCAGATTCTCTGTTAATTGATATGCTCGATCGACCTGATTGGGTGCATAGAAGACTTTCTGAGATTAACATAGCCTATAATAAAATATACAATAAGACATATTCTTTAACATGTCAGGCTGATATGAGTTCTGCTTTTGGGTATTTTGATATATGGGGTATGGGTAAAACTTCACAAGTTCAATGTGATTTAGCAGCCATGTTTTCTCCATCTATGTTTGATGAGTTTGTCGTACCATATTTAACAGACCAGTGTTCTTGGCTTGATAATTCATTGTACCATGTTGATGGTACTCAGTGCATATCACAAGTAGATTCTCTCCTTTCAATAAAAGAACTTACCGCAATTGAATTTACCCCGCAGTGTGGCATTGAAGGCGGCGGCGATCCAAGGTGGTATCCTTTATATGAAAAAATATTGAAAGCAGGAAAATCCGTTCAAATTTTAGGCGCAATGGCTCATGAGGTAATTCCATTATTAAAAGCTATTGGTACAAAAGGAGTTTTCGTTTATTCATTTGCAAAGGATTTTGATGAAGCTAAAAGATTAGAGGATGATATTGAAAAATTCAGATGAAAGATGAGATTAGTTCATGAATAATTTTGAAAGACTTGAAGCTGTATTTGCAGGGAAAATTCCTGATCGATTACCCTCGATTGGAGGGTGGATGCCTTACCTAGGGCATATTACTAAATTATTGTCCATATCAGCGGATTTATTTTGGACAAATCCAAAATACTATTCCCTTATGGCTTATGAAAAATTGGGTATAGATGGGTTGACTTCGATTCTTATTCCTATAAATGATGATGGATATAGAAGCATAGATCATAATAATTACGCTAAAAGCCATGGCGCTATGGAATTTGAAGAATTCGTTCAGTACATAAAAGATATGCCTGAACCGGAAAAAATTGAAGAAACAATTGAAAAAGATTTTGACAATGAGTATGAAAAGTTAAAAACCTCGATTTTTGAATTTGACAAATTTAATACTGGGATTGTAAACATGCCGGCGCAATGGGGGCTTGGAAGTTATGCTATGTGGTACAATGAATTCGGATATGAAAACTACTTTATGCTAATAGGTTTATTTCCGCATTTAGCTCAAAAGTTATTTGAAATTAGTGGAGTCAAAGGGAATTTCATGAGCAGATTGGTAGTGAAAGCAGTTAAAGAAGAAATATATCCCCATGCTGTCCATATGGGGGAAGACTTATGCACACAAAGAGGGAGCATGATTTCTATTGAATTTTTAGAAAAATATTATGCACCAACTTTAAAACATGGTCTTGCACCTCTAAATGAAGTTGGTTGCCGTCCTATATGGCATTCTGACGGCGATATTCGACAAATTATCCCAATGTTAATGGATTCTGGAATAGAGGGTTTTCAAGGATTTCAATCTGAGTGCGGAATTTTATTGGATGATATTTTAAAGATAAGGCCTAAAAGCGGCAATAAAATACTTATTATGGGTGCAATATCTGTAACAAGTGATCTTATTAATATGAAGCCAGAAGAAGTTAAGAAAAAAATTAGAGCAGATTTCGAAAAATGCAAAAACGTAGCGGACTTTGTTCAATTTACATCTAGCTCATTTGGCCCCGACATACCATTTGAAAACATTAGTGCCATGTATGAGGAAGTGGCATCCTGTATATACTAATTGATTAATGGAGGGACTCTTTATATGGTTTCAAAAAGAGATCAAGAGATATTGCAAAAATTGGCTACGGATGTTAGAAAAATTTCGGAACTTCCAATTATGGATGAAAAAAGACGCATGTGGCAAAAATTTAATGATTTGAAACCTGAGCGACCGATGGTTCTTTGTTATCCTGAAGGGAGCTGGGAAGAATTGCTTCCATATAGTAATTTGATTTGTGAAGATGAATTTTTACGGTATCTGGAATGGAAACTCCGCAGCCAGATATATTGGTGGGAAAATATTAGGGATGATAATACAATCGAACCTTATTTTGATATGAGTTGGAATATAACTAATGATGGGTTCGGTGTAGACATTCAATTTGAGAATTCAGGGGAAAGAGGCAGCTACAGATGGGAACCACCAATAAAGGATTTAGGAAAAGACCTGAATAAACTTCACAAGCGCAACTTTTCTGTAAATCGCAAACAAACATTTGAAAACATTGAGATTACGAACAGTATTTTTGGTCAAATTCTGCCAGCGAGAATTCGAGGAAATCCGTCATGCTATGGATTTACCTGGAAGGCAATCGACCTTCTCGGGTTGGAAAATTTCATGTTTCTTATGTATGATGATCCTGAAAACTTACATAAATTGATGACCTTCCTCAGAGATGATTTCATCGATATGATGAAATGGCATGAGCGGGAAGGCCTGCTGACTCTTCAAAACGAAAATGATTATGTGGGATCAGGCGGAGTTGCGTATACCACATCTTTACCAAAACAAGATTGGAAGTTGGGTGACCCCGTTAGATTAATTGATATATGGGGAGTTGCAGAATCTCAGGAAACCGTGGGTGTTTCTCCTGACATGTTCAAAGAATTTGTTCTTCCTTACCAACGTCCTATGCTTGAATTGACAGGGCTTAATCACTATGGTTGTTGTGAAGGTCTTCATGAAAGAATAAAGGATATTTTAACATTACCTAACTTAAGAAGAATTTCTGTTTCACCATGGTGTGATCAAGAGATAATGGCAGAAAATCTAAAAAATGACTATATATTTAGCCGTAAACCGAATCCATCTGATATTTGCGTGGGGTTTGACGAAGCATATATCCGAAAGGATATACGTAATACTTTATCAATTGCATCAGGATGTGTGCTCGAATTTATTATGAAAGATACACATACAATTCAAAATCAGCCATGGAGAATTGGAAAATGGGTCGAAATAGTGAGGGAAGAGATTTGTAATTTTTAATCTAAATATTTTTACATGCTTCTGAAAGGAATTTATAATTTTATGAAATTTACAGAAGGAACTTGGTCTGTTAAAAAAGGTTATACGATTCATAACCAAAATAAACCTTATGAAATAATTGTTAATAATAAATCTTTATGTATTCTAACGCCGGTTGCTAATGTTAACAGTCGTGCTAACGCTCTTGGTGGTCCAGTTTTACAAATCATATACTCTTCCCCAACAGTTGATGTCATTAGAGTGGAGATTTGTCATTTTAAAGGGACAAAAAACAGATTTAATGACCTATTAATTAATAATTCTAACAATGTTGATATAAAAATTATAGAGAATGAAAGAAATGTAATTTTTTCTAGCGGAGAACTTTCTATAGAAATTTCAAAAGAGAATGGGTGGGAAACTAAATACACATATAGTGATAAATATCTTACTGGCAATCGTCTTCAAGAGAGTGAAGGTGGTGTTATGAGCAGAGGATACATCACTGATTCCGAGAACCAAAGTTATATAAGTGAGGAACTTCAATTATCGGTAGGAGAGCATATTTATGGATTTGGTGAAAAGTTTACAAATTTTGTAAAAAATGGTCAATCAATTGATACTTGGAATTATGAAGCTGGAACTAGCTCTTCAATGTCATATAAGAATATTCCTTTCTATATAAGCGATCGTAAATATGGCGTGCTTGTTAACTCTACAGGAAACGTTAGCTTCGAAGTAGGATCAGATAAGGTATCAAAGGTTCAATTTAGTGTCAAAGGAGAGTGTCTAGATTATTACATTGTTGGCGGGAAAACGTTGGCGAATGTTTTACACAATTACTCAAAACTAACAGGCAAACCATCCCTCCCACCTGCATGGTCTTTCGGCCTTTGGCTGACAACCTCATTTTCACCTGAATATAATGAAGAGATTGTTTTAAGCATGATTGATCAAATGGCTCAAAATGAAATTCCACTTCATGTTTTTCATTTTGACTGCTTTTGGATGAAACCATATCATTGGTGCGATTTTACTTGGGACTTAGAAAATTTTCCTGATCCTGAAGGTATGATTAAAAAAATAAAGTTAAGAGGCATAAAGATCTGCCTTTGGATAAATCCATATATATCGCAATATTCATCACTATTTGAAGAAGGTAAAGAATCGAAATATTTTCTGTGTCATGAAAATGGAGATGTTTGGCAGAGTGATATGTGGCAACCAGGAATTGCATTTGTTGATTTTTCAAATCCAGAAGCATGTAAATGGTACTCTAACAAACTTGAAGTGTTACTGGAAATGGGAATAGATAGCTTTAAAACGGATTTCGGCGAAATGATTCCAACAGATGATGTATGTTATTTTAATGGATCTGCTCCTGAATTAATGCATAATTTTTATAGCTTTCTTTATAATAGAACCGTTTTTGAACTCCTAGAGAAAAAATTTGGCAAAGGGGAAGCAGTCGTATTTGCCAGATCCGCTACATTGGGTGGACAAAGGTTCCCTGTTCACTGGGGGGGCGATTGTTATTGTACATATGAATCCATGGCAGAAAGTTTACGGGGTGGTCTGTCTTTGGGATTGTCAGGGTACGGCTTTTGGAGCCATGACATTGGAGGATTTGGAGGGTTTCATTCATCTCCTGAACCTGACCTGTACAAGAGATGGTTTGCTTTCGGATTACTATCCTCGCACAGTAGACTTCACGGAAATGTCACTAGGAGAGTCCCCTGGGATTTTGGTGATGAGGCGGTTTTAGTAGCAAGATTTTTCACAAAACTAAAGTGTCAATTGATGCCGTATATATTTCAACAAGCTGTTCGAGCTAATAAAGAGGGTATGCCATTGATGCGACCAATGATTTTGGAGTTTGAAGATGACCCAACTTGTAAAACTATAGATACTCAATATATGTTAGGTGGAGCTTTACTAGTTGCACCAATTTTCAATAAACAAGGGGAGGTCAGTTATTATGTTCCAAAAGGTGAATGGACAAGATTATTAACAGGAGAAACTGTTTGTGGAGAACACTGGTACAATGAAATACATGACTTTATGAGCTTACCTGTCCTTGTAAGAGAAAACAGTGTCATCCCAATGGGGAGTAGTTCTTCAGAAATAGAATATGATTATGCTGACAATGTCATTCTTCATGTATATAATCTTAAAGATCAAGCATGTTTAGAGGAATCTGTTTTTCTGAAGGATGGAACTGCTGGCCTTGTTGTTAAGATAAAAAGGGATAATCAAAAATATCAAATTGAACCAATTTATGCAAATAAACCATGGTCTGTAATGATGCACAATGTACTTGAAATCGAAATAGTACAAAACGCATCGCTTAGTATTATTAATCAAGCATCATGTGTAATGCCTATAAGCTATTTGGAAAAAATTGTTTTTAGAACTGTTAGATAGTACAAAACTAAATGATTTACAATACATGACATATAAAATATACAATAATTTTACAAACAAATTTTATATTTTTAACAATATCATAGGAGGAGCATTTATGAAAAGAAAAAACACTGGTCTTACAAGAATGATTACTTATCTGTTTTTGATGGTAATTGTATTATTTAACAACGGTTGCAAAAAACTATCTGAAGATGACTTTAATGTTGAAATCGGTGAGAAATTCATTATAGAAGAGTCACAGAGTAAAATCAGACAGTTTCCGTTTCTTTATGAATTCGACGGCACTTTGGTCTTATCATATAGTCTTCATCAAGATGCAAACCTTCCCTATGAAACTGTGGATGGGTTTCAAACATCAAGTGATGGTGGTGTAACCTGGGGTGAAAGTCATGAAGGTGAATCTTCATTTTTTTCTTCTATGATTAAACTTGATAATGGAAAACTCCTTGGCCTTCATTACAATCATATCAAATCCGAAAATGTAGACTTTAGGGAGTTTAATTACAAAACATCAACCGACGGTGTTGCATGGGAAAAATTCCAGACAAGAGTTTATATAAAGGATAAAAACGACCCAAAAATATCAGTTGCAGACATGTCATTTCACCGATCTGTTATTAAGCTTTCAGACAACAGTCTTATTGCAAGTATGTACGGTAAGTTCAAAGGCGACAGCAGATATCGGACATTCGTAGTAAAATCAGTAGATAGTGGCCTTACTTGGAACTATCTTTCCACAGTAGCATATGATCCTAAAATAAGCACCAACGAAGGCTTCAGTGAACCTGTAATATCCCGCATGCGAAATGGTAATTTAATATGTGTCATGAGGGTCCAAATGTTCAATGAATATCAGTTCTCTGGTGCATTACCGCTATATTTTTCAATATCAAAAAACGATGGATTGAACTGGTCACAACCCGAAAGTATCCCTGTTGAAAAAAACTCAGATGCATTTAGTGTCGACCCCGATCTTTGTTTAACTGACGATGGAATGCTATTGCTGACTTATGGAAGACCTGGGTGCAGATTACTCATATCTCCTGATGGAAATGGCAAACAATGGATTGGGCCATATGATATTGAGACCGGAAAGACAAGTGGATACACCGGAATCAGGCAAGTTGCAGAAAACAAATTTCTGGTTGTTGGGGATGAAGGAGCAAACTGGGCTAGCCCTGCAAAATATGTTATTTGGGGAAGATTCATTACAATAAGCAAAAAGAAGTGAAGACGCTATGGCATATGCACATTTAGCGTTTCTAATCTAGAAGAGCTTGTTAAGCTTTTAATGTAAGTAATGAGTTAGCTTTTTCTATTATCAAATAATATGCTTACTCTGTTTTGCTTGGTAGTCAATTATTCACAAAGTGGATTTTCGATATAGTTACAACTTTGTAAAACGATAAGAGCAAATTTGATTGTTTGTTAATATTCCATTTTGAAATATGTTGTATAGAAACACGACTATATGCACTCAAAACGAGCATTATTGCCAAATAAAATGACAAATCAACATTTGTAGATAAAAATATGAATGAAATTAACGAAAAATTGGCAAAAAGTTGTAAAATTTTTGTATAAAGGTTGACATTTAGTAGTGTTTGGGAGTATCATCTACGAAGAAGAGCTTTATTAGCGGCATCTGCAAAGATAATTCTATACGAAGGAAAGATAATGAATAATTTATCCGGACTAATATGTAGGAAAGCTAAAGATGGAGTTCATAATCCAATTTTTTTCTAATTAACAAGGAGGCACATTAAATGGCAGACAAATCTATCACATGCAAAGATTGCAACTCGACTTTTGTTTTCACAGAAAACGAACAAGCATTTTACAAAGAAAAAGGCTTCGAGAACGAACCACAGAGATGCCCAAGTTGCAGAGCAGCTTACAAGCAACAACGTAGAGGCGGCTTCGGTGGCGGACAAAAAGAAATGTTCCCTGCTGTTTGCGCAGAATGTGGAAAATCAACAACCGTTCCTTTCAGACCTACAGATTCAAAACCTGTATACTGCAAAGATTGCTACCAACAAAGAAGATAGGATTTGATTTCTGAAATTTAACCAAATTAGTTTGGCGATAGATTTGAAAAAATTCCGTATTTATAATTGATAGTGTATGAACCCCGCTACTGTTTTGTTAAGAAGCAGCAACGGGGTTTTTATTTATTAAAATATAATTTGGAAATCCGAGCTATAAACTTATTTAGACTTCAAATTAATTCGGAATGACTAGTGCGTTGTAACATCTTGAAGTTAACAAAGTATTGCGGAAAATAGGCCGTATTATATATAATATTTAGATATTACAAGGTACTTGGGTTAGCAGAACTTTGAGCCAACATTCGTTTAGATTTTTTAGTTATTATTGATTTTCGAAAACCTCAAGCATTGCGATAACATTTTCTGCCGGAACGTCTGAGGGGATTGCGTGTGTAGGTGCAGCTATGTATCCGCCGTTTTTACCCATGATGTCCATGATTCTTCTGGTTTCACTTTTTACCTCTTTTGGAGTTGCAAAAGGAAGTAATCTTTGGGTTGAAACACCGCCCCAGAAAGATAAATCGCTGCCAAACTCCTTTTTTACATGAGCTATATCATAAACCTCGGGCTGGAAAGTCTGATAACAATCAAGACCGATTTCAATAAGGTCAGGGAAGATACTTATAATGTCGCCACAGCTATGCTGCAGTACAAATTTCCCTTTGCTTTTTGCTTTTGCATATAGCTTTTTCATGACAGGCTTAATGAATTTTCGCCAATTTTCGGCGCCCATCATTAATCCTTTTTGCTGCCCCCAGTCATCTCCGAAATAGAAGCCATCAAGTGAATATTTTAACATTGTTTCCATTACTTCAAGGTTGTAATCGCAGATATCATTGAATAATTGTGTGAGTGCTTCGGGTTCTGCAAGCATAGCCATAAATGCTTCTTCCATGCCAAGTAAACTCCATGCTCGTTCGAAAACTGAAAACCCGATTGCTCCCATGGCAAACTTATCTTCTTTGGTTGCAATCATCTGCTCGATATCGTTTTCAATCCTTTTGTGGTCGATTTTTGGGAATTTATATGTTCTTTCAGAAATGTCCAAAATAGCAGGGTGATCAATTATACCAATATCTTTATCTACTCCTGAACGATTCCACTCAACTCCATAAGCATCAAGGAAATGTCCCTTCTTCAAAGGCATCTCGGTCGGCCATCCCCAGTACTGAACATAATGCATATGGATACCTATCTTTTCAAGAAACGAATTGTCACCAAGATATTTTGCAACAGTTTCATGCTCCTGCCCTGTGAAGTCGATATGGTAGGGTATAATGTCGCTTTCCTTGTGATTTAATGTATTAATTACTCTTTGTTTTCTGTCCATTTCTATTTCCTCCAATTTGATTTTTCTATTTAAATTTTAAAATACATTTTATAAATAAGACTATAGCGTTTACTCAGTAGGACTTTATTGTTTCTTACAAATACTATCAAGGAAAGTGGCTTCCATTAATTTTTAAACAGTTCGATTTGTAATTGCTTAAATTTAGTATGATTCAATGGAGTTTTTCAACCTTTACTGAGTTAACACGATAGCCATTTTTTTTATTTATAAATGATTTATATCATCTAAAAATACTTATAAAAACAAATCATTAAGTATATATACTACATCATAAATTAAATTATACAATGCATTTTCTTTGACAATTAATACGATTATTTATACTAACACTACAATGTAACTTAAATATTTTTTATTTACTTACCCCATTGTACTTACCCCGTACATCCTGCAGCGAGGGCTCTCTCCTTAAGTACCATCTGTATTTTCGAAGATGCATGTGAGTTAAACGAGTCAGCCATATTCTTTAATTTAAAATCAAGAGCCTTCATAATCTCCCCAATTTTTGTAATAAAACATGAAATCAAATCAAGGACCAAACCGATAGTCATAATCTGCTGTGGTTTGTCTGGCATTGCCATAATGTGCGGATTTTCAATTGGCTCACCCTTTTCGATCTTCTTAAATGCATCGAGGTATTCGTCAAGCGATACAGGGCTATCCACATACGGAGCAGAACCTGGACTGCGCGGCCGAACACTCAACTGCTTTCGCACCTTGGCCACGAACAGGTGGGCAATCAGGGTGAGCAAAATGTGACGATACCAGCCGTGCCATGTGCGAACCTCGTAATGATCCATCCCGAGATGCTGTTTGCACTCGTTAAAACACTGTTCGATAGACCAACGCATGAGAGCGGGTTTGCGGATATCCGCAATAGTAGCCTCCATGGATTCGTTGCACAGAGCATATTTAAAAGAACCATCCTCAAGTTTGCGTATATAAAGCCAAACACCTTTACCGGGTCCGTCGTCTCTGACTTCTACAACGGGTATACACTTGTCTTTGGTGATGATCGGGCCTTTTGCGCCAATGCCCAACACAACATCGTTCCATGGAATAGAATTATCTTCCGCAATCTCTTTAACCGAAACAGGCGGGAAAGACGGTGCAACTTTGGACGGTCTTTTACCTCTTCCCGTGTATTCTGGAACAGCCATATCTGGTCTGCTTCTGAAAACCTCAAGGTTGCAATGAACATCAGCGAAATATACAAGGTTCTCTGGTAAAGAGTCAAGAAACACCTTGTCGCTACCAAAAGAACTGTCAACGCCAATATATTTGCCA
>JBBQKF010000049.1:0-23383 GCA_038326615.1 Saccharofermentanales bacterium | reverse complement strand
TAAAATGCTGAATAAAATGCTGAATAAAATGCTGAACTAAAAATTCGAACTTTTTCGACTCATCACTATAAGACAAGCGAGAAATATAGTATAAAGAGCAAGAGTTTGGGCACTTACAAGTGGGGCATCCATTATTCCGTGTATGACCGTAATAACAACCATGCCTATTCCCGCAGCTAAAAACGGTCTCACTGGGGAATCCTTTAATTCTTTGACTGCATTAATTGTTGCGCGTACAAAAATCCAGATAAACGAACAAATTCCGACAATACCCGTTTCAAGCCATAGATTTATGAATATATTATGACAATGCATTGCTGATTTTAAAACAGCAGGCGCATTCTTTGGAATAAGATAATGGTAAGAGTCAAATCCAGTTCCCATAATCGGATTTTTTATTATCTGTTTAAGAGCAACATCCCAAAGCATAAATCTATTTCCTATCTCAGAAAGAAATGTTTGCGGGCGTGGTATTACATCCCTAAATAGCATTACTGATTGTTCTGGGAAAATTGCAGTTAAAGCAAGAATTAATGTAAGCGCTCCAAATGCTGTAACAAGAACGACTTTTTCACTCATACAAAGATAAAAAACGGTTATTCCGATAAGAAATGCGAGCATTCCTGATCTGCTTCCAGTAAAAAAAAGGCATAGCAAAGAAAGAATAAACGATATTACAAGCCAGCCTCTGCTTGATTTTTTCCATATGTGGTAATATAACGCTATCGAAAATATTAGTATTATTTCAAGTATATACGAAAAATAATTTGGATTTGAAAAAGTAGATGCAAGTCTTAGAATGCCAGTATGACTAAAAAGTGAACCTCCGGACCACGGAAAAAGAAAAGCATAAATTGCTATTGGAATTACTAATATAGATGCATACCTTGCAAAATGAAGTGCATCTTCTTTTTTCCACAATACCTCAATAGCAAATGCACAAAAAAGGACTGGGCCAAGCACTACAAGTGCAAGCAGTGCATTCATATAATGTCCGAAATATATTGGTCCTATTAATGCAGACAGCAAAAATAATACGCCGGGATAAAAAATTATACTGTTTCTTGCAATTTTTCTAAATGGAATTTGTCTTTCAGGACTTTTACGATAATCTAAAACAAGGCCAACCGACATTATTCCCACCCCCACAGGTGCGCTGTAATATGAGGAACTTATTACAAGCAGTGAAATAATCATAATTTTTTTGCGAAATGACAACGAAATCAGATGGACCCAGAAACGTTTTGCGATCCTTGTTGAAATATTAATAAATTTTGTAATTGAATTATCCTTTTTCATCTGTCAAAGGGGCATTCTTTGTCGATATTTTCGTGGATAAAAGTTGCTTTCCCGCTAGAATAATCAGCAACAACCTGACCATGTCCAAATAATTTATATTTATATGTAACGAGACCTTCAAGGCCTACTGGGCCTCGTGCATGAATTTTCGATGTGCTAATCCCTACTTCTGCTCCAAATCCATATCTGAATCCATCGCTAAATCTCGTCGAACAATTCCAGAATACATTTCCGGAATCAACAAGTGACATAAATCCCCTTGCGCATTGCTCGTCTTGTGTGATTATAGATTCTGTATGCCCAGAGCCGTTGCGGTTAATATGATCAATAGCATCCGTAAGCGAGCTTACAACCTTTATTGAAACCTGATAATCAAGATATTCTTTATGCCAATCTGTTACTTGCTCACAACCGAGTATTATGCATGTTTGTTCGCAGCCAAATATTTCGACATTATATCTGTCAAATAATTCTTTAAGCCTAGGTAGCAATTGCTGTGCGATGTCTTGATGAACAAGGACAGTCTCTGTTGTGTTGCAGGCAGAAACATATTGTGTTTTAGCATCAATGAGTATCTTTTTTAACATTTCAATATCGCAAGTTTTATCGGCATATGTATGGCAAACGCCATCCGCATGTCCAAGAACTGGAATTTTCGTATTTTCCATAATCATTTTTACAAACAGGTTTGTACCCCTTGGTATTAGAAGGTTAACTTCTTCATCCATTTTAAGAAGCTCATTAACATCAGTTCTTGTCAGTAGAAGGGAAATCCAACCAGCTGGAATACCGGCTTCAAGGGAAGCTTCAGAAATAATTTTAGTTAAAACCTGATTTGTCAACGTTGCTTCAGAACCACCTTTAAGGAGAACGCAATTTGAGCTCTTAAGACAAAGTGCCGATATCTGAACCAATGCATCTGGTCTTGATTCAAAAATTATTCCAATTACACCAATTGGACATGTAACTCTGTATAGTTCAAGGCCTTTGTCAAGAAGGTTATTATAGGTTGTTTTGCCGACAGGATCAGGAAGCGCTGCAAGATCACGCAAACCCGAAATAACATCCATAAGTTTATCTTCTCGGAAAATCAATCTCTTAATTAGTGGGGTCGCAATGTTTGCTTCAGACGCATTTTTTACATCCTGCTCATTGGCGGTTAATATTTCTTCTTTCTTATCAAAAAGAGCCGAAGCAACTTTAATTAGGGCCTGGTTCTTTACTTCCGAAGGCAATGATGCAAAATCTATTGCAGCAGCCCGGGCTTTCTGAGCTATCTGTTTTACTGTTAAATCCATAAATCCTCCGCTTAGCCAACTGTCAATCTAATATGTTTTTGCTTTTGTTTGTTCACTTAGCCATTATCTTCTTGATACCTATAACATTATGCCGATTTTGTTACAATTAACTAAAATTACTTAATAAATGAAGAGTTTAATGCTTTTTATGTGGATATCCTGTGGATAAAAATTGTGGATAAAGTGGATAACTTTGTGTATAACTTATGTGACAACACTTTTAAGCTATTTTAATTTCCAAAGTCAGTCGTAGATAGGGTGTGCAATTTTATACAAAATTCGACAAAAACAAACATAATTTCGCAAGGATCTTTCAGTCCGCATTATAACAGAACTCCAGCATATAAATCAAATAATTCACTTTGAATATGTCTTTAGTGGAAGGACATTTTCTGCACTTCATCGTAAGATTCGGGGGTTCCTATGTCATAGCATTCACCTTTGAACAAATAGGCAAGTAGTGGTTTTTTGTGAAATAGCCATGCAGGGAAAAAACCAGGTGCGTCAGGCGTGTTGCCTTCATCGAGATATGTCTTTATCATTGGCAAAGTATCTCTTTTGTAATAATAAGTTGCAAAAAAAGCTATCTCGGACTTAGGATTTTTGGGTTTTTCTTCCATGTCAACAATTATATTATTCACATCGAGTATTCCAACTGCCATCCTCTGCAATTCAGATATAATTGGTATTTGTTTTGCCAAAATCATGTCTTTCCCTGATTTCATAAACTCATCAAAGGAATCTTTAAGTTTATATGTAAAAAGGTTGTCACCAGCAATTACAACTATATCTTCATCAATTTTTAGCCTATCAATAGTAAACCACATATCACCAATTGCACCAAGTTTGTTACCGTCTTCAATTGTTCCATCATTTAAAACAGTTATTTTCTTGCTTAGTTGATGTTGTCTTTCGGCTGCCCACTCAACAAAATTGTCGTAAAATCTCGCATTACTTATAACTATTATTTCATTTATTATATCTATTGTTTCGACCTCATCTGTAATATAATCGATTATTGCTTTCCCATGGACAGGCAAAAGTGCTTTAGGGGTATTTCGTGTCAAAGGGTATAATCTTGTTGCATATCCTGCTGCTAAAATTAACGCTTTCATTCAATAAATCCACCTTTCAATCATATGTTTTCTAATTTATACTCTGACATGTTTAAAATAATGAAACATGTTGCAAGGAATCATACCATTATATAGTTTTCTTCGTTTATCTGCAACTCCACCAAAATCTGATTCAAATGTGTCATAAGGAGCAATAATACTAAGTCTCAATTCCTTTCGAGCTTTGCCGTTTATAAGCCAACAACTGCCTGTTCGCCTGAAAAGATCCCTTGCTTGTTCAATGTCAAGAACTCTTTCGCCGTAAGGAGGGTTAGCAATAATTAACGCCTGGCCATGGTTTGTCCATGACTGGATAGATGGAACAGTAAGAGTAGTTGCATCTCCTCTTTTAAATGATATAAGATGTTCAACGTCAGCCCGTATTGCATTTTCTCTGGATAACTTGATGTTAATTTCGTCAATATCAGAGCCAAATATAAACAATGAATCAACAGGTGTTGAGTCTCTTAAGTCCATCGCTTCTTCTCTTGCTTTAAGAAAAGCAGCCTGTCCGACAACTGGCCATTTCTGGGCTGAAAAATTTCTGTTTATTCCAGGAGCAATATTCATTGCAATCAAAGCTGCTTCAATTGGAATTGTTCCAGATCCGCAGAAAGGGTCAACTAGAGCTTCTTCGCTAAAAGGCGACCAGCGCGAAAGCATTACAAGGGCTGCGGCAAGAGTTTCTTTAATAGGAGCAATATGTGCTAATGGGCGATACCCCCGCTTGTGGAGACCATCTCCAGAAGTGTCAATCATAAAAGAAACAACATCATCAACTATAGAAAATTGAATTTTAATAAGGCCCGCAAGTTCGTCTTCCGGAAGTTCGGCTCCAGTACGTAATCCTTTCTTTTGCGAAATTTGATTTACTATTGCTTTCTTTATTATTCCCTGACATGAAGGAATTCCAAAAAGAGCGGATTTACGGGAATAACCGTTTACATGAAAAGCAATTCCATCTGGAATTATTTGATCCCATGCTAATTCGCCGGTAAGGTCGAACAGTTCATCAAAAGATGTAGCTCGCCCTTTCCCCACAAGAACCAGAACTCTTTCTGCAGTTCTTAGCCAAATATTGCATCTTGCAACTGCAAACGCAAATTCATCTTCTTTCGGGGATAATATAACCTGTCCATTGAGAGCTTCAATTTGATTATCCACATATCCGAGAACTCTAAGCTCATCTTTAACAAGAGCCTCAACTCCAAAATGAGTTGGTAATATAATCTGCATATTATCCTCCATATCATCACACCTATGATGAAATAAAATTTACCGGTTTAATTTACATAAACCAGTCTTATCTAACCAAATCTGATCAGATAGTTTGTCAAAAGAAAAGCAATCATCGAAAGCACCCAGCCTCCAATAATATCGGTCGCCCAGTGCATGTCAAGATATAACCTTCCGTAAGCAGTAAAAAGTGCGTTTACGAAAAGATACACAAAAATTGTAATTATCGCCCATAAAGACAAAAATGGCATAAGGAAAGTTGGAACAAGAAAAGCCATTGCCATTGTTGATGCAGCATGTCCACTCGGATAAGATCCTGACGTCATAAGTTTGTGAGCTGCTATATGTGGGGGTCTTGTCCTGACTGCTATTCTCTTCGTTATCGTTACAACAGTCGTCTGAATAACTAGTACTGCCGTTATGAAAAGCCCACTTTTCCAATCCTTCCACAAAAATCCAAGTAACATCGCAACTAAAATAATCTGTGTAGAGGCTGGTATGAAGTCGTTGTATTGATGTGTAAAAACCATAAATCTCTTAATCTTAACCTGACGAGTCTTATTAACCATGTGACGAACCAACAGATTAAAACGTTCTAACCGCATATAAAAAATATCAAGTAGCACAAAAACTACCGACAAAATTATTATTGGTATAAAATATTTACTGTCCTGGAAAAACAATTTCATTCCGGTACCTCACAATCTATTGATAAGTTTACATGCAAGAAGGGATTTTGACAAGAACTTTTAAATTTTTATTGCTATACAATAACTTGACTATAACTTGATATTTCTAATCGCCTGTTGCATTACCAAGCACTTTAAGCGAAGCTTTTAATCCCGCTGTAGCTTCTAGATGGTCATCTGGGAAAATCCACACAGCTTCAAGCCCTTTTGTTTTCTTTGCAAATGCCAATCCCTCTTCATACGTCATAATAAAAAGAGCTGTTGAAAACAAATCTGCAACTGCACTGTCTTTATATAATACCGAAACAGCACGAAAGTTATCTGCTGGGAAAAGCGTCACAGGGTCAATAATGTGAGAATATCTTTTTTCTCCAACAAAATAATATCTTTGATAGTCACCGCTGGTTACAAAAGAAGTGTTGTTTAGAAATGCGGTGTCGATTAGTTGCTGGGTATCTTTTAATGTATCGGCATCAGGGTTTTGGATTCCTACACCCCAATTTTTGCGTTTGCCATCAAGAGGAGCTCCTATTAGTTTTACGTTGCTTCCCCCTGCGGATATTATGCATGACTTTAAGCCTGCCTTTTCGAGTTCATCTCCAACAACTTCAGTAGCATAACCTTTTGCAACTGCGCCGACATCAAGTGACATCAATGGGTCTGCAAGAAAAACTGTCATGGTTTTTTCATCAATTATAAGCTTATTGATGTCGCAATGTAGTGCAGCCTCTGTAAGTTTCGCTTGATCAGGGACTGCTGCTTTTTGTGGATCTTTTAATCCTGCTTCTCGCGAATCATGCCAAAGTTTTAGCACTGCACCCATAGCGATATTAACTTTATGATTAGTAATAAGTTCATATTTCTTAGAAAGCTTCAGCAGTTCGATAATTTCAACAGATACCTTTACCGGTGCTATAATAGCTTGTTCATTGATAGTTTTGAGATTAACAATTCCAGTGTAGCTATGATATATATCAAAAAGCTTGTCCATTTGTAAAAGCCTTGTCTCGCCTTGCTTTGTGTATTTATCAAATTGCGCCTTTGATGTTTCATATCCTACGAAAGATATAACTGTATCAAAAGCTTTCGTGGTTTCATATGAGTATTTATTATAACTTGGTTTTTTACAGCTTACTGATAGCATTAGAATTGCAAATGAAATAACTAAAATTAATAAAGTTTTGAAACTTTTAGCTTTGGGCATTCTCATTCCTCGAATTTCAATATTGTTAGTATAAATCTTATTTAAAAAACTACTATTACTATTACTATTGCTATTACTATTGCTATTGCTATTAATTTTACTACTAATATTGCTATTAATATTGCTATTGCTATTGCTATTGCTATTGCTATTAATATTGTTATTGTTCATTTTCATTCCTATTCATATGACTAATTCATTATACAAATTCATGACTTAATCATCCTTCCTATCTGGTATTTTTAATTTTATTGATTTTCTATTCAAATTATTTATTACAGGAATCGCCGCAATACCAGTTAAAGCGCCTGTAAAAAGTGCTACAAGCATAAGTAGTGGGAGATACGAAAAAATTATTCCTGCATCTTTCATTACAAAAACCGCTGCTAAAATTTGCCCAATATTATGGGAAACAGCTCCGCCCATACTTATTCCGATAACAGAAAAAACTTTGCCTAACCCCTTACTTAGAAAAATCATTACCACGAATGCAAGAATTGCTCCAGTTATCGAGAACAAAAAAGAGACGGGCCCAGTAAATAATCCCATGACAAAGCAACGTATCAGAATTATTATCAATGTATCAATTGGACTTAGCGTTACTATTGCAAAAACAGTAACAATATTTGCAAGGCCGAGTTTAATTCCTGGTACAGGAATAATAAGTCCAATTGGGAAATAATTTTCTACTATCGACAAAACAAGCGCAAGTGCTGTAAACATTGCGCAAAATGCAATTCGTCTTGATATTGATTTATGTTTTCCTATTTTTACACCTCCCTTTTTGAATTATTTATGCCATCTTAGCAAAATTTACAATTTTGCTATTTGATTATAACATCAATTTCGCCATTTTGCGATTCTCCAATAATTTTAACAAGAACCTGGGCTGGAATACATGCTGTTATTTGTCCAGGTTTAGAAATAAAGCCTGTGTGTACGCATATTTTATCAGGACAGTCACTTTTTTCGAAACGAACCTTCCCATTTGCGAACTCAAGATCGAAATGAATTCCCTGAGAAACAATATGCAAAACTCTAGTATTGTTAACCGATATATCTTCTGAATATGCTTCAACTTTATTTTTGAAATCTGTTAATGTAAAAGTATTTTTTTGTGATATCAGATCAACTTTCATTATAACTTCTCCCAGTACAACAATAGATGCTTCTTTTCCGGTCTGTAAAAGCCCTGCTGCAAGTTTTGCCCATAAAGACAAGCACATTACAAGCACGATTCCGATTAGTACAAAATCGCCCCATTTCATAGAGATTAAAACTTTGTGTTTAGATGACAAAAACTATTTTCCTCCTCAATTTGATTATGTTTCAACAATTTCTTCACTATACCATCCAATAAGTTTAATAAATGGAAGTTCTGCAGATAGTTGGTATAATGCAAGTTCAACTTCTTTATTTTCGGGATTCGCGGTTATATCCACCCAGAAGCTATACTCCCATGGTTTATCAGGAACTGGTCTTGATTGTATTTTTGTGAGGTTCAAGCCTCTTTCAGCTAATAAACACAATACTGAAGCAAGTGACCCGCTTTGATGTGGAAGGCTAAACTCAAGGCTAATCTTGTCTGCACAAGGTTCTATAATAAATGATTTACTAACTGCAACAAATCTTGTTTGATTATGTATCGAGTCGCAAATCTGTGAGTTGTCAATTTTCAAGTTATTATGAAGTGCTGCTTCACGTGAGCCTATCGCGCATGCAGAAGTATCATTGCGTCCTATAACTTCCATTGCAGCAAATGCAGTATTTTCGGCGCTTTCCTGATTCCATCCCATTTTCTGGATAAATTTCGAGCACTGCGCTAATGCCTGAGGATGCGAAATAACTGTTTTTATCAATGAAAGGTCGGAATTCGGTAGCATAAGTAATTTATGGGAAATAGGAACAGAAAATGATTTTATTATAGACAAATCGTTTTCAGTTAAAAGATCAACAACGTCATTTACGGTACCGGCTGTTGTGTTTTCTAATGGTACCATTGCCATATCACACAGACCATCACAAACACTGCTGAATGCTTCATGAAAAGTTTGTGTTGGGAAAAGTATTGCATCAGGGTATATCCTCGAAGCGACAAGATGTGAATATGAACCTTTAGTTCCCTGACATGCAATTTTTGATGGCGATTCAATTTCTTTTAGTGCACTTTTTAGTTTTTGTCCAATTTGCCAATTAGTTTCATTCTCGTAAAGAATTTCGTACTGACGCTCCCGTGAAATGCGCATGATAGTGCTCATAATAGATTCTATTCGGTGGTTCATTGAAGGATCGAATTGCTTTTGCGCTTCACTAATAACAATCTTTTCTCTGGCAAAATCAGTAACTGGAGATTTTGTTTTAAGTTTTGAAAGACCTACCATATTTGATACTTCTAAACGCTCTTTAATAATCTCAAGACTTTTACGGTCCAGTTCATTAATTTTATTTCTTAAGGTAATTATATCATTGTCTGATTTGTTAATTTTCATTGTTATATCTATTATTTATTCATCACAAAATGCAATGGATAAATCATCCTCCTATAATTAATTTCAATTATTTCAGTCGTTTTTCTATTATATCACAAAGAAGGAGTACTGCTTCAGAATAGCTTTTGATTCCAAGTCCTTTTATCTGCCCGCAACAAGCTGAGGAAATAACTGAAATTCTTCTAAAATCTTCTCTTTGTGAAATATCTGAAATGTGAGTTTCTATTACTGGGAGCTCACAAAGATCAATAGCATCAAGGATTGCATAACTATAATGAGTAAATGCTCCCGGATTAATTACGATTCCGTCGTATTTCTCCATTGCTTCATGAATCTTATCGATTATTGAACCTTCGTGATTTGACTGAAAACAATCCATTTTGTAGCCTTTGGAAAATGCGGTATCAACCGCCAATTTTTCGGCATCCAAAAGTGTAAATGTTCCATATTGAGTAGGGTCACGCTTTCCAAGCATGTTAAGATTTGGCCCATTTATAAGCAAAATCGAGAATTTAAGTTCATTGAAAGTGATTTTTTTTAGCTTAGCTAAGACTTTTGTATCTGTCATATTTTCGTTTAAAGGAAGAAAAATGCTTCCTTTAACAATTTCGTTTTTTTCTTTTGCTGTTGTTTTAGGATGTGTTTGTTTATCAATTTTTGATGCCAAAACTTTAGGATTTTTTCTCATCATAAAAAAACCTCCTGCTTTTTTCATAAATATTTATAAAAATAAAATGATTTTTGACGCTAAATACATTTATTCAAGAATCATATCCAGCATAACAATTGCGCAAGCGGCTTCAACTACTGCAACTGCTCTTGGAACTATGCAAGGGTCATGGCGTCCCTTCCCCTCAAAAATAACGTTTGTTCCTGTTGCCAAATCAATTGATTCCTGCTCTTTAGAAATTGAGGGAGTCGGTTTAAATGCAACTCTGAATAGAATTGGCATTCCATTGGAAATGCCGCCTTCAATCCCACCCGCATTATTTGTTACATATCTTATCATTGAAGGTTGTTGTTTCTCAGATGAACTATCTAATGAACTATCTAATAAACTATTTGGTGAACTATCTAATGCACTATCTGTTGAACTATTTGGTAAACTATCTAATGCACTATCTGTTGAACTATTTGGTGAACTATTTAGTGAACTATTTAGTGAACTATTTGGTGAACTATCTAATGAACTATCTAATAGACTATCTAATAAACTATTTGATAATTTGTTTGATGAATTGTTTGATGAATTGTTTGATGAAGGTTTTGTTACAAAAACAGGCGAATCGTTGTTTTGAGAACCAGACCGTTTTGAAACTTCAAATCCTGCACCAAATTCTATTCCTTTAACAGCAGGAATCGAAAACATCATAGATGAAATACGGGATTCAATACTAGCAAAAATAGGGTTGCCAATTCCAGCTGGCAATCCATAAGCAATGCATTCTACAACCCCACCAACCGAATCTTTATCCTTTTTGGCCATCAATATTCTGTCAACCATAACATCTTTGATTTCGTCATTAAAAATCGGGAAATCTTTCTTCGCGATCATAAAATATTCATCAGACACTGGTGAAACGGGATTGAATCGTGTGTCATTTATATCACCAATTGAATCGATATGCGCAAATATATTTATTTTCTTTTGTTTAAGAATCTGGCTACAAATTGCTCCGGCAAAAACCAATGGTGCCGTAAGTCTTCCTGAGAAATGCCCGCCACCTCTTGGGTCTTGGAAACCACTATATCTTGCCATTGCTGTGAGATCTGCATGACCTGGCCGTGGAATCGCTCGTTGCTGTGAATAATCGCTAGACCTGGTATTTTTGTTTTCGATTATTGCACAAAGTGGTGTTCCAGTGGTTGTTTCATTGTATACACCAGACAATATAGCTGGTATGTCATCTTCTGTCCTGCTGGTAGTCCATGGCGAACCTTTCGAGGCTCTTCGCTGCATGAACTCATTAATAGCTGGCAAATCTAACTTAATTCCAGAAGGCAGTCCATCAATGGTAACACCTACAGCTTCCCCATGTGATTCACCAAAAATGCTTATTTTGACCTTGTTTCCCCACATTGAACTCATTCAAATTTACCTCCTACATGAGCAAAGTCTTTATAAAATGAAGGGTACGATTTATCAATACAACCCGCATTTCTAATTGTCACACCATTCTCCGTCGTTAGTGCTGCAATAGCCGCAGCCATTGCAATCCGATGGTCTCCATAGCTATCAACAGTGCCACCTTTAAGAGGATTTCCACCATCAATTACAAGTCCGTCTGAAGTTTCAAATACTCTTGCACCTATTGCAGTTAATAATTCAACAGTGGTTTTTATGCGATCACTTTCTTTGAGGCGCAATCTTTTTGCATTAATTATTTTTGTTATTGCATTGCTATTTGCACCTGCTACGGCAAGAACCGGAATTAGATCAGGTATCTGCGATGCATCTATTTCAATTACAGGCTTTTCTTCTTTTGCTCCAACAACATCTGACCAATATTGTCTAGCATGGTTTCTCGCATTTTTCTCCGGCTTTAAACGTAAATTTTCATATTCAGCAAGAATTTGCAAAATCTCTTTGTCTCCCTGTACAGAGGCTGGATCAAGATTAGTTAGTGTAAGATTGCTTCTAAGATAATTTGCAACCATCCAGAATGCAGCCTGCGAATAGTCACCTTCAACATTAAATGGAGTTCTCAGGTATTGTTGATTTCCATGAACAAAATATCCGTTTACCAATCGCTCTACTCTTACCCCAAAATGTTGCATAACTCTGATTGTCATGTCAACATATGCTGCAGATTCAAGGGTCGATGTGATTATAACTTTAGAATTTCCATCAATTAATGGAAGTGCCAATAAAAGGCCTGTTACATATTGTGAACTCACATCACCCGGAACAAAAAATTCTCCAGCTTTTAGTTTCCCACTTATTTTAAGTGGCAAAAAGCCATCGGCTGGGAAATCGAGAGCTATTCCCCTACCTGACAAAATCTCTTTATATTCGGAAAGTGGTCTGTTTGGCAAACTACCGGCACCAGTGAATATGACATTTTTGCCTAAAGCCGCAGCAATAGGTATTAGAAATCTCAACGTCGAGCCTGATTCATTACAAAACAATTCCTTTTCGTCAGATAGTAATGATTTAATTGCGTGGAGTGTTGCATTTATGTCTTTAGAGGATTCACTTTCAAAAGTCCCGGCAAGAGAAACATCACCTGCAAGAGATGCACATAAAATCGCTCTGTGCGCCATGCTTTTTGATGGCGGTACCTTTATTTTGCCTGAAAGTTTCCCTGGAAAGACATGTAAGTCAGACATTTCACAAAACCTCCCGGAGCAACTGGCTTAAAACTGAAAAATCCATAGGATGAAGTATTGCTTCACCTATTTCTTTAAGAAGAACAAAATAAATTTTGTCAGACAATGTTTTTTTGTCAGAACGGATTGCATTAATAATTTCTTCTACTGGAAGATCAAACTTAAGTGGGAGCCCAAATTTCTCAATGCACGCTTCTACTCTTTTTGTTGTACCTTGTTTTGTAACCCCTAGTTTTTCTCCTATTTTACATGCAATTACCATACCGAAAGAAACTGCCTGTCCATGAGAATAGACTTTATAATCCGTTACTTTTTCTATAGCATGACCGACAGTATGTCCAAAATTCAGGAGCATTCTCTCCCCAGTGTCGCGCTCATCTTTTGCAACAACAGCAGTTTTAATATGTATGCAACGTTCGAGAATCCATTCTAGATCCATTTTGTTTGATTCAATTTGTTCAAAAAGATGAACATCCCTTATACATCCATACTTTATAACCTCTGCCATACCTTCATTCATTACTGTTCGAGGTAATGTAGCAAGCACACTAGGATCCATTATTACTGAAAGAGGATGATAAAATGAGCCTACAAGATTTTTACCAAAAGGTAAATCAATTGCTGTTTTACCTCCAACTGATGAATCTACCTGAGCAAGTAATGTTGTAGGAACCTGAATAAGAGGAACACCACGAAGGTATGTTGCAGCTGCAAATCCTGTAAGATCGCCGATTACGCCTCCTCCTAATGCAACGATAAGGTCAGAACGGGTAATTCCTGCCTGGTTAAATTTCCCGTATAGCATGAAAAGATTTTCAGCATTTTTGCTTGATTCTCCGGGTTCAATTACCACAGATTCAACTTTAAATCCACTTTCTTCAAGCGACTTTGTAACTTTAGCAAGGTAGAGGGCGGCAACATTGCTATCCGTAACGATGAATGCTTTTGTTCCTCTTACAAGAGACTTTGCTCTTTTACCTATTTTAGATAATGATGAGTTTGCAATTGTGATTTCATAACTCCCTATGCTTGTTTTAGCTAGTATTTCAGGCATAATAGATTCCTCCTTTATATTTCACGACCGAGTAATTCTGCGAGCGGGCGAAGTTTATTGGTAAGTTCAAAAAATGCTTCTGGTGTAAGGGATTGCTGTCCGTCGGACCACGCGTTCTTAGGATCCTGATGAACTTCAATTATCAGTCCGTCAGCACCAGCTGCGAGGGACGCCATTGACAAAGGTTCAACCAGCCAAGCCATACCTCCTGAATGGCTTGGGTCAACAAATACCGGCAAGTGGGACATTCTCTTCAGCATTGGTATTGCGCTTATATCAAGAGTGTTCCTTGTTGCGGTTTCAAAAGTTCTGATTCCTCTTTCACAAAGAATAACACTCTCATTACCTCCACTCATTATATACTCTGCAGACATTAAAAGCTCTTCAATTGTGTTTGAAAATCCTCTTTTAAGAAGTATCGGCTTTTTGCAATGCCCAAGCTCCTTAAGAAGTTCAAAATTCTGCATATTTCTGGTGCCTACTTGTATAATATCGACATATTCGTTGAATAGTTCAAGCTGAGAAGGATTTGTTATCTCGGAAACCACAGGTAGTCCCGTAGCTTCTTTTGCTCTTTTCATACAAAGTAATCCTTCTGCACGAAGTCCTTGAAATGCATATGGAGATGTTCTCGGTTTAAAAGCTCCGCCGCGCATCATTTGTGCCCCTGCATCTTTTACCTTATTAGCGAGTGAAATCATCTGCTCTTCTGATTCTACAGAACAAGGGCCTGCAGCAAGAACGATTTTCTTACCTCCGATTATAACATCCCCTATTTTAATTTGTGTGTTGTCAGGATGAAATTTACGATTTGCTTTCTTAAAAGGCTCCTGCACCTTCATTACCTTCTCTACACGTTCATCATTTTCAATATTGCCGATATCTATTGCTGATGTATCGCCGACCAATCCGACGATAACGGTATCGCTGCCGAAAATCGGATTTGCTTGAACACCAAATGAGCTCACCCATGCGCACAGGTCCATTGTCTGTTCCTTTGTTGTTCCATGTTTTAAAATTAAAATCATTGTAAAACTCCTTTCGGTCCGCATGATTATATTTTATAGTAAAAACACTTTTGTTACTAGTATAAAATATTCATAGAACCACTTATAATTAAAAATCTATCAAATCTGCTATTCTTTTTGCTACTTCATCTATTGTTCCTTCTCCATCAATAGTACAATCAGAAATTTCGTTATAAACTGACAGTCTTTCTAAATATAGCTTTGACGCCTTTTTCTCGACATCTCCTGTAATAAGTGGACGGTCATTCCCATCAGAAACTCTTTTGACAATTGTTTCAAGGCAAATGTTAATTAAAAAAATAAATCCTTTGTTTTGCTTGACTAGATGAACATTTTCTTTTTGTATAAGTGCCCCACCACCTGTTGCAATAACCAACGTTTCTGAAATCGCAAGAAGGCTTGCAAGACATCTGCTTTCTTCTTGTCTGAATGAAGCTTCTCCGTCTTGATCAAAAATCTCTGGAATTGATTTTTGCTTGCTCTCAATTATACAATCGTCAAGGTCGTAAAATTTTGCATCAATGATTTGTGCAAAAGCTTTTCCCACTGTTGATTTACCACAACCCATAAAACCAGTAATAACAAATTTTAGTGGAAATAATTTGAGCAAATCTCTTTTTAATTTGTTTATCATAAGCGAATGGCTAACACCAGCAAAATCGACATTCGGATTCCACACCTGTTGAGCTCTAAAACCCTGAAAATAAAGCATTGCGAGACCATTCTGTGCTTTAATTCCAAATGATCTTGCGGTTAAAATAAGCTTAGTTGATATCGGATTATATATTGAATCAAAAACATACTCTGCTCCAATAACTACTTCCTTAGAAATTGGCATGGTATCAAATCCTGGCCACATACCAACAGGGGTTGCATTAATTATTACATCATATTCAGGTTTCAAATCAGTAAAATCGGCTACAACAATCTTTGGCCAAGTAAAGGTATTCAAATTATCAACGTTAGCCTCTTTATTTGGATTAACAGAATCACATTCTTTTTCAACATTGTCATATTCGCTCTTTTTTTTTGCGATTTCAGTGTCATCCTCTTTAAAAATATGATCAACCTCACACACTTTATCGTCACTATCAACCCTATTTGATGATTTTGTAGAAAATATAAAATCGGATATTTTCGAAATGAGTTTTGCTGCCGTGGTTTCATTTCGTGAGCAAACCACAATCTCCTTTGCTCCTGCTAAAATAATCTCATGAAGCATTACTCTGGCTGCACCTCCTGCGCCAAGCAAAAGTACTCTTTTGTCCTTAATAGGAATTTTGCACATATTAAATCCATATGAATCCGTGTTGAATCCGCAATTACCATAAACTGCATTAACAGCACCAACTCCCATAGCCACTTTTTCGACATTATCCAGGTACGGAATGATTTTCTCCTTGTATGGTATTGTGATGTTAAAACCATCAAGCTTTTCAAGTAGAATTTTTATCTTATCATCGAATTCTTCAGGCAAGATATCATAAACATTATAAACACCATCAATCCCACAATCATTCATCAGATTCTTATGCAATGACGGCGAAAGTGTATGACCAAGCGGATGTCCAACAAGGCCAAAAACACAAGGGGACGGTTCCCAAACACAAGGGGACGGTTCCTCTGTGTTCTCAATTTTCTTCATAAATTTTTTTCCTCGCTGTTACGATACAAAAAGCCGAAATCCCAAGGCCTCTGCCAAAATCCGTCAGTCCCTCTCCTGAGGTTGCTGTAATCCCAATGGAATCAGGAGCAAGTCCAGTTATTGATGCAATACTGTTACGCATTTCATCGATAAAGGGCGTAATGTGCGGTCTTTTGCATTCAATTGAAAACGAAACATTTACAAGTATGTATTCTCCTAACGTTTCAATTGCTTTTAGCAAATACGCGCTACTATCAGTTATTTTATCTTCGAGGCACATTTTGTCTGAAACATTGCCAAGGATATTAACGCAACTAATTCCAGATATTGCATTGGTTAGCGAATGAAAAACAACATCTGCATCGCTATTTCCATCAAGACCTTCAATTCCAGGGATAACAACGCCTGCAAGGATTAGAGGTTTACTCGAAAAAGCCGAAGTTGCAGAAGTTTCAAATCTGTGACTGTCTTGACCAATTGCATTTCTATATTCGTACATAAATCCTCCATTATTCAAAATTTATTTAATATTAATTTCAATCCCTTATAACTTATAAAGCATATCTTCTTAAGCTCTTAACCTTAACTAAAATCATTTTAAGCTCTTAGCTCTTGCTGAAATCTGAATTAGATATATATCCACCAGCAATATCACTGTTGAATTTATTTGGTCCACTCGTATGTTGCCATAGTTTGGCATAATATCCGTCATCTAAAAGCAATTTTTCATGAGTTCCCCGTTCAACAATTGTTCCATTGTTAAGATAAATTATTTCATCGGCATTCATTATTGTTGACAACCTGTGTGCAATAACAATAGTACTTCGATTCTTTGTAACTTCACTTATTGCAGCTTGAATTTTCTTTTCTGTATGCATATCAACCGCTGCAGTTGCTTCATCAAGAATAAGTATTGGTGAATTTCTCAAAAGAGCACGTGCAATTGATAGTCTCTGTTTTTGTCCACCTGAAAGTTTTACTCCTCTTTCTCCAATTAAAGTTTCATATCCGGATGGCATATCAAGAATGAATTCTTCGGCGCCTGACATCTGGGCTGCTTTTTTAATTTCTTCAAAAGAAGCTAAGTCAACTCCATACGCAATATTTTCGGCAACTGTACCGTTAAAAAGAAAAATATCCTGCATAACAATGCTTACACTATTACGAATTGTCCGTAGACTAAATTTCCTTATATCTAAACCATCGATGGTAATATTTCCGGAATCACAATCATAAAATCTCATCATCAGATTTGCGATTGTGGATTTGCCGGCTCCTGTAGGCCCTACTATTGCAACCATTTTACCAGGAGAAACGCTGAAACTAACATTTCTAAGAACATCCGTGTCTTCTATGTATGAAAAACACACGTTTTCGAAAGTAACATTCCCGGCAATTTTAATGTCAGTTAAAGCCTTTTCATCTTCAACAACATCACTTTTGATAGAAAGCAATTCATCAAATCTTTCAATGCTAGCCATTGCGTTTTGAAAGTCTTCATTTAGCCTTCCCATAGCAGATACCGGGCCTTGTAATAAACCTAAATAGAGCATAAATGCAATAAGGTCAGCAACTTGGATTTTTCCTGAAAAAGCAAGAATACCTCCACTTGCGAGAACAACAGCGGTTGTTAGATTATTGAAAAACTCAATTCGTGGATGGTAAATCGCACCTTTTGTTAAGGCATTCATCACAACCTTTGCATATCTAACGGAATGATCAGTAACACGCAGTCCTTCTCGTTCTTGTTGATTAAAGGCTTGAATTTCACGAATGCCAGAAATATCTTCTGCTACTACGGCATTAAGTTCAGAAAGAGTTTGCTGAGAATTTTTAAACAAAGGTCGCACGATTGTTGAATACTGATAAATGCTAAAAAATATCAACGGAAGGAATATAAGCGAAATTCCCGCAAGAATAGGATTAATTGCAAAAAGCAAAATGATAATTCCTACAAGAAGGACAACATTGACGATAATATCAGGAACAACATGAGCAACAAGCACTTCAAGGGTTGCAGGATCATTAACAACACGGGACATTAAAAGACCAACTTGTCTATTATGAAAAAAGCCTAATGAAAGTTCCTGAATATGTTTGTATACTTTTATCCTGACGTCTGAAACAAAGTCCCAGGCGGCCTTATGCGCAAAATACGTTCGACATCCTTGAAAAATTGATATTCCAAGATAAATCAATCCAAGGAGCACTCCTAATCTAACACTTTCAGCTGTTTTGCCTGTTAGAAACAAAAATGTCTGTGTATCTTTTGCAGCTGTAATACTACTAGCCTTATTAGCAGCATTTACAGAAATAATGCTAATCATTTGACGCACAATCATTGGTGCACAAAGTTGAAGCACAGAAATCGTTACAACCGAAAAGACTGTAACCCCCATATATTTCCAGTATGGCCTGGCAAAAAGTAGCATGGATTTAAGAAGGTTCCATGAATTTTTACTTACTGTTTGTTTTTCCTCTTTTTGGGTCGTATTCAAATTAATTCCTGTCTATCCGGTAATCCTTAGCTATCTTTCACTTTCTCCGCAATAAAACATTAGCTGCTTATCGGAGAAAAATAAGGATAAAACCGTTCTTTTCAGGATTACTCAGATTGTTGTGTATTTTTGTTAGCATCCTCGTGCGCTTTTCTTATATCCGTTCTCTTTATTTTACCACTAATTGTCTTCGGGAGTTCGTTTACAAATTCGAGAATTCTTGGATATTTATAAGGCGCAGTATGTGTTTTTACATAATTTTGCATTTCATCTTTAAGTTCATCACTAGGTTCATAGCCTTTTGCAAGAACAACAGTAGCTTTAATTAACTGACCTCTGACAGGGTCTGGCACGCCTGTAATTGCGCATTCCAGAACTCCAGGATGTTCCATTAAAACACTTTCAACCTCAAATGGTCCAATTCGATAACCCGAACTTTTGATAATATCGTCTTTACGTCCAACATACCAAAGATATCCGTCTTCGTCCTGCCATGCGGTATCGCCTGTATGATATACACCATTGCTCCAGACAATGTTTGTCAGTTCTTCATTCTTGAGATATCCAAGGAACATTCCAAGAATTTTCTTGTCACCAGTATGAATTGTTATTTCGCCGACAAGACCTGGTTTAGTTGGAGTTCCATCTTCATCAAGCAATGACACATCATAGGCAGCTGAAGGCAGTCCCATTGATCCTGGCTTGGTTTTCATCCAATAAAATGTAGCAGCGCTGAGTGTTGTTTCTGTCTGACCAAAACCCTCTTTAAGTTCAAGACCTGTTGTCTTTAAGAATTGTTCATAAACTTCAGGGTTCAAAGCTTCGCCAGCAATTGTACAGTGCTGTAAAGCAGACAAGTCGTATTTTGTCAAATCTTCTTTAATCATAAATCTATAAATAGTCGGTGGCGCACAAAAAGTTGTGATTTTATATTGTGAAACTTTCGAAAGAAGGAGATTCGGCACAAATTTGTCCATGTCATAGACGAAAATCCCTGCTTCCATAATCCACTGCCCATAAAGCTTGCCCCAAACCGACTTTGCCCAACCTGTTTCAGAAACCGTCAGATGAAGTCCATCAGGATCAACCTTGTGCCAATATTTTGCAGTTACTATATGAGCGATCGGATAAGAATGATCATGAATAACCATCTTTGGCATACCTGTCGTTCCTGAAGTGAAATATAATAAAAGTACATCTGATATTTTCGTTGCCTCATCACCAGTAGGTGCAACAAATTCTTTTGCATTTAAAAGTCCGTCTTCAAAAGACTGCCACCCAGCCTTTTTGCCTTTAGCAAGTATTCTTATAGGGAGTTTGCCATAAATTTCAGCTGCGACCTCAACATGGTCAGAAATTTCTCCAAGGGATGTGCAAACTACAGCGTTAACATTTGCAGCTTCAAATCTATAAACTAAGTCCTTTACCTGAAGCTGGTTAGTTCCAGGAATTGCTACTGCACCAAGTTTGTGTAAAGCAAGAATGGAAAACCAAAATTGATAGTGACGAATAAGAATAAGCATTACGCGGTCACCTTTTTTTATTCCCTGATCCTGAAAAAAAGCGGCGGCTTTATCACTTTCGCGTTTCATATCGCCAAAAGTAAATACTTTTTCTTCACCATGGTCATTGCACCATGTCATAGCTCGTCTGTCTGGCTCGCTTTGCGCTATTTTATCAACAATATCATAGGCAAAATTAAAATTTTCTGGCGTATTTAGCTGGAAGGATTTGATTTCTCCATTTTCTCCAACAACCTCGGTTACATAGTTTTTATATAATTGCAGCATTAATATTCCTCCGGATTTCTGTAAATTAATAGTCGGGTTCAAACTTTTCTTATTTTTCGTTCATAACAACAGCCATAAATGTGCAGTCACCGCTCATGGCGACCATCCCATGTTTTATACCAGAATTATAATATATTGTATCGCCTTCGTTCAAAATAACTTCGTTATCACCGATTTTCACCCTCAATGAACCAGATAAAATATAATCAAATTCCTGACCCGGGTGTGAGTTTAATTGAAGAGGAGCATCTGCATTTGCTTTTTCGTATTTAGCTTCAACGATAAAAGGCTCTGAGATTCTTGATTTAAAAAGGTAAGCAATATTTTGATATTTAAATCCTCTTCTTCTTTCGATAGGAAGACCTTCGCCCTTCCTGACAATTGAAAATCCTGAAAGATGCGGCGACTCGCCGGTAATTAAGTCCGTCATGTCAATTCCGAAACGATTTGCAGCCTTGAAAAGAAAAGTAAACGAAAAATCCTTTTCCCCAGATTCATATGTAGAATAATCCTCTAAAGAAACTCCTGTAACATCTGCCATTTCTTGTGCTCCGATATCAAGTACATCACGCATCCCCTTAAGCCTTTGAGCTATTTCAATGATTTTTTCTTCCATAAGTGCCTCCTTAATGAGTTTAACAAAAATTGTAAACTAATTAGTCCATAATTATAAAAATCCTGATAATGTCCTTCTTTAATTATAACAAAAAAAGGCTCAATATCAAGATTTTAAATTGTGAATGTCATTAAATTAACGGAAACCTGAATGCTTTCGCACTCTTGCGTCAGTTATCAACTGACAAAATCATATCGATTATGTCTTTTTCTGAAGATAGCTTATAGCCAGCAAATGCGGACTTTCTCTGACCCTTGTACGAAAGTGCAAACCATGGATATGATTTAACTTCGAACATGTTAATAAGTTCATCCGCGTCAGTACTATTAACTCCTCCTACATCAACATTTACCCTAATTATTCGAAGCGTCTCTGCAAACCTGTCACAAAGCTGCTCAGTAAATGGGATTGCTGAATTTGATATTGCTCTGCCATCAAAAAAAATAACCAGAACCGGGTTGTCTTCTTGCGCTATCAAAAGGGAAGCGTCATTTATTTTTCTATACACAACCCCTCCTCCAGAGCTGTCTGTTTCAAAAACGAGAGTTGTAACTGGCGCACTGTCAACAATGTCACCGACCGCATAAGGTTTACTACAGCTTGAAGAAAGCATTATAAAAATTATACAAAGTGTAAAGATCAGCACAACTCGACTTCTAAAAATTAATTTACCATTAAACATTTATCACCACTAATTTAACCCCACTAAATCTCCTATATTTTTTTCTTTTCTTTCTTTTGCATTACAGTTCCGCTTCTATTTTGCTTCTAAAGAAGATTCTATTTGGCATCTAAAGAAAATTCTATTCTTCTTCTAACGAAGATTCTATTCTTCTTCTTTATTTATAATGAACTCGGCAAGCATTTCTGTAGCATTTGGAAGAAGATTAATATCAAGTTCTTCCATTCTTCCATTATCGCAAAGTTCCGTCAAAATTGAATTTATAGGCATTTTATCAAGAAGTGGAACATTCATTTCCTTTGCTGCTTCAAGAGTTTTGCCTTTTCCAAATAATTCATATGGAGTATCGCATCCTGGGCAAATAACATAACTCATGTTTTCAATAAGTCCAAAAACCTTAACATTCATCATCAAAGCCATATTGCGTGCTTTTTTGACAATCATCGAAACCAGATCTTGCGGGGTTGTAACAATTACTATTCCGTCAAGAGGTATGCTCTGAAAAATTGTTAATGGTACATCCCCTGTGCCAGGCGGCATATCGATAAGAAGAACATCAAGTCCGTCCCATATTACATCAGTCCAAAACTGTTTTACAACACCAGCAACAACAGGACCACGCCATATAACAGGCGCCTCCGTATTATCAAGCATTAGATTTATTGAAACAATTTGAATTCCGTTATGCGTCATAGCAGGAAAAATCCCATCATCAGTCCCCTTGATTTTTCCTTTAAGTCCAAAAGACCTAGGGATCGATGGCCCTGTAATATCCGCATCGAGAATGCCGACCTGAAGACCTTTTTTTGCTAACATAACAGCAAGTGTTGACGTAACAAGAGATTTCCCTACGCCTCCTTTACCGCTGCATATGCCAATAATACTTTTAACTCTCGCTAGCAAGTGATGTTGTTCAATAAAATCACTCTTACTATTCCCATGGTTATGAGAATTGGTCTTATTTTCATTTTCGTTTTCATTTGTGCTATTAGAGGAACATCCCTCTTTTACCTCAGTAGAACAGTTGTTCTTACTTGCACATCCTTCACATCCTGCCACTTTATTACCTCCCAAAAATTTTTGATTACTATCAATAGAAAATTATTCATGATTTGTTTTGCTAATTTTGTTTCATTTCGCCTATTTTGTCATTTGTTAATTCTTTTGTAAATGTCTTTTTATTTCTATTTATTTCTATTTATTTCTATTTATTTCTATGTATTTCTATTTATTTCTATTTACTTCTATTTACCTCTATTTATTTCTATTTATTTCTATTTATTTCTATTTACTTCTATTTATTTCTATTTATTTTTATTTATTTCTATTTATTTCTATTTATTTCTATTTATTTCTATTTATTTCTATTTATTTCTATTTATTTATATTTATTTATATTTACTTCTATTT
>JBBQKF010000048.1:0-23603 GCA_038326615.1 Saccharofermentanales bacterium | reverse complement strand
AAAAGCAATAACGATTATTTCTTCAAGCGGATAATCCGTTCTTGCCTTAAGCCTTGGATCATCTACGCTTTCAAATAGCCTAAGTAACCTGTGCATTGTTTTTTTAGGCGGTTTAACATTTTTAAAATCTATCTTCGCTTTACCAATGCACTGCTTGTATTCAATGAGAAAATGATTTGTTTTAGCCATTTTATTCACCCCATTCCAATTTATATTTTTTCATCAATTCAATTACTGATTCAGTTGTTTTAGACAAGTACCATTTGCTGTTTACATTCACTTTGAAGACGTAACGCATCTGATTTTGAAAATTATTTCTATCTTCTCCGAGTTTTTTGTTCAAATACACGTCGATCATTGCGGCTGCTCTCTCTATGTGTACAGCAGTGGAATGCGATACTTTTTTTTCTATATCTACGTCAGGGAATAAAACAGAGAGATAGCTGTTAAAAAAAAGACTTTTGTCACAGGAATTATGCATTACCTTTAAAATTCCCATTACCATGATAAAATCCGCTTCATCTTTTGACGTTTTAATGAATCCTTTATGAATTTTTTCACATATCTGCAAAATAGAGTATGAAAGTCCGTACTCGTAAACTACTATCTCTGAAGATACCTTGTCCTTGGTTGGTATAAACCCTTCTGCCTCGGTAATTCTGCCAAGATAACCGTCACATATGCGTTTGACCTTCTTTGTCCCGGGGATTCTCTTTGAATGTGCAGCGTATAAATAGTACGTTCCGTTTGCAAAATTCACATAAGTGCCCTTCTTTTTGTGCTTTAAAACCCAGTCTGGATATGCCATGCCATTGCCTCCATAGTATTACATAGTATGTAATACATTATACACGAAAAAATAGACAAACGCAAGCATTTATCTATTATATTTCCACTTTTTTAAATATTTCTAAAATTTTGATGCGTTTGTCGTGGCTAAATTGCTGTATGGCATTGACAATATAATTTAGATATGATAGTATTGTATTACAAAGTATTACAAAGTATTACAAAGTATTACAAAGGATTGCAAAGGATGGTGAATATCATGGCAACTATTTCATTGAGAATCGAGGATAAAGAAGCTCTTCTGATAAAGAAATATGCACAGCTTAAAAAAATATCGGTGTCAGAACTGCTCCGTAATTCCACAATTGAAAAAATTGAGGATGAATTTGACCTTGACCTGTTCGATAAAGCTTTCGCCGAGATGACAACGACCTACTCCCTGTCAGAAGTTAAGAAAGAGCTGGGATTTGCCTAATGAGTTATAGCGTTCGAATATCTGACGTAGCAGTTAAAAAACTCAAAAAACTCGATCGAACAGTAGCAGCTCTTCTCATCGGATTTATTGAAAAAAATCTTGAAGGATGTGAAGATCCGCGTCGGCATGGGAAAGCGCTAACAGCAAATCATAAAGGTAAATGGAGATATCGCATCGGCGATTATCGTATTCTAGCTTTGATAGAAGATGAGAAAATTCTGATAACCATAATCGACCTCGGCCATAGAAGGGATATATACGAGTAGTCCAGCAATGCACTAAGAAGTATAAACCTCCACATGGATGTTTATTTGATGTTTGTTACTTAAAGGATTACATCTGTCCTGATAGCTTTGAGTTTGAAAAAGACTATTTCAAAGTTGGTAATCGCTATGGCAGAGTTATATTCTTAAAAGAATACGCATCCTATATCAAAGACAGTATGGTAGCAGAGCTTTGTGAATTAAACCGAAATATGATGATGTCCATTGATGTTATCCCTGTTCCTACTGACGAAGCAGTACGTGAGGTTGAAAACCGCTTATTAGGCGTTGAAACCAATATAACAAATTGGCAGAGAAAGCAGAACACAAACAATAACTTCTCAGCTGTAATCCCTTATGATATGGAACAACAGCGCAAGGAAAACAAGGAATTTCTTGATGACCTTACCACTCGTGACCAGCGGATGATGTTTGCCGTTATTACAATGGTGCATACAGCCGATACTAAGGAACAGCTTGATAACGACACAGAAACCTTGCTTTCTACTGCAAGAAAGCATTTGTGCCAATTTGCACCCCTTAACTTTCAACAGATGGATGGACTTAATACGGCACGGTCTTATCAAAGTTGGTAGCTCTCTTGTGCCGTTTGTCAACAAGTTCCCACGTAATACAAAGCTCTATAAGCTGATGACAACAAAAATGGGTGAGTTTATATAGTTAAAAGGTCTAATTTTTCACAAATCGTTGCGTAATTTTTCGGATTTATGCAACCATTATTTGCAAAAACTCGTATTTTACAAAACATCGTATTGAAGTTTTTATAAATATTTCAGAAATAATTGATTTTTGTTTTGAAAAACTGCAACTCTACCTTGTTATTAGTGGTTATAATATGCAGCAGCACAGTAATATTCGTGGGTAAAATATGCAAATATTTTGACGGAATGCATATTATCTGCTATAATGAACACAATAAAACTAAAGGCAGGTGGCTGATGTGTTAAAAAGGAAAATTGTAAATGACTTGACCCTATGGAAACGGCGTGAAGATAAGTTATGCTTACTCGTGAAAGGTGCAAGACAGGTTGGCAAAACCTTTATCATTGATGAGTTTGCTCGTGCAAACTATACGCATTATACTCGTATAAATTTTGACGAAAACCCTGCATATAAAGCAATTTTTGATGGTGATTTGGATGCCACCACTCTTATTAAACAAATTTCATTACGTGTACCAAATGCAGAGCTTATACCAAATGAAACACTAATTTTTCTTGATGAAATTCAAAACTGTCCAAGAGCAAGAACGGCACTCAAATTTCTTGCAATTGATAAACAGTTTGATGTAATTGCATCCGGCTCTATGCTTGGAATTCATTATGAAGATGTGCCTTCATATCCTGTTGGATATGTTGATACTATAGAAATGTTCTCTTTAGATTTTGAGGAGTTTTTATGGGCAAATGGCGTGTTGCCACAATCTATTGATGATATCAAACAATATTTTATCAAAAAAGAAAAGGTGCCAACTGCAATGCATGAAAGAATGCTTGGGCTTTTCAAAGAATATATCGTCGTTGGCGGAATGCCGAGAGTAGTGAGTGAGTTTGTTACAACTCACAATTTTGCAAATGTATTCAAAATTCAAAAAGCTATCATTAGTGATTATACCGATGATATTGCAAAATATGCCGAAGGTAGTGAGAAAGCTAAAGCGAGGGCGTGTTTTCTTTCAATCCCAAAACATTTATCAAAAGATTATAAGAAGTTTCAGTATGGTCTTGTCGAAAGCAAAGGAACTGCAAGAAAATTTGGTGGTAGTCTAATGTGGCTATATGACGCGGGAATTATAAATTTCTGTTATAATCTTGCAATCCCTGAGCTCCCTCTTGAGGGTAACGCTAAAAGCGATGTTTTTAAAGTTTATATGCGTGATACGGGACTTTTAATGGCGATGCTTGAGGAAGGCTCTCAGGAAGATATTATTGATGGCAATTTAGGTATTTACAAAGGCGCAATTTACGAAAATATTATTGCTGATATATTCTCTAAAGCCGGTAAAAAACTATACTATTTTGAACACAACTCAAAAATCGAGATAGACTTCTTTATCCGATTAAATAAACAAGCCACAGCGATTGAGGTTAAATCAGCAGAAAACACAAAGGCTAAATCAATGAATTCGATTATCGAAAATTATGGGGTAAAGCACGGCATAAAATTATCTGCTAAAAATGTTGGTGGAACAGAAATCATAGATAGCTACCCACTCTATATGGCAATGTTTTTGTAATTCATTTAAAACGGACTTTTGTGAAAAAGAAATATTAACTTAATAGTAAAAAATAGCGCTCACTGAAAAGTGGGCGTTGTTTTTTTGAAACGAGGGAAAAAAATGATCGATATTAAGACAAGAAAAGTTATAAAGAATATTAAAGTTCTCGACAAAAGCGCTGAACTATCAAAGAATATGAAGGATGCTTTTGTCAGAACAAAGGACAAGGCAGAAGAAACGCAGCAGACCACTCACGATACACCGAACGCTTATGCAACAGATAAGGCTTCTGAGAAAGCAAATGAAGTTACAAATATTACAGCATATAAGGCAGAACGCTTTGGCAGAAATTCTACTAAGAAGGTTTATAATAATATTAAGGCTTTTAGAAATAATCACAAAGTTGTTCAAAACTGGGCTGATGTATTATCTGTGTATTCTGTTAAGACAAGCACGGGTGATAATCATACCGATGTTGTAGAATGGATACAAATAGAATAAGCATATTGAAAACCGTGTTCAATGATATGAATACTGTTACAAGCAAAACCGAAGAAGTTAATGACAAGGATAACAAAGCTATAAATAAACTTACAATTGAGATAACAAGTAAAAATTATAATGATATGAAAGGAAAAAAGAAAAGCCGCAAAATCTCGGCAGAGTTAAAACACATTAACGATGCACTTATAGCAACAGGCAAAGGTAGCCAATTCACAACAATTTGTTCGGTGTCGCTGACACTGTTAATTTGCGGTGGTATGTGTTCGGTGCTGATTGACAACATTTTTCTTGTCCCTATATTCTATATTACTTTGGCACTGCTACCCTTTATTTATGCAAAAACCACCATAGGATATTATTATAAACACATAGAGCTTGAGATCGAAACTGCTTTGTCTATTATAACCACGTCATATAATCGCACTGATGATATTGTATTATCAGTAAAAGAAAATATTCGTTATTTAAACCCACCCATAACAGAAGTGTTTAAAAGCTTTCTTGGCGAAACTACTGCAATTAGCTCGGATATTAAAATGGCACTGCATAGGCTCAAAGATAAAATAGACAATCAGATTTTCAAGGAATGGTGCGATACCTTAATTCAGTGTCAAGATGACAGAACCTTAAAAGATTCACTGCAACCAATAGTTGGAAAGCTAACCGATGTAAGAATAGTCAACAACGAGCTTAAAACAATGCTTTACGAGCCAAGGAAAGAGTATTTTATGATGGTGGCACTTGTTGTAGGAAACATTCCACTTTTATATATGCTTAATAAATCGTGGTTTCATACACTTATGGATACACTGCCAGGTAAAATTGTTCTTGCATTAACAGGGGTTGTAATATTAATTACTTCTCTTTTAATGATGAAATACACAAAGCCTATTGAGTATAGACGATAGATGTGGTATTATAAAAATAGTACAAATTCCATCCCATAATGCAATTTTCAGAATAATAAAGTGCAGTAAAAAGAGGTATTAAAATGCAAAATGAAATATCAAATCTTAAAAAAAATGATTTTGATAGCATTATAAAGCTTATTAGCGACGCAAGAGAAAATGCAATTAGAAAAGTGAATGATGAACTTATTACACTTTATTGGAATGTTGGTAAATACATTTCAAAAGAACTTGAGAGTAAGAATTGGGGCAGTTCATATATTGATGAAATGGCAAAATATATTAATGAAAATAGCCCAGAAATTAAAGGTTTTAATCGTCGTGGGCTTTACAGAATGAAACAAATTTATGAAACCTATAATGGCAATGAATTTGTGACAACAGTGTTGACACAAATTAGCTGGTCAAATCATTTGGAGATTATGGCAAAAGCAAAAACCAATGAGGAACGTGAATTTTATATTAAGCTTTGTATAAAAGAAAGGTATTCTGCGAGAGATTTGCAGCGCCAGCTTGACAGCGGTTATTATGAAAGATGTATGCTATCTAAGGAAAAGCTTGCACCTGTATATGTGACAAATGAAATTAAGTCAAAATTTTTAGATACCTATGTCCTTGAATTTTTAAATTTACCAGAAAAGTTTTCTGAGTACGAATTCAAAAAGGCAATTATATTAAATCTTAAAAATTTTATATTAGAGGTTGGAAGAGATTTTACTTTTGTAGCGGAAGAATATCGAATTCAAGTTGGTGGTAGTGACTACTATATCGATTTACTTTTTTATCACAGAGGTCTTGCTTGTTTAGTTGCATTTGAATTGAAAATAGGTTCATTTAAACCTGAACATCTCGGAAAGATGAATTTTTACCTTGAAAGTCTTGATCGAGAACATAAAAAAGTCAATGAAAATCCAAGTGTTGGTATTATACTCTGTTCCAATAAAGATGATGAAATTGTAGAGTTTGCATTATCGCGAAGCCTTTCCCCCACTATGATTTCAGAATATACTGTTAAATTAATTGATAAAAATCTGTTAAAACAAAAGCTACATGAATTAACTGAAATTACAAGATTAAATGACGAAATTGATGAATAGCCAAGTAAATATAAAATCAAATATTATAAGTCCCAAACCGTCACGAAAGTGGCGGTTTTTTTATTGGAAGGAGAAAATGAAATGCTACAAATAATTTGTGGTATGCTTTTAGGGTTCGGTTTATTTTTTATTGTTGCCGACCTTTTAAGAATACCTGCTATAAAAGTTAGCAAAGCCATTAAAGAGCTAACTAAACTACAAAATAAAAAAACAGCAGTCTTTGAACGCTTTGTGGAGAATTTAGCATATTTTATATCAAAACATATTAAAATTGGTGAATATAAGCGCTTGCAGTTACTCTCCGATTTACAAACAGCCAACATTAATATTACACCTGAGCTTCATATTTCAAACGCCATATTAAAGGCAGGAATTTACGGACTGCTTGCAATCCCTGCTTTCTTTATATTCCCACTCGTAGTCCCCCTTGTTGTGGCTTTATCATTTGCAGTGTATTTTAAAGAATCCAAAGGAATACAAGAAAAAATAAAGACACGAAGAACCGCAATAGAATTTGAATTACCAAGGCTTGTTTTCACAATAGAAAAAACACTAACTCACAGTAGAGATGTATTAGCAATATTAGATGGCTTTAAAAATAATACAACTGACGAATTAAAGCATGAGCTATTAATCACCGTTGCAGATATGAAATCCGGCAATTATGAATCAGCTCTTACAAGACTTGAAAGTCGTGTAGGAAGTGCAATGCTTTCTGATGTTGTACGTGGGCTTATATCTGTGCTTCGTGGAGATAAAACGGAGGTTTATTGGGCATCGCTATCCTTAAAATTTGCAGATATTCAAAGGCAGTTATTAAAGGGGCAAGCAGCAAAAGTGCCGTCAAAGGTAAAAAGGCTATCATTTGGATTGCTATTTTGTTTTATGGCTGTTTATATGGTGGTTATAATTGTAGAAATTATGAACAGTCTATCGGCAATGTTTGGATAGCGTATGAAAATTGAAATCCACAGAATATAAAGGAGGCGAGATTTTTGATGAAAAAGGTGTTAAATAATAAGAGTGGTGAGGGATATATTGATGTTGTTGTTTCTGTTTTTGTAATAATGATGCTTTTAGTGCTAACCATCAATGTGTTTTCTTTTTTAGCTATCAAGCAAGATTTGGATTATTACGCTCACGAGTTGGTTGAAAGTGCCTGTTTTTCTGGAAGAGTTTCAAGTGAAGCATTTGCAAGAAGATTTGAACTAACAACTGAAACTGGTTTATTCCCCAGTGTAAACTGGCAGACTACCTATTTTAATTCTTCAACAAAAACTGTTCAGCTTGGAAACACCATTACAGTAACCCTAACCTGTCAAAAGAATTTAGAGGGCTTTGGAGTATTTAAAATTCCGATTACTCTTACGGCAAAATACAGTGGTTTGTCCCAAAAATATTGGAAATAGTACAACAAACTAAGCATTAAAACTTAGTCCATTAAATTTATATAAGATTTTGTATATCAAATTTTCCATGGATGTAAAGAGTGCTCATTTGGTAAATATAAAATTACAAATTAGATATAAATTCTTTTGACAATGGTTCAGGGTCAAAGACAGGTTATTTCATTCAAGTCAAAAAAACGCAGGGTAACTGATCCTGACGAGTGGATAATAGTAGAAAATACACATGAAGCAATTATTACTCGTGAATTATGGAACCAAGCACAAAAAATGCGAAAGACTCGTGAGCATTTCCATACGCCAAAGGTTGAGCGCGAAGTTTCTATATTTGCAGGACTTGTTCGGTGTGCTGACTGTGGCTCAACTATGGCAGGCTCTCTTAGAGGCAATGAAGGAAAGCAAAAACTCACCTATCGTTGTGGTAGATATGCAAATCACGGAAAAGAGATTTGTAGTTCTCATAATATTCGTGAAGAAGTATTAGTAGATATTGCACTTAATGATATTCGCAATTACGCTAAAATTTCAGAAAATGATAAACAAGCATTTACAAACCAAGTTATCCGTGCATTAAAAGAAACAACCGTTATAGAAAGTAATGTAGCAGAAAGACAGCTTGTAACAGCAGAACATAAGGTGGTTGAAATCAATTCTATCGTAAAAAATCTCTACAAAGAAAAACTATCTGGTAAAATGCCTGAAACATTCTTTTACAGTCTGCTTGCTGATTATGAAAAAGAACTAAAAGAATTAGAAGAAAAAATACCTGCTCTTCGTGAGCAGGTAAAAGCAGAAGTAGGACAAGAAGATAATGTTAACCACTGGGCAAATAACATTTCTAAATATCTTAAAGTAGAGAAACTGGATCGCTTTATGGCAAGAGAATTAATAGACACAATTACAGTTTCAGAATTTTATAAGGTTGATGGCAAGAATGTGCAGGATGTTACGATTAATTATAAGTTTGTTGGCAATCTTGGAGAGCTTTTTGCAAAAAGAAAAGAAGTTGCATAAGGTTTTCCTTATGCAACTTCTTCTTTTGGTTTCAGTAATGACGAACCGACTAAAATTGGTCATTACTAAATGGCGGAGAATGAGGGCATGGCATAATGCACCTGAGAAAATAATCATAAACAAGCGCAAATCACGAGTTGTCTGGTTGGATAATGCTCAATAAAAAACAAACAAATTTTCGATTGTATTTATAAAATTTGAACCGGGTATTATTAGTGTCTGTCTGTAGTATCAACGTTTCTGAGATGCCAATTTGGTATCTCAAGTCATATACTTTGTGCCTCTTCCAGATCCTACCAGTTTCACATTTCCTTTTTTGGTTAACGATTTTAGTAAACTTACCACCTTTGTTTTACCGAATCCGGTAACCGCAGATATTTCTGAACTTGACATCATTCTACTGCCTGAAAGAGTCTGATATATCACTTTCTCATCTACGCTTAAGTGAATTTTTCAACTGGACAACCGGCAAAGTCACTTTAATTGAATTATCAAAACGACTCAAATATCAAATGCTTTAAAAGAGGTTTCCACATATTTATTGTATATAATTGATATTAAAAAAGAGATTAATAATGTAACCAATAATATTTCTATAACAAGAGGAACAAAGAGTGTCCAAACATAGGGGGATCTGAAATATAATGATGCCATTATTATTCCTATAAAGTATAAGATAAGTGGTATAAAAATGGATAAAATATGTTGAACTATTTTTGAAATATTCGGAATAAAATAAAGAAACGAGGTCAATAACAATGCAGTTGATGGAATAATTACAAGTATTGTTGGAAGTCCATTAATTGAATTAATATTTAATTCTTCATTAACACCAAATGCCACAATACTTATTGTTATTATATGGATAAATAAATAAAAATACTTCTTTTTCATTTATATTTCCGTCGAGTAAACAGCTCGACACTCCTTTCTCGTAATTAAATCTTTCATCCGGTTGCACTTTTAACTTTACGCCCCGATGAAGAACTATTTGCAAGACTTAAGCACGGAATTTAGGGTTAAAGAAGATAAGTCATTAAGAGTAATATTTCTGATTCGGACTTGTCAGTTTATCTGGAATCTGTAATTTTATCAGACCCTTTTCAATTAAAGGGTTCAAAATGTTTTTTCTAAAATGATCTCTATTAGTTAACTTCATGAAATATTGCATTTCTTTCCTTGTCTTTGGAATTTTACAATATTCTATTAATTTACTTATTTCTTCATCAGCTTGCATGGTAGCTTGCATGGTAGCTTGCATGGTAGCTTGGGGATTGGCATGAGTGGTCAACGGAATAATCGTTTTGAAAATATCCCCTTCAATAAAAATCGGTTTCGAGTTGGAATAAATCTTGCAGTATTTTTTAATGTTTTTGATACCGGAGCCTAACTCATCTGCTCTTCCGATTTCCTTAAAAACTTTTGCAATAATTGGGTTTTTGGGATAAGGAGTAAAATTATCGATGTCAATTTCTCCGAATCCATTCGCTTTATTTCCGTTTTCTGTGATTACCCTTCCATTTTCAATAATCAATTTTGCAGGATATGGATTTGAATACTCACGGTGAATCAAAATGTTTGCTGCAACCTCGCGAAAAAGCTTATTTCGAACACTGATTCTCGTATCATCTTCTAAATAAAAAGTATCATTGAGATGTTTTTCAACAAAATTCATCAATCGATCATAACTTTCAATCAAATTGCAGCGAATATCATCCCTGTCATCATACCGGTCAAGATTCACACGCCTTAAAATCGCATCTGTTTTATGATAAGGAATTGCGGATATAATAGTCTCATCTTTTCCAAAAAGCAAAATGCAGGCTAACGTGTAACCTTCTTTACCGGTTTGGGTATCTTTTTGATAAAGTCCGGCACTTCTTAATATTTGATTATTTGTCATGTTTTCCCAAGGGTGATTGGGCTGCCTGTTAGATGCCATTATACGAACTCTGTCAATCAATTCTGGTTTCAAATCATCCATGGTAGCATATGGATACACATCGTTTTCTGTAAAAGCACGTTGCTTCCTAATATACATAGAGGCGATTATATCAACGCTATTGGTAACATCAAAATCACCATCTTCATTACGGTCATATATTTTCCCGTTAGATTTATGAACATGGGAACTTTCCGGAACAAATATATGCAAAATAGTTTTACCATCAATTTTATATTCATTGATTGAAAGGTAAGCTGTAGGAAAAAGGTTCGCGGGGTTGTTTATTAATGATGCAAAGTCCTTCTTGATTTGACTTATAGATTCTTCATCAACGCCAGTAATACTACCATCATCTTTAAACCCTAGAAGAATATCTCCACCAATTCGGTTTAAAAACGCACATATTGTCTCCATTATATTCCTTGGCAATCTATTCTTGCTTTCTTTAAACTCAGTTGTTATTCCTTCACCGCCAGCAATTATGGATTTAATATTTGTTAGCATAATTATTTTTTCTCCTTTCTTCTGTTAATTTTATTTGGCCATTATCCAGAATTAGATTAAAATCTTCAGTACAACATTTAATTATTTTATGGCCTGTAGTTTTAATCAAATTGCCTCGGACGAATATTTTTAAACTATGTACAATCATATCATAATATAAATAATTACTGCAAACATAATTTTAGTATGAAATATGGAAGATCTATTTTAGTGCTTCTAAAAAATTTAAATTTTGATTATTTCTCACTTTATTGTTTCAATGTAATGCCCGATACTATTTGTTACACAATTTAAGTGAGGTATTAATAATGTTAATTAGAGTAAGAAATGTCAAAAACAAGAAACAACCAAATGGCTTACCCTCGGGGAAAGCTGGTGTTGTCAACGATGCCTTTTTAAAATATAAGATGAGAAAAGGGTTTAAATTCTATTACCAACATGGATTTTTAACAAAATCAGAAATGATAAGACACAAAGAAAACTGGATCTTCTAATTTATTGATAGAACCTGTGGAAAGGTTGGTCAAAAATTGGATGAATACCTATTTAATTGGTTTAATTCCATCATTTTTCTATCATTTTCGAGTTATCCACAAGGATTTATTATGGATTTATTTTTGTATTTAAAATAAGAAAACCCTGAAATGCACTGATAACAGCGATTTCAAGGTTTACCTTTGGCGGAGAAGGAGGGATTCGAACCCTCGCTGGGGTTACCCCCACTAACGATTTAGCAAACCGCCCCCTTCGGCCACTTGGGTACTTCTCCAAAATGGTTCAGCCGACTGATGTGTGCATTGCTGTTTTTTGTGTGGCGGAGAGAGTGGGATTCGAACCCACGGTAGACTCTCATCTACGTCGGTTTTCAAGACCGGTGCCTTAAACCAACTCGACCATCTCTCCACGCTTTTCAGCTTTACACGCTATGATATTTTACATCGAATTGATTAATCTGTCAACATTTTTTTATAATACAACATTTGTAATATTACAGGGTTTACATTTGTTCTTCCAAATCCAAAATAATTAACACTAATTTTTAATATTATCTAAAAGTTGAAGTTGCTTTTTACTTCGTTATAATCTCATAAATTCTATCAAGATCTTCATATGAGTAATATTCAATCACAATTATACCTTTTTTGTTCTTATCTTTTAGCTTAACTTTTGTTGCTAAGTGTTTACCTAACTTCTGCTCAAAATCTTTTACACTATTTAAATATTGTGGGTCAACCTTTGCTTTTTCTTTCTTTGGCGTCATTAGATTTTTTACAAACTTTTCTGTTTCTCTTACACTCATTTGTTTTTCGATTATTGCATTTGCTGCTTGTAATTGAAGGGATGCATCAGATAAGGCGAGTAGTGCTCGTGCATGTCCAGCTGACAAATCGTCTTGAATAACGAAATCTTGAATTTGCTCAGGTAGATTTAACAAACGAAGAGAGTTTGCAATTGCTGGCCTGCTTTTTCCGACTATCGTCGATAATTTTTCTTGTGTAAGGTCATGTTCTTTTATCAATCTGTCCAGAGCATTAGATTCTTCAATTGGGTTTAAATCCTGCCTTTGAATGTTCTCAATGAGTGCTTGTTCCATTACCTGCAAATCTGTTAACTCTCTTATAATTGCAGGTATAACCATAAGTCCAGCAAGTCTAGCAGCTCTCCATCTACGTTCACCGGCTACAATCTTATAAACTGCTCCTTCTTTACGAACAATTATTGGCATGATTATGCCATTGGTTCTAATTGAATCAGCAAGTTCATTTAACTTTTCCTGGTTAAAAGCTTTTCTTGGCTGATCAACATTAGGACTTACATCATTAATTTTTAAATTTACTACTGAATCCTTATCACTCTCAGGAATTCCATCGCTTGAAAGTAATGCGCCAAGGCCTTTCCCTAATCCCTTCTGCGTACCTAAAGGGTGAATTGATTTTGAAATGTTGCTGCCTAGTGCCTCTTTCTTTATTACTGGTTTTATGTTACTCATATTATATTCTCCTCAATAGTAGTATCTAGTACGATGTTACAACGAACTGATCTTCGAAATGAAATTCAAATACCAAACTCATTCTAAAAGTTTGTTGCTCTTTTTATAACTTCCTTTGCAAGAAATTCATATGCATCTGCACCTTTAGATTTTGAATCATATTCACTAATTGAAAGGCCAAAGCTTGGGGCTTCACTTAAACGAACATTTCGAGGAATTATTGCTTTAAAAAGCTTTTCCCCAAAATATTTCTTAACTTCACTCGTTACCTGATGTGAAAGTTGAGTACGAGAGTCAAACATAGTAACAACAACTCCAAAAATGTTCAAAGCAGGATTAAGGTGCTTTTTCACAATGTTTATTGTATCCATTAATTGAGTAAGTCCTTCAAGAGCATAATATTCAGATTGTATAGGAACAATAACTCCTGTAGCTGCAGTTAAAGCATTAAGCGTAATCAAGCCTAATGACGGAGGACAATCCATTAATATAAAATCAAATTGGTTCATAACAGGTTGCAATGCTCTTTTGAGAATTGTTTCTCTAGACAACAAACTTACAAGTTCGATTTCAGCACCTGCTAAATCAATATTTGCAGGGCAAATAGATAGGTTCTTTCTCCCAGTTGGTTGAATCACGTCTTTAATATTATCTTCATTAATTAAAACATCGTAAATAGTCTTTTTTAACTCTTTTTTTTCTAATCCAACACCGCTTGTTGCATTTCCTTGAGGATCGATATCAATTAAAAGAGTTTTCTTACCTTTAAGAGCAAGATATGTAGACAAATTAACACTAGTAGTTGTCTTTCCAACCCCGCCTTTTTGATTAACAATTGCTAAAACTAAAGCCATTATTTTTCTGCCTCTTTTCATGTCGAATGGTGTAATTCTACCATTTTTTAAGCAGAAATACCATGTTTATTTTTATAATAGTAATGTTTTATGTTGTGCTCAAGGTTTTACGGTCTTTTCTAATTAGCATTACCAAGATTGTTTCACGTGAAACAATCTTGGCAATGCGCTACAACAAAAGATATTTAAGGCTATAGTGTTTACTAAGTAGGACTAATTGTTTATTACAAATACTATCAAGGAAAGTGGCCTGCATTAATTTTTCACTGTTCGATTTGTAATTGTATATTTGTACATATAATACTACCTTTTTAAATATTCTGTCGATTTCATTGTATTCCCTTTCAATTCTGTGTATTTCTTTTTGACAAAAAGAAATCTTCCGTTATTGGATTATTAACTATTTTCTAAATACATCACTCAATATAATCAGATACATCCGTTTTAATCAGGTTCAAATATTTAGTTTTACACATTTAGGTTTATTTTAATTTTACAAAGCTTTAATTCATTTAATATTAAACTGTCCTTTTGCTTTATTACATTTCATATTTAAGTAGCTTTTTTGTTTTATTACAATTATTAACACAGAAAATTTAATATCATTATTTTAGAAAATGTTTTTTGCATTATTAAGGATTCTCCTGTTGCAAAAGCAGAAGGAATTTGTTTACAATTTTATCCCATATAACAATGCAACAAATACCTAATACACCAATCTTTTTAATGATTATCGCGATTACGCAGTAAATATTATTAATTCATTATTCTACTGAATTATTTAAGAAATCACTATTTCTACAATATCAATTTGGTTAGTTACAATACATTCTTACTTTATACAATCAAGAATATCTGGTTATATTGAGTATTTAATTTTTTTATTTCTGTGGAAACGTGTCATTCCCGCCAGTTATATTGAGATTTGACACTAGCTCTTCTTTGCAAGGCATTTTATATATGTCTATTGTTGCTGAAATTAATTAATCGGTGTTGCTTCACCCAGAATTTTTATACAAGTTTCTTGTGTATACTCTTTAACATATAATTCTGATTATTCTACAAATAATTCGTCTTGAATCAAATTTGTCTTATGCAATTTTACTTTTAAAGTTTATAAATTATATTATGCCAAAAAGTATTTTAGGCGGCAACCTACTCAAATCACTTCAAAACTAACGCCTTTAAGTTATGTAAGACACCTATTTGATATGTTTCATTAGTTAGTTTTTTAGTTGATAATTAAATGTAATCAATTTTTCGATGTTTATAACTTTTTGATAAAATATGTGTTGCTTTTCTGTAACACATATCAAAACAACTTTCTTGATTCTTTCTTATCCGTATTAAACAATATTCATGTGATTCATAATTGTTTCACGTGAAACAATTTATAGAATTAATTTGATGGTATAATCAAAGTATATAAAGCAAAAAACTTATGCAAAGCAATTATGGTCATGTAGTATAAGCAACGCTGATAGTGATAGCCTTAAAAGTTGATAAAATCACCAAACACTGGCTTACACTAAGAGACTCTCATGATTGAAATTTTCTGGAGTCATTGCCTAACAATATACAGTTAATTATAAAAGGAATAAACCGTGCTTTTAAAACTTAAACCAATAATATATGTTCATAATATCAAATTTTAGTTTTCACCTCAACAAATGAATAAAGACTCAAACACACTTACATCTTATGTTCAAATAATTATATTACAGTTTTCGCCTCAGCAAATGGATAAAGACTTCAATTCGCTTACATCTAACGAATTGAAGTCTCATGTTTTAGACAAATTGTTTCACGTGAAACAATTTGTCTATATGTCAGCTTTCGCATAAATTGCATTTGCTTGTATAAATTCTTTACGGGGTTCTACTTTTTCACCCATTAAAAGCGTACATGTCTCATCTGCTTCCTGAGCATCGTTAACCTGAACCCTGAGCATTTTTCGCGATTCTGGATTCATAGTGGTTTCCCATAACTGCTCTGAACTCATTTCTCCAAGACCTTTGTATCTTTGTATTCCCGGATTTGTCCAGCCAGTTTTTTGTTTTACTTCTTCTAATTCTTTGTCATCATACGCATAGTATTCTTCTTTTCCTTGATATACTTTGTAAAGTGGTGGACATGCAATATAAACATACCCTCCATCAACAAGGGGTTTCATATAGCGATAGAAAAAAGTAAGTAAGAGTGTTCTGATATGAGATCCGTCAACGTCAGCATCTGCCATGACTATTACTTTATGGTATCTAAGTTTTGTGCAATCAAAGTCTGATCCTATTCCACCACCTAACGCGAGTATTACAGGCAGTAACTTTTCATTGTCAAAAACTTTATCAATCCTTGCCTTTTCTACATTTAGCATCTTACCCCACAATGGAAGAATTGCTTGATATTTTCTTTCTCTTCCTTGTTTTGCAGAACCACCAGCTGAATCTCCTTCAACTATAAAGACTTCGCATAGTGCTGGGTCTTTTTCTTGGCAATCTGCAAGTTTTCCAGGTAACGTAGTTGATTCAAGAGCTGATTTCCTTCGCGTCATTTCTCTGGCTTTTCTTGCAGCTTCTCTAGCTCTGTTTGCTGAAAGGCACTTATCCATAACAATTCTTGCAATTGAAGGATTCTCTTCAAAATAACTAGATAATTTATCTCCTACTGCAGATTCGACTATAGTTCGAATATCAGCGTTTCCAAGTTTTGTTTTTGTTTGTCCTTCAAACTGAGGATCAGGTAATTTTACACTTATTATGGCTCCTAGCCCTTCTCGAACGTCTTCTCCCTGAAGATTTTTATCACCGTCCTTGAGAAACTTATACTTACGCGCGTAGTCATTTACAACTTTTGTTAGTGCAGCTTTAAAGCCAGTCATGTGACTTCCACCTTCTATTGTTGCAATGTTATTTGCGTATGAATAAACGCTTTCTGAATAACTATCGTTGTATTGAATTGCAAGCTCAACAAAAGAGTCTCCGCATTTAGAAGTGATGTAAATCGGTGGTTTATGGAGTACTTCACGATTTTTGTTAAGATATTCAACAAATGAAACAATACCCCCATCGTAATGTAAATTTTTAACGACTGTGTTTTCTGTTCTCTCATCTTTAAGAATTATGGTAACTTCTTTATTCAAAAATGCCATTTCACGGTACCTTGTAATCATTACAGCGAAATCATATTCAAGAATAGGGAATATTTCATAATCAGCTTTAAATGTTGATTTTGTTCCTGTTTCGCCTTCTTCACAAGTCCCTATTCTTTGAAGATCTGTTACAGTCTTTCCTCTTTCATAACGTTGCTTAAATATTTTACCTTCTCTTTTTACTTCTACTTCCATCCACTCAGATAATGCATTAACAACAGAAGCTCCAACACCATGAAGTCCACCTGATACACTATAAGCTCCGCCACCGAATTTCCCGCCGGCATGAAGAATTGTATGAACAACTTCCACCGTTGGAATCCCCATTTTAGGATGTGGACCAACCGGAATTCCGCTACCATTATCTTCAACAGTAACTGAATTGTCATTATTTATAGTTATATAAATTGTGTCACAACGTCCAGCTAAAGCCTCATCTACAGAGTTTGCAACGATTTCATAAACAAGATGGTGTAATCCTCTAGATGTAGTATCTCCAATGTACATTCCAGGTCTTTTTCTAACAGCTTCAAGACCTTCAAGAACTTGTATATCACTTTCTCCATATGAAGACGAATTATGTGTATCAAATTGATCCCCATCATACTCCGCAACATCTGTTTCTTCATAGTCCTCAGCTAAAGCTGAAGGATTTGATGCCGAATTTACTAATAAATCTTCATTTGCCTCAATTTCACAACTATTTTGTTCTTTATCTCTTTCTTTATCGTCTGCCATGTTTTCCACCTTCCCAAGGTTTTATATATTTTAAAATGTTATAAAATAACTATTATTCTTTTGATTTTTATTCATAATAATTTTACTTTCTATTTAGTATATTTTCTAATTATTTTACTTATCAAATAATATATTTCTTTTGTCCATTTGCTAATTATCTTACTAAGCAATTAATTTTTAAAAGTTTAATTTTTCTTGGTCCTTCATACATTTATATTTAATTTTGCATTCAAATTTCTTCGATATTTTTTCTCTATTCATCTTTAGTATGTTTTCATATAATCTTTTCATATATCATTTCTAAAATTTCCTTTGTCCATTTGCTAATTATCTTACTAAGTAATTAATTTTTAAAAGTTTAATTTTTCTTGGTCCTTCATACATTTATATTTAATTTTGCATTCAAATTTCTTCGATATTTTTTCTCTATTCATCTTTAGTATGTTTTCATATAATCTTTTCATATATTGTTTCTAAAATTTCCTTTGTTGTTTTTTGATTTTCAAACATTATAGTCCAATTTGTTTTTAAATCTCTAATTAATTAAGGTTTTATAAGATTTGTTTTAATTTTTTTATATCTTTCAATAATCTCGTTTTTCTCTATTAAAACAAATGACTTGCTCTTTTTTTAATTGTTGATGCTGAAATCGGTGATATATAAATCTTATCAATTGCAACAATAATGCTTCTAGGTAATTCATAAGAGACTGTTTCAATTCTTCCTTCATCTTCAGCTCTTTTTAAATAATCTAAAGTTTCACTTTCTGATTGTGTAACTGCATCAAAATCAAAAATTCCGACTATAGTTTTACCAGGAATTGAGCATTCTCCTCCAATATGAATATACAAATCATTCTCCTTAACACAAATTATTACTAAGAAATATGAAAAACACATCTCTAGTATTATAACATTTTTAATGGAATTTTCATACTATAAAACCAAACCTTCAGAAACCTTGTAGTATCTTATTGTTCGCGGTTTTTCTTCATTTTCAAAATCATTTATAACATGAGACTTATCTGTACATGTCAAAATTATTTGTGCATCTCCAACACTTGATAAAAGCATTTTTCTTCTGCTTAAATCTAGTTCGCTCATTACATCGTCAAGTAAAAGAACTGGCGTTAATCCTGTCTCTTTTTTTATTATTTCAAGTTCAGCTATTTTTAAAGATAATACGGCAGTTCTTTGCTGTCCCTGAGATGCAAAAGGTCTTATCCCTTCTCCATCAAGCGAAATTTCTAGGTCATCTTTATGTGGACCAACCTGTGTATTCCCTCTGTCAATATCTTCGTAAAACATAGTTTTATATTTATTTTTTAAAATTGATTCAATCTCCATAATTTCGTTATTAGGAGTTATTCCAGATACAGTCTTATATTTAACGTATATCTCTTCTTTTCCGGAAGATATTTCTTTATGGTATTTTGATGCAATTTTCCCTATTTTTTCTGTAAATTCAATGCGTGCTGCAATTATTTTAGAAGCAGACTTTGATAATGCAAAATCCCACACTTCGAGCAGTTTATAATCCTTATCACTTTTGCCATCACGCATCTGTTTTAGCAAACAATTACGTTGAATTAAAATTTTATTAAATGTACCTAGCTCGCTAAAATATGAGGCTCTTATCTGTGAAATTAGAATATCAACAAATCTTCTTCTCGTAGAAGGTCCTTCTTTTATCATCATAAGATCTTCAGGAGCAAAAATAACAGCATGAAACAATCCCATCATCTCAGACATTTTAGGTAAAAAAATTCCATTATGTCTTATAATTCGTTTGTTTCTTATTTTATTTGGATCTCCGGTAATAGCCTGATAATAGTTTATTTGAATACTTTGATTAAAATTATTTTGTTCATTTTCATGTCTGTTTTCATTCTCTATAAATTCTATTTTTACTTCATATTCATTCGAATCATGCTTAATTAATTCTGTGTCCTTAGATGTACGATGCGATCTAAGACAAGAACATAAGTAAATAGATTCTAATATATTAGTTTTTCCTTGCGCATTATCTCCGAATAAGATATTTATATCAGCATCAAGCGAAAGATTGAGCTCCTTATAGTTTCTAAAATTTTTAAGAAATACTCCTAATACCTTCATCTAATTATCTTCTTAATGGTAATACAAGATATGCAAATTCACTACTGTCAACAGGTCTTAAAACACAAGGACCCATATTTCCGTTAAATGAAATTGAAATTTCGTCTTCGTCAATTACTTTAAGAGCATCAATAAAATATTTAGGGTTAAAGTCAATGTCAATTTTATTTCCGGACATAGAAATTTTTATTTCCTCACGAACACTTCCAAGGTCAGTATTTGCACTAATAACAAGAGATTCATCATCCATAGTCATTAATCTTACAGGAAATTTTCGGTCATCACTTGTTATAATCAAAGATGCTCTTTCTATCGCACTAAGAATTGTAAGTGGAGAAACAACAATTGTTGTATCAGCAGTCTGAGGAATTATACTTTTATAATTCATATATTCACCGGCAATAAGGCGTGAAACCATTTTTACTTTTCCTGTGTCAAACATTATGTGATTTGTTGATTTATAAATTTCAATTGGTGAATCATTTGAAGACAATATTCTTCCAACTTCATTTAATGATTTTCCAGGGACTATAAAAGAAACCATAGGAACAGAATGCTCAAATGTTCCTTTTCTTAAAGCAAGTCTGAATCCATCAATTGCAACCATTTCAATGCTGTTTTCTTCACAAACGATGTTACATCCGTTAAGAACTGGTCTGCTCTCATCATTACTTACAGCAAAAATTGTTTGATGTATCATTTCTTTAAAAGAATTCTGTGGCAAAACAATTTTTTGATAGTCTTCAACCGTAGGAATTTTAGGATATCCTTCAGAATTTATACCTTTAATTGAAAAATGGGAACTTCCACTTTCAATTAATATTGTGTTTCCTGTTCCAACTTCAATACTGACAATATCATCAGGAAGTTTTTTAATTATTTCTCCAAACATTCTTGAATTAATAACAATACTTCCACTTTCAATTATTTCAGCATCAATTTTGCATTCAATACCAGTTTCAAGATCATAACCTGTTAATTTAACAACTTCATCGGCTTCAATAAGTATTCCATCAAGAATTGGTAAAGTCGGTCTTGGAGATATTGCTTTCTGTACAATGTTAATTGCTTCTACAAATAGGTCTCTTGAACAAATGATTTTCATGTTTAATCCCCCAATGCGTTTAATTATAATCTGTTATCTTATTATATATATTTTATCACTTTTATTCTTATGTGTGGTGGATAATGTGTATAACCACTTCAATATGTTGCTGCATATCATTTTTGCCTGTTGATATCAGTGTGAATATCCTGGTCAATTCTCTATAAAATTGTGGGTAATAATGTTCATAACTTTTATCCCCTTTGAATCCACACGATGTTATCAACTTTTCCACAAAAAATTGTGTAAAACTTAAAAAACTAGCCTTGTATTCTTTTCTTAAGTTCTGTAATGTCTTTCGTTGTAGCTTCGTTTGAAGTTGACAATTCTTCATTAATTTTCGAGCATGCGTGCATAACGGTTGTGTGATCTCTATTTCCAAACTCATTTCCTATTTGAGGAAACGTCATATCAATCATATTTCTGCAAAGATACATCGCAACTTGTCTTGGAACAGCAACTTCTGAGCTTCTTCTTTTTGATTTCAAATCTTCGACGGTTACTTTATAATAATTAGAAACAATGTCCATTATGAAATCACAACTTATTTTCCTTGTAGCAGAAGGTGAAATCATATCTTTAAGCGATTCTTTTGCAATAGCTAGCGTTATTTCGCCAGCTAAAAGAGAATAGCACAGAACAGTGTTAAAGGCCCCTTCAAGCTCTCGGATATTTGTAGCAATATTCGTAGCAATATAATCAAGAACTTCTTCTGGGACGTTGGAGTTGTTCATCTGAGCACGTTTCTTAAGGATAACAACACGGGTTTCATAATCTGGTGGCTGAATATCGACGGTTAGTCCACATGCAAATCTGGTTCTAAGTCGTTCTTCAAGTTTTGCAAGACTCTGAGGTGGCTTATCGCAAGTCATAACAATATGTTTCCCCGATTCATAAAGAGCATTGAAAGTATGGAAAAATTCAATCTGCATCTGGTCTTTACCTTCAATAAATTGAATATCATCGATGAGAAGCATGTCAGCATTTCGATACTTGTTTCGAAAATCGTCATATTTATTTTCTTTAATAGTAAAAATAAACTCATTTACGAATTGTTCGCACTGAACGTATAAAACTTTCTTATCAGGATATTTCGTTCGAACAAAATTTCCGATTGCGTGCATTAAATGGGTTTTTCCCAGGCCGGAACCACCATATAAAAACAGTGGGTTGAAATTACGTCCACCTTGCTTCTCTGCGACAGCAACACACGCTGCATGGGCAAACCTATTGCCACTTCCGACAACAAATGTATCGAAAGTATATTGTGAGTTTAGCCTGCTAGTTCTGAAAGAACCGTTTGAGTTTAGCTCTTCCTGGTCGGGAATTATTGGCTTCATTACAGGAACGGGGTCTTGACCTACCAAAATAATTTTAATATCAAATTCGATATTCGTTAATGATTTCATGGTGTTTTTGATTAATGAGATGTATTGATCAGCAAATGATTTATGAAAATCATTCGGAACGGTTAACACAAAAACGCCGTTTTCACAGGAAACCGGTTCCATTGGAACAATCCATGTGTTAAAACTTATTTCTGACATTTCGCCGTCTAACAGCATGCGCGTTTTGTTCCACAATTGGTTTAAATCTGATTGATCCATTCGTAGGCCACCTTTATTTCTTTATAAAAATATATTACTGCTATTTTAACAGAAAACGCGTTGTAATGAAAGTTTAAAAGAAAAAATAAAAGCGACAGTTAAAAAGAAAAACTATAAGCATATTAATAAAAACCAAATTGTGATATAAAATGCCAGTTAATTTTAAAAAAGCATATACAAAATTGAGTTTGCAATCAAATTTTTGGTATTTTAACCTCATGTAGCAAGAATTCTCCCTCCTCTATTCAACCTTACTCGCGAATGCGAGAAGAATAGGTGGGAGATGAATTGGGCAAATAGTATATTAAAATCAGCAACCATTAGTCAAGAACCCTCTGGGGATTATTATATATCCATATTGTTTGAATATGAATCGAATATAAAACCTATTATTCCTACACCGGAGAAGGTTACAGGACTTGATTATTCGTCAAAATCTCTGTATATAGACAGTGAAGTTAATAACCCAAATTATCCAAGACCGTACAGGAAGGCAGAGCTAAAGCTTGCCAGGGAACAAAAGAAACTTTCCAGAAGAAAGAAAGGCGGAAGTAACTGGAACAAGCAAAGGATTAAGACGGCAAAAAAGCACGAAAAGGTCACAAACCAAAGGAAGGATCTCTTTCACAAGGAATCGAGGCAGATAACCAATGCCTATGATGCGGTGGTGATAGAATGCCTTAACAGGCGAAGTCTCGCACAGTGCCTACGCCTCGGCAAATCCACACTCGACAACGGATATGGGATGCTAAAGAAATTTCTGAAGTACAAGCTTGAAGCGGTGGGCAAGCAGTTAGTACCTTGTAACATCTAAAATTGTACTATAAGGGCGAGTATATTTTTCGCAAAACAAGGCGGCGGATTGAGGTATACTGAATGTATACCGATTGACGACAACGA
>JBBQKF010000047.1:0-23608 GCA_038326615.1 Saccharofermentanales bacterium | reverse complement strand
TCAATCTATCAATCTATCAATCTATCAATCTATCAATCTATCAATCTACCAATCTATCAATCTATCGATCTATCAATCTATCAATCTATCAATCTATCAATCTATCTATCTATCTATCTATCTATCAATCTATCTATTTATTTATTTATTTATCTATCTTTCTTTCTATCAATCTATCAATCTATCTATCTTTCTATCAATCTATCAATCTATCTATCTATCTATCTATCTATCTATCTTTTTCTATTCTATTTCATTTTACTACAATATTTGCTAATCTTCCCTTAACATATATGAACTTAACAATGCTTTTTCCTTCAAGCTGTTTTTGCACTGCTTCATCAGCTAAAACAATCTGCTCGACTTCCGGTGCAGTTGCATTTGTTGGGATAGTAACTCTCGACTTTAGCGAACCATTCATTTGAACTCCGATTTCGATTTCGTCAAGAATCATTGCTTCTTCGTCAAACTTAGGCCAATTCTGTTGGAAGATAGAAAAATTAAATCCGAGCTTTTCCCACATTTCTTCTGCGAAATGAGGAGTAAATGGAGCAAATAATAAGACTAAATCTTTTACAGTATCAAAGAATAATGTGTTTGGTTTTTGACCGCATGCAGATTGGTACTGATTAATTGCAGTTAATAATTCCATAAGTCTTGCAATAGAAGTGTTGAATTGAAATTTCTCGGCATCATTAGTTACAGCTTTAATTGTATAGTGTCTTGTATATTGTAGGGCTTTCTCAGCAGAACCAAATGAGGATGAAGTTAATTTTGATTTCATATTGATTGCTTCATCAACTAAACGCTCAACTCGAGCAACGAATTTTGCTATTGCCTTGACGCCGTCATCATTCCAGGGGCCACCATCAGTATATGCAAATCCGAAACCGAGATACATACGGAAAACATCGGATCCATGTTTGATAATATAATCGTCGGGACATATTGTGTTCCCCTTCGATTTGGACATTTTTTGTCCGTCTTCTCCCAGAATTGTTCCCTGGTGAACTAAGGATTGAAATGGTTCATCAAAACTTAAGAAACCCATATCTCGCAAGGCTTTTGTTACAAATCGCGAGTAGAGAAGATGCATTGCCGCATGTTCAGCACCCCCAATATATTTATCAACAGGTAGCATTGAATCAACAAGAACTTTTTCAAAAGGCTTTGCGTTATTCTTATTGTCAACATATCTCATTTGATACCAGGATGAGCAAACAAATGTATCCAAAGTGTCAGGATCACGTTTTGCTGGTCCTCCACAGTGTGGGCAAATTGTATTTATAAACGTTTCTGATTTTGCTAATGGGGACTGTCCATCAGGCTTAAATTCCACATCGTAAGGAAGTTCTACTGGTAAATCCTCTTCAGGAACAGGGACTGCACCACAGACATCGCAGTAAACGAATGGAATAGGTGTACCCCAGTATCTTTGCCTTGATACAAGCCAGTCGCGCAATCTGTAATTTATTTTTTTGCTTCCCATATTATCTTTAGATAGTTTTGTAATTATACCATCAATAGCCTCTTTGAAGGGTAATCCATCAAATTCTTCACTTGCAACATTGATACCTTTATCGCAAAAGGGAAGCTCACAATCAGAACCATCTGCTGAAGTTATTACACGATTAATGGGAAGATTAAATTTCTTTGCAAATTCAAAATCTCTTTCGTCATGTGCAGGAACAGCCATTACAACTCCTGTTCCATATCCAGCGATGACATAATCTGATGCCCAGATAGGAACCTGCGCTTTTGTTATTGGGTGAATTGCATATGAACCGGTAAAAACACCAGTTTTCTCTCTGACGGTTGACATACGGTCAATGTCACTAGCCTTCTTTGTCTGTTCACGATAATTGCTAACAGCCTCTTTGTTTGAGTCTGTTGTCAAAAATTCGCAAATTTCGCTTTCGGGAGCAACTACAACATACGTAACACCATAGACGGTGTCTGCACGGGTTGTAAAAACTTTTAAGAGCAATGGTTCACCGTTCTCATTTCTTAATAATTCGTCATTTTTAACTGCTTCAAATGCAATTTGGGCGCCTTCGGATCTTCCAATCCAGTTTGTCTGAATTTTTTTAGTTCTTTCCGGCCAGTCAAGCTCTGGTAATTTATCCAGAAGTTCCTGAGCGTATGCAGTAATTTTAAAGAACCACTGTGTAAGGGTTTTCTTGGTAACTTCAGTCTCGCATCTTTCGCAGGAACCGTTAACAACTTGCTCGTTTGCAAGCACAGTATTGCATTTTGGACACCAGTTAACAGGTGCATTCTTGCGATACGCGAGCCCGTTCTTATATAGTTGTAGAAACAGCCATTGATTCCACTTATAGTATTCAGGCATGCAAGTTACTACTTCATAATCCCAGTCAAACATTCCACCCATTTCCCGCAATTGCGTTTCCATCGTGGCAATGTTTTGGATTGTGCTGTCATATGGATGTATTCCAGTCTTTATTGCATAATTTTCTGCAGGAAGACCGAATGCATCAAATCCCATAGGCTGAAACACATTGAAGCCTTGCATTTTCTTCATTCGAGCCCATGAATCAGACAATGAATAATTATACCAATGCCCTACATGCAGGTTTGAACCAGAAGGATATGAAAACATTTCAAGAACATAAAGCTTTTTGTCTTTCCTCTCAGGATCAAACTGATTAACTTTGCTTTCATCCCACTTTTTTTGCCATTTGCGATCAACTTCAATTGAATAAGACATTAGAACCTCCAAAAACATATAGATAATTGATATTATTTATCGTAATGGTGACTATTTTATCACATTTATAAAGGCCTTGCACGTAAAAATCAAAAACACCGAGTTAAAGAGGTAAACTTACAATTAATAGCTTGTTAATTCGATTGATGATTCGATTGTCAAATTCATTTGTTGATTTGGTAACCTTTGAAACATGAAGACAAAGCAATTGCTGTTATTATAAAAGCATTAGCAAACATTTACGGTTTGGTTAAAAATATTAAGAAATGTTCCTAATGCAAACCAATTACCTTAAATTATACTGACATTATTGAATTCTGACCATATGAATGGAGGTTAGTTAATAATGGAGTACTGATTTGACTGAAAAATTATGGAGGGTAACTGCGCATTTTTATTTATAACGAAAAATTAAATTTTAAAATGTGAGCAACGGAGGTTAATATGGCTGTAAAATTTTGTCCTGGTGCCGCAAATATTAGCGGAACACCTACACTGAAAACAAAAAAATGCCCGACCTGTGGAACAGAAGTTGAGCTTTTTTCATCTGACCTTCAGCAGGAGTGTCCGAAATGCGGTTTTGTGATATATAACAATATTACATCATGTATTAAATGGTGCAAAAGTGCCCGTGAATGTGTCGGCGATGAGATGTACGAAAAGCTAATCAATCACATTGAACCTTAAATAAACATATAAATTAACTTCTGATAGATAACAAAACCCTTATATGAATAAAGATATACATAATTATGAATAAAAAATCAGATTATATGCAAATCAATTTAGAAAAAGACATCTAAATAAATTTCTAAACTAATTCTTTTACAAAATTAATAATTTTCTCCCAAAACCCTGATAAAATTATTAAAATTATCATATGTGCGGGATAGTATATATAAAAAAAGTATTTTGATAGTATTCCAGGCTTTTTGATATTTTGTTTTGCAAGAGAAAAGAAGAAAATGCTTATAATTGACAAGCTTTGAATGAACGAAAAAAATACATTGCCGCCGGTTATTGCTGCCATTATTACGTATCCGGTGTTCAAAACCAGCAGCAGGAAAAACAAGACCTGCAACGATATTTTGCCAGTTTCTTTTTGATATGCTATATAAATGAAAAGAACTGTCAATAGTCCATAAAATTCATAGTCTGCTTTTAAAATATAAACCGCCCAAAAAGAGACCAAAATGGCTGTAATTCCAAGTGGTATTCCTATTCGAGGGGATAAGGAAATTCCGCCAAGGTTTACCTTTACGTCGTAATGAGTCTCCAGCATTTTAAATGGAGTGTCACTTATCGGTGTCATGCTAACTATCATGTCATGATACGAACGCATCGCGAGGTCATAACCAATCAGCATTGTTATTGCGAATGTGAATAAAACCATGACGTTGGTCCAAGTGATTGTCCATATGTCTGCTTGTCTTCCTGTGAAAACTGAAGCTGCCGCAAGACCGAAATGTGTAACTGTTGCCCAACATGCCATTCTGATAAGATAGCGGAATGGATCACGGGTGTGATTAAATCCTGTGACAAGATAGTATGCAAAAATAGGAAATGCAAGCCTTCCTAAACATCGCATGAAAATATAGACGTCAGGAGGCAGAAATGAATAAAAATAATATGCGATATGGTCGATTGTCATAAACAATAACGCCAGCCATTTTAACATATTATTAAATCCTCCGTCCTGGTTTTAATTTGTTTTAAAAATTTTAAACTTTTTAAAATTTTCAATTTTTTAAATTAATGTATTCGACATGACTGAAATTATTCTTGATTACCTTGATATATAATTGATTGATCTTCTTTGAACCTAGCTAAATCTTATTTATGGTTTACAGTTTTTGCTTACATTATAACACAATAAATTTCTGTATTTCAAAAAATATAAATCTAAGAATTCAAAAAGTATTACAAAAGCGATGTTTTATGTTATGATTTATTTATGAATTGAGTCTGAAATGCTTTTATATGTGATGCATTAAAAATCAGACATAGTAAATTTTAGAAACGGAAGGACCTTATGGGTAAGAAAGTTAAAGTTGGAATTATAGGTACAGGGAATATAGGTACGGATTTATTAATTAAAATACAAAGGTCCCAATATCTTGAATGCGGCATCTTTGCTGGACGAAACCTTGATTCAAAAGGAATCTCAATCGCAAAGGAGTTAGGCGTTCCAGTATCTTTTGATTCAATTCACGCAATAGAAGAGAATCCGTCTTACTGCGAAATTGTATTTGATGCTTCTTCTGCAAAAGTTCACTGTTACAACGCTCCAGTCCTAAAGAAACTTAATAAATTCGCAATTGATCTTACTCCTTCAAAAATAGGACGGATGTGTGTGCCAGTCATTAACCTTGAAGAGTGCCTTAATGAAAGCAATGTTAATCTAATAACATGTGGTGGGCAGGCAACTATACCAATTGCATTTGCTATAGCAAAAGTTCATCCTGATACTCAATATTTAGAAATTGTCGCAAGCATTGCATCTAAATCCGCAGGCTCGGGCACAAGAAACAATATAGATGAATTTACGCAAACAACAAAGGACGCATTATCAATATTTACAGGGATTCCAAGGACTAAAGCAATAATTACACTAAACCCAGCAGAGCCTCCAATTATTATGCGCAATACAATATATGCGTTAATTGAGAATCCGGATATGGACAAAATAGTCATAGAAGTAAATAAAATGGCGGAAAAGATTAGAAAATATGTTCCTGGTTACAGAATAGTTGTTGGTCCTTTATTTGAAAACAATCGTGTTACAACAACGATTGAAGTTTTAGGGTTAGGTGATTTTCTCCCTGAATATTCAGGAAACCTCGATATAATAACATGTGCAGCAATTAATATTGCCGAAGAGTATGCAAAAAGATTGACAAATCAATAGTGATAATATGCTATTAAGTAAATCTTGAAATCGACTGTAACTTGCAATATATAATAAAGCAATTAAACAATATACACAGTACTATCAAAATATATAATAAATAGAAAGATAATAAATAGAAAGATAATAAACATAATGAAAACAAAAAGGTAGAAAGAATACAGGAAGGATAGTTAGCAATTTAATTTTTTTAAAATGTTAATTATTGGTAGGAAAATGAGTAGGATACAATTTTTTGATTCGACATTAAGAGATGGATCTCATGCAATTAAACATCAGATAAGTAAATCCAACATTAAGGATTACTGTCAGGCGATGGATAGTGCAGGAATGCATACAATTATTGTGGGACATGGCAATGGAATGGGAGCATCGTCGCTTCAGGTAGGGATTTCATTGTTAGATGATCAGACAATGTTGCAAACTGCACGTGAGAATCTTGATAAGACTAAACTTGGGACTTTCCTGATTCCAGGGTTTGGTACAATCAAAGAACACATAGAACCAGCAATTGAATCGGGGGTTGACCTTATTTGCGTTGCATCGCACTGCACAGAGGCAGATGTAACAAGACAGCACATTGAGTTTATAAGAAGTAAAGGTAAAGATGCATATGGAGTTTTGATGATGTATCATATGACTTCAACAGAGAAACTTCTTGAAGAAGCACAAAAAATGCAGTCATATGGAGCAATGGGCGTAATAATTATGGACTCGGCAGGAGCTTCTACTCCTGAGCTTACTAGAAGGACAATTTCAACTTTGTATGATAATATGGAGGTTAAACTTGGGTTTCATTCGCATAACAATCTAGGGCTTGCTGTTTCTAATGCTTATACAGCTTATATTGAAGGCGCATCGATTATAGATGGAACACTAAGAGGATTTGGCGCAGGTGCAGGCAATTGCCAGCTCGAGGCTTTTATTGCTTTACTCAAGAAAACTGGGGTTAAAACTGGAGTTGATTTCTATAGAATTCTTGATGCTAGTGAAAATATTATTAAAGAGATGATGGATATAGATAAAGGATTATCTGCTCTAACAATCGTAAGCGGTATGGCTGGAGTTTTCTCCTCCTTTGAGTCTCATGTAAGAAAAGCTGCTGTTCAGTTTAATGTTGATCCAAGAGATATATTTGTTGAATTAGGAAGAAGAAAAGCCGTTGGTGGACAAGAAGACATGATTATTGAAATTGCGCAGATGCTTTCGCGCAAAAATAGAGTTGATGATTTTACTTACCAATTGGAGTCATTGCTGTAAGTGCTACGCGGATCGGAAAAATAAACAAAAAAATCTAAATCGAAAAAAACGAGGAGAATGAAAAATGAATGTTTCGGAGTATATTTTTGATTACCTTTATAAGAAAAGCCTAGACACAGTATTTATGGTAACAGGCGGTCAGGCAATGTTCCTAAACGATGCTGTCGGGAAACATGGTAAATATAATATTATTTGTACGCACCATGAACAATCGGCAGCAATGGCAGCAGACGCATATGGGAGAATAACTAATAAACCAGGAATTGCTCTTGTCACGGCTGGTCCTGGAAGTGTTAATGCAATGAATGGGCTGGTTGGCGCATACACAGATTCATCACCTATGATAATTATTTCTGGTCAGGCAGCATTATCTTTCGTACAATATCAGGATAAGACAAAAATTCGCCAGTTTGGTATACAGGGAATAAATATTAGGCCACTTGTTGAAAATGTAACAAAATATTTTATAACAGTCGATGATGCACAAAAAATTGCGTATTACCTCGAAAAGGCATTTCACGAAGCAACAACAGGCCGCCCGGGACCGGTATGGATTGATGTTCCACTTGACATCCAAAAAACAGAAGTTGATGAGAGATATATTTCGCATTATATACCTGAAGAGGAAGAATATGGCAGAATATCAGTAAGTCAAGCTGTAAAAAAAGCCTATGAATTGCTTCTTGCAGCAAAACGTCCAGTATTGCTGGTAGGGCAGGGAGTTAGTCTTTCAGGAGCCCGTGAGGTTTTTTATGAGTTTGCAATGAAAGCAAGAATCCCTGTAATTACATCAAGACTTGGGATTGACCTGATTGAAAGTGACAATGATTTATATGTTGGACGACCAGGTAATTATGGTGAACGCTCAGCAAATATTGCGATTCAGAATGCTGATATTATTTTATCGGTTGGTTGCAGATTAGCAGCAGCTCTTGTCGGGCATAATGCTAAAACATTTGGCAAGAATGCTTTTAAATATGTGGTTGATATTGATCAGGAAGAACTTGACAAACCTGGCATAAACGCCGATTACAAGGCAAAGTTTGATGCATTTGAATATTTTACTAATTTGAATAGAGTCTTTGCCGATTACAAATTGCCTGATTATAGCGATTGGATAAGAGTCTGCAATAAATGGAAGAAAAACTATCCTGTTGTTTTGCCAGAGTATAAAGATGAGAAACCTGTAAATTCCTACTATTTTACAGGAAAACTATCTGAAATGGCTTCAAAGGACGACATGATCCTTGTAGATACTGGCTCTTGCTTTCATGTTGCATGTCAGTCATGGAAAATAAAAAAGGGGCAGAAATTTTTAACAACAGGAGGCCTGTCATCCATGGGATATTGGGCGGCAGGGATAGGTGCATGCCTTGCAAATAACCGTAAAAGCACTATTGTTATTACGGGTGACGGGAGTCTGCAAATGAACATACAGGAATTTGCAACAATAAAACATAATAAGCTTCCTATAAAAACTTTTATTTTTAACAACAATGGATACCTTTTAATTCGTCATACACAGCGTAATTTCATGGATAACCGTCTTGTCGGAGAAGGTCCAGATTCAGGCGTATGGTGTCCGGATTCTCTTGAAATTGCAAAAGCATATGGGATAAAAGGCGTTCGAATTGACAATGTTGAAACTATCGAAGAAAAAATAAGAGAAGTGCTTGATTATGATGGCCCAGTTATCTGTGATGTTATGACTCCGGAGTGGCAACTTTTAATTCCACGAGTTGCGTCAGACAAATTGCCTGATGGCACACTTGTTTCAAGAGATTATGATGATATGTTCCCATATCTTTCTAAAGAAGAGATGGAACAGAACCGTTTAGAAAAAATCTAAAAACATAATAATTATCGAGCAAAAGGAGATTATGATTTACAGATGATTTGCGATGAAATGAAAATTGACGGGGTTGTAATTACAGGCGCAACTAGCATGCTTGGCATTGCACTTATTGATGAGTGCATAAAAAATAAATTGAAAATGGTAGCAATAATTAGGGAACATTCAATTAATGCCGATAGATTACCATCTTCTGAATTTTTAAAAGTAATAAAATGCAATCTGGATTCGCTTCTCAATCTTGGATATGAACAATTTGAGCTTAAAGGCAATTTGGTTTTTTACCATTTTGGGTGGGAAGGAACAGATAGTTTAAACAGGCATGATCCATATATTCAGGCAATGAACATAAAATATACACTTGACGCAGTAAAATTAGCAAATATTATAGGTTGTAAAGCTTTTATTGGAGCTGGGTCGCAAGCCGAGTACGGACTTGTATCATCAAAAATTTCTGGGAATACACCAACAAATCCCATCATTGCATATGGTGTAGCTAAATATGCAGCGTCGAAATTGTCTTTACAACAGTCGAAAAAATTAGGGATTAAACTTGTGTGGGTCAGAGTGCTCAGTGTATATGGTAAATACGACGGGGAAAACACAATGATTATGAAAACAATTAGTAAAATGGTTTCTGGTCAAAAAACATCATTCACAAAGGGTGAACAATTCTGGGATTATCTGAGCTGTGAAGATGCTGCAAGAGCATTTTACCTTATAGGATTAAAGCCATCGGATGGAGCAGTTTATTGCCTTGGGAGTGGCATTGTACGGCCACTTCACGAATTTATTTCTACAATTAGAGATTGTATAGATCCGTCAATCGAAATAGGATTTGGCGAAATTCCTTATCAGGAAAATCAAGTTATGTATCTTGGCGCAGATATTTCGGATTTGACCAATGATACAGGGTTTGTACCAGAAATAACTTTTGAACAAGGCATCAGAAACACTATTGGATGGTTTATGGATCAATCAAAACAAAATAAACATATTAAGTGAAGTGCGTTTGATTTACAATATTATTATTGGCGTTTTGTGATTTAGCAATTATTAAATGGAGAAAGATTAATTCATATTTAAAATTGAATTAAATGGTATATGAAAATGTTAAAAATCAGTTTATTAGTACCGTGTTATAATGAAGAAGAAAATGTAATACCTTTAGCTGATGCAATTAAACAGGTTTTCATGGAAAAACTGCCGGAGTACAATTATGATATTATATTTATTGACAATGATTCAAAGGATTCAACTAAGTTAAAACTGGAAGGTTTGTGTGCACTTGATAAACATATTAAAGCTATTTTTAATGCAAGAAACTTCGGACACATCAAATCGCCTTTTTATGGACTAACTCAGACGAACAGTGACTGCACAATACTTATGTGTGCAGATTTTCAAGATCCAGTAGAAATGATAGTTGATTTTGTACGCGGATGGGAAAAAGGATATAAAATTATAATTGGCATAAAAAATAAAAGCCGCGAAAACAAGCTAATGTATTTCTTTCGATCTTCCTATTATAAAGCCATCAAAAAAATATCTGATGTTGAACAAATTGAGCATTTTACGGGATTTGGACTTTATGACAAGGCATTTATTAATGTTCTCAAAAATCTTGATGATCCAATGCCATATATGAGAGGAATTGTTGCAGAACTTGGATTTGAACGACTTGAAATCAATTATCAACAGCCTAAACGGCGTGCAGGGATAACAAAAAACAATTGGTACACTTTATACGATATAGGTATGATTGGAATAACGTCATATTCGAAAGTCATAATGCGACTAGCAACCATTTTTGGATTTACATTTTCTGGAATTAGCCTTATAACAGCAATAGTTTACTTGGTTTTAAAACTTATATACTGGGATAGATTTCCGGCAGGAACCGCTCCCCTACTAATTGGTGTGTTTTTTCTTGGATCGTTACAGTTGTTTTTTATAGGATTCCTTGGCGAATATATTTTAAATATCAATACTAGAGTTATGAAAAGGCCACTAGTAATCGAATCGAAGAGAATTAATTTCGAAGATGAAAGCAGTGCAAATAAAAATTGGTAGTTTTGTATATGGTTAAATAATAATATTTTAATGTTATAAACCTTTGAAAAATACTTATAACATGTTAAGAATTTTTTAAAAGAGAGCCGTAAATTAAGTTATAAAGACAATGGTAAAGTTAATGATAAAATAGATATTAAAGGCATTATTAAAAAAGATATTATAGAATGTATTAAAGGTAATGTTAAAGTAAAGATTAAAAGTAATGTTAAAAAAGGCATTAAAGGTTTTAATAAAGGTAATGTTAAGGATAATGGTAAAGTTTATTTAAAAGATATGGTAAGGGTAATTGTAAAGTTTATTTAAAAAATATGGTAAGGGTAATTTAAAAGATAAATTTAGTAATTGTAAAAATAAACCTAGTGCTTTGTGTTATACTTTTAAATCTATTAAAATAATCTTATAAAATACTATTTTGGAGGTAAGAAAAATTTGAAAAAAAGTGAAGTTTCAGAAAAGATAGTTTTATTAAAATCTGAAGGTGCCAGTCAAAATAATAGAATAGTATCCAAGCAAAGAAAATCATTAACTAGAAGCACTTTTGTTAAGAATTCAGTTGTTGGTACAATTCCCTATATGTTTTTTCTGATTGCATTGCTTTTGGTGAGTATTGGGTTTTTTAATTATGTGGAAAATGAGTCTGTTCTCGCAGTGTTTCTTACACAAAAGGATAATGCAATAACGCTACAGCAATGGGAGGGAACAGGGTGGTCGAAAGCAGATGTCGTTCCAACTGTTGACCCCACAAAAAGAGCTACAATCAGAGATGGTCAAAGATTATTGACTCCATTCTTTTACATAGGTCAAGAAATCGGCAAATTGCACTTCCCAAGAATAAATCTTAATGTACCTGTAATACAAGGTGACAATGAAACTCAATTTCGTCTTGGCGCAGGACACTCCACGGGGTCTTACCTTCCAGGTCAGGATGGAAATATTATAATTGGCGCTCACAGAACAACTCACTTCAGAAATTTCGAGTATGTGAAGTTAGGTGATGAAATTAAATTCGATGTTGTGTATGGTTCTTTTACGTACAAAATTGATGAAATTCGTATTATTAAGGGTGGAGACAATTCAATCGCCAAAAGCACATCAAAGGAGCAGCTAACTCTTTATACTTGCTATCCTTTTGTTTATTTCGGGAATGCACCAAAAAGATATGTTCTTATTTGTAGCTTGATAGAAAGTGAGATTTATAAATGAATAGTAAAATAAGGGCATTATTATCATTATTATTAGCAATAGGAATTGCGTCATTTTCATTACTCCTAGTACTTTCGATGTTTTTACAAAGTACGCTTTTTTCAAAGTCTTTTTATAAAAAAATGGTAACTGGAGACGATTATATACCGATGTTAAAACAAGCAATAACGAATGATCTTAAAGCACAAAGTAGCTATGTTGCGATGCCACTTGAAGTTTTAACCGCAGGACTTGACGATAAAGTGATTGATGAGCTTCTCGAAAAGCATGTCGAATATGTAATAAATTATATGGAGTTTAAAGGCGAATTTATTAAAGTGATTTATCCATCAAAACTTTTCAGAGATAGGTTAGAGATTTTTATTAAAGCTGACGGAGAAAAGAATGGTTATATCCCTTCAAAAGAACAATCATTACAACTCGATGCAGTTGCCTTGGATTCTGCTGAAATAGTAAGCAAACATTTAAATCTTATAAATATAAATGTAGTAGAGAAAATCGTTGAATTTCAAAAAATTCATTCTCTGTTATTTAAAATAGGTAATCTAATAGGGCTATTTTTGATTTTGATTATCTCATTGATTGCCGTAGAAATATTTTTGAACAGAAGAAAAATCGAAAAGGCTATCTTATATATATTTTCTGCATTTTGGGTATTAGGAGCTCTGTTGCTAGTTCCTTCGGCTGTTCTTTTGGTTTTCGGGATAACAAAACGTCTTGCAATAAGAACAATGTATCTAAAATATTCAATTGATACAGGATTAGGAAACATGAACAGCTTCATTCTTTATTCTGGCATAACACTTTTTACTATATCTTCGATAATTCTTATTTCAAGAGTGTATATTATGGCTCGTGAAAAGTTTACGAGTGAATGAATTCATTTTTCAAGAATGCGCAACAAGCGGAATAATAAGCTCAAATACTATTTTAAGAGGGGAATATTTTATAATAGTTAGCTGTGTCAAGTAGTGTGCCATGATTAATTTAGCTATAAATGGTTGAATTTCAATTATTCTATTGAACTTTTTGGAAATGAGGTTTATAATTAGTCGTACAAGTAAATATAGTTGAATTTTCAGGAGGAGAAAAAAATGAAAAAATTGGGGATAATGATACTGACTGCAGTTATGGCAATTATGACCTTTGCATCCATTACTAGTGCAGCAACAAAGTCTGACATAATTCAGAAATTAAACGATTCATCTATTCTTAATGTTTATGTAACACAAGCTGAAGCGTATTTGAACTCTGTTACCGTGACATCAACACAAGCTGATCAAATTATTGCTTACATCGACAGTGTGAATGCAACTGTTGGCAACAAGACAAAGCTTTCAGAACTAACATCTACACAGAAGCAATCAATTCTAAACGATTTCACAGCTGCTGGTGTTGTAATGAATCTGACAGTAGTCTATGAGACCGGGAATATCGTAATCACAGATGCCGAGGATAGAGAAGTTTTTAATGTTACATATCCAACAGCTAACCTTATTAAACAAACAGGATTTGATTACAGCATAATTTTAGTTGGACTAGGCTTTCTTGCATTAGCAATTGCAAGTGCATTTGTTTCACGTAAACTGTTGAGATCGAAATAAGTAGTAGTTTCAAGAATAACGAGTTATTATAACTGTATTATTCATATGATTATATAGCAGTTATAGAGTTTGCTTTTTAGAGCTTATTAAATTGTGACCGGATCTCTCCGGTCGCTTTTTTTTGTAAAATGTAAATTCACATTTATGTAATATTGTGATAATATAAATAGTATATTTTATAGGGGGAAACGGTTCTTTAGGAATTGTTATTATATGTTGATGTTTAATAATATTGTTTTTGATTTAGGAAGAGTGTTGGTGGATTTCGAACCATTAGAGTATCTAAACAAACTTTATCCAAGAAAGACAGCTTCAAAACTTTATAAAGAAATATTTCAAAGTGAAGAATGGCTTGATCTCGATAGAGGAATAATAACTAACGAACAGGCAATAGAAACAATTAGCAGAAGATGTCCTGAAGATACAGATAAAGTTCAGTTTGTGATAAATGACTGGGCATCAATTCTTTCGCCAATTCAAGGAAGTATTGCGATTCTTTATGAACTTAAGAATCGCGGATTTAAACTATATCTACTTTCGAATTTTCATAAAACCGCCTTTCTTCATGTTTTAAGTAAGAACTTATTTTTTGAGAACTTTGATGGAATGACCGTTTCATATACAAAAAATCTTATAAAACCCAGCAGAGAAATATTTGAAGAGTTATGTAAAGACCATGGGATTGATCCTAATAATTCGATTTTTATTGATGACACTTTATCTAATGTTAATACCGCCAAGGAAATTGGGTTTAAAACAGTTCATTTCAAGGATCCTCAAAGTCTTAGAAACGAACTTTATGGAATGGGAATATTGGAGTGATATTAAATAAAATTAAGATAAAAGTAGACATATTATCAAAACATTGTATAATTGATTAATGAAATAATTGCCAAGTTAAGTGAAGTTTTCGCAGGAGAATATTATAGTGGGATTAGACGGATTTCGTAAACTAAATACTGTGAAATTTGACTCTGTTGAAACCGACGGAGTTGAATTTAAAACCATTGATAGTTCTCAAAATAAAAATGACGAAAAACATTCAAACAATGTTAAGAAATTTGTAATTATTTCAATCCCTATTTTTTTAACTGCGATTCTTGTTATGATTGTTTACTATTTTAAGGGAATTTATCCATTTGGTAAACTGCTTGTTGTTTACGGTGATATGGACCAGCACTATATTCCATTTTGTTATCATATTCATGATGTAATATTTAAGGGAAAGAGTTTATTTTGGGATCCTCTTTTGGGAACTGGCTCGAACATTTATGGTGTCGAGGCTTTTGCTGGAATGTTTAGCCCTGTAACATGGCTAATTGCATTTTCTTCGCGCGAGAACATTCCGTATTTTGCATCATACCTTATTCTTGCAAGAATGATGTTAATGTCATTTACCTCTATGATATTTTTTGCTAAAGTAACACCAAAAGCCTCAGATTATTGGAAAATCGTGCTTAGCATCATGTATGCATTTTGCGGATATGTATTGATTTTTTACACTAATACAGTATGGATTGATTGCGCAATAATATTTCCACTGTTTCTAATTGGATATAAAAAACTCTACGAAAAAGAGAAGATTATTGGATTTGTATTAGCATTATCAGCAAGTCTTATAATTAGCTTTTATATATCATTTATGCTGATTTTATTCATTTTGTTTAGCAGCGGTATATTTTTGTTTTTTTATGTTGAAGACCAAAGAAGAAAAAAAGTTATTTTCAAACTTGCTATTGGTACGATTTTATCACTTTTATTAACAAGCTTTGTTACTATTCCAGCATTTATGCAATCAACATCATCGCTTAGATTCGATAAGTTTTCATACAAAACAATTCTTGATACTTTAGCAAATTCTGACGTGACACTTAATAAAACAGTGATTTTATTTTTCATGGCCATTATAATAGTTATTATATTTAAAATATTATTGGTTTTCAAACGTGACAGAAAAAATGTAATTGCATTTATATTATTGTTTTTAATTACATCCTCCCAAATCTTAGTTGAATCAATAAATTTGATTTGGTATGGAGGCAGCTATGTTTGTTATCCGTTAAGATTTGGATTCATACCAATTTTCTTGGTTCTATCTGCCGGTGGGTATTATTTTGCAAAGTGTAATGAACTCGGCTTATCAACTAGTGGCAATGATAAAAATTTTGAAATACCGGTAAAGGCAAAGAACGGTAAATTAGAATCAATGGGACATTTTTTGAATGTTATTTTAATATCGATTGGACTTATATGCCTTGCTGTTGCAATATATGCAGGGACAAAAGTAGGTGGTAAAATTAATGAGACTTTGCACGGATGGTGGGGCATTCCAAGTAATTTAAGCATAGTATTCTTAATAATAACTCTATTAATTGCTTTATCTGTTTGGATACTTATGATGCTAAAGGATAGCAAACTTAAGTACATAATGCTGTCTGCTGTATTTCTTGTTGAGATACTAATGCACTCATTTTGGTATATAGGGGTACCTCCGAGATCAGCATACCTTGATGATTGGGTTTTCTTAGCAAATGATATTCATGAAAAAATTGTTTTGAAAGGTGATAGCCTATCAAGGTATAAGGATGCTCAATCTGTAATGAATTCAAATTATCCGGCTGTAATTGGTGCACCGGCATTATCGAGCTATATTCATATGATTGAGGCAAAACAGCAGAATTCACAAGTGCAAATGGGCTATTCAAGGGATTATACCAGACTTCTTGATACTGGTGGAACAATTTTATCTGATGCAATTCTTAGGGTTAAATATTATTTGACTAGCGAGAATCTTCCATCAGAAATATTTGCAAGTCAAGGGGTATCAGGACCTTTTAAAATATTTAAAACAAAGCACTCTGCACCATTCGGCATTGTTTTTCAAAAAAACGGAGCAATTCCAGTGACACTCGGGAGTTTTAGTGATTTTGAAGTGCAAAATCTGATGGCTAAAACGCTATTTGAGACGATAAATCCTTTAATTATTATAAAAACTCCTGACCCGATTTTTCAAAATCTCAAAGCAAATAGTACGAAGAAAGATTTTACCGCTAAAATAATTAATTCAATAGAAGTCGCATATACCGAATATAACTTTCCAATCGATGGTAAATCAGCATTGTACTTCACAGCAAAAGATGTTTCAAAAGGTTTAAGAATTATGGTAAATGATCAATTTATAATAGTTCCAACTTTGGGTAATATAAAAAATACTTATTACCCTGCACAACTGAACAACGGGATAATTAATCTTGGGTATTTTGAAAATGAGAATGTTAATATTAAAATTGTTTTTCAAGCGGATACAAGTCTGAAATCAATGGCTTTTGGGGAACTTCCTTTCGCTAATTATGTAAAATTGCTTGAAAATCAAAAAGAAAATAATCTCAGTATATCAAAAAACACCATCAGAGTTGATTTATCAAATTCAAAAATCGGGGATGCCTTTTTTGTCCCTGTGAACAATGACAATGGATGGGAGTGTTGGATTAATGGTAAAAAAGTCCCAGTCAAGACGATTTTCGGTACATACATATGTGTGGATCTTAATGCTGGGGGAAATTCGATTAAATTTGTTTATACTCCACCTTTTTTCAAGTTAGGACTTTATATCAGCCTTCTTTCAGCTTCTTTGCTGATGGCGTTTTTACTTTTTTTAAATTTTAGAAAACTCAGAACAAAAAGAAAAGATGACGCTAACAAAAATTCAATGTTAATAAAAAATGAGGTAAATAAAGAAAGTGCTGAGATAGATCGGGAAATAAATCCGGAAATAGATCCGGCAATAGATCCGGAAATAAATCTTAATGTAAATACTGATGTAAATACTGATGTAAATACTGATGTGAATACTGATGTGAATACTGATGTGAATACTGATGTGAATACTGATGTGAATACTGATGTGAATACTGATGTGAATACTGATGGGAATACTGATGGGAATACTGATGTACATCTTAATGTAAATCTAAATATAAATATAAATACTGATTCAAATACTGATATAAGTGCTAACGTTAATGTTTTTGATAAAATTGCAGATTTTGTTGAAAAAATAACATATTTTGTTTATTTGGCAGTTTATTTTATAGGAATAATTTTAGTTTATGCAATTCCTATTTTGTATTATTTGGCAAAAGGAATTCGAATGTTGTTTTCGGTGATATAGTTTTCGGTAATTTAGGAATTCTGGAATATAATATTATTTTATAGTATATCCTAAATACTCGGATTCGATGATATAATTGTATGTATGCCAACTTTTAAAAAGGTAGCAGAGATAGTGAAACTATTTAAAGAGGTTTTTGCTGCAAGCAGCGAAACGGAGGTTAATGTGAAAGTTGTTATATTAGCAGGTGGTTATGGAACTCGTATATCAGAAGAAAGTCATCTTAAACCAAAGCCGATGATTGAAATTGGTGATATGCCTATTTTGTGGCATATAATGAAAGGCTATTCCTATTATGGGTTTAACGAATTTGTAATTTGTTGCGGATACAAAGGCTATGTTATTAAAGAATATTTTGCAGATTACTATCTTCACAGGTCTGATATAACTTTTGACTTTAAGAATGATAACTGCGTAACTATTCATAATAATGTTGCTGAGCCATGGAAAGTTACTTTGGTTGATACAGGTCTTAATACTATGACTGGCGGTAGAATTAAAAGAGCTGCAAGGTATATTGGCGATGAACCATTTCTTTTAACCTATGGTGACGGCGTTTGCGATGTCAACATCGAAAAACTTATTAGTTATCATAAGTCACATGGTAAGCTTGCTACAATCACTGCAATTCAACCAGGTGGAAGGTTTGGGATGCTTGATATCGATGTTAATAATGAAATCAGAAATTTTAAAGAAAAATCCGTTGAAGATGGGGGCTGGATTAATGGTGGGTTCATGGTATTAGAAAATAGTATTTTGAATTACATTGACAATGAAACGACTATTTTTGAGAAAGGTCCGCTAGAAACTTTAGCTTTTGAAGGTCAGCTAAATGCTTACAAACACGATGGATTCTGGCAATGTATGGACACATTACGCGATAAAATTCATCTCGAGGAGCTCTGGCAAAGTCAGCAGGCACCTTGGAAAGTTTGGTAAGTTATTATCATGAATTATTTTTTGGTGAGTTATTATAAAGAATTATTTATTAGCAATTATTCCAAGTAAGTGTTGTATAATTTTAATAAAGTGAAGCAAATTTCTGGGCTTAACAATTGATATCAGCTAATTAATTATTAATGCTAAGGAATATTAGTTGGACTTAGGAATATTAGTTGGACTTAGGAATATTAGTTGGACTTAGGAATATTAGTTGGACTTAGAAATATTAGTTGGACTTAGAAATATTAGTTGGACTTAGAAATATTAGTTGAACTTAGAAATATTAGTTGGACTTAGAAATATTAGTTGGACTTAGAAATATTAGTTGGACTTAGAAATATTAGTTGAACTTAGAAATATTAGTTAGAGTTAGAAATATTTTTTCGGATTTGAGCTAGTTAAGAAATACTGAATAAATATTTAATGTGAAAGGCTATTGAATTAAATGAGTGAAAGTAAATATTCGAAAGATGCATTTTATAATGGCAAGAGAGTTTTAATTACTGGGCACACTGGGTTTAAGGGCTCGTGGTTGTGTAGAATCCTTATTAATCAAGGCGCAATAATTACAGGCTATTCGCTAAAAGCTCCAACAACCCCGAATCTTTTTGAGCTTTCTGGCGTAGCAGGTAAAATCACCTCGGTAATTGGAGATATTAGAGATTATGACTCATTAGCTAAGTGCTTTGAACTAGCCAAACCGGAGATTGTCTTTCATCTCGCAGCTCAGCCAATTGTGCTTGAGAGTTATAATAATCCAAGATATACATATGAAACAAATATTATGGGCACTGTTAATATCCTTGAGTGCATAAGAACACAAGGCGGTGTAAAGTCATTTTTGAATGTTACGACTGATAAAGTTTATCATAACAAAGAATGTATGCAGGGCTATTGCGAAAACGATGAACTCAATGGATTTGATCCTTATTCTAATAGTAAATCATGCTCTGAGCTTGTAACATCAAGCTATCGTCAATCATTTTTTTCATCTGGTGATGTTGCAATTTCAACTGCTAGGGCAGGAAATGTAATCGGGGGTGGAGATTTTGCAGCAGATAGGATTATACCTGATTGTGTAAGAGCCGCAGTAAAAAGAGAACCGTTATTCTTAAGAAATCCTGATTCTGTAAGACCATTCCAGCACGTACTCGAACCATTATTTGCATATCTTTTAATTGCACAAATACAGTTTGATAATATAAATCTTGCGGGTTGCTATAATGTTGGTCCTGGCGATAAAGATTGCATATGCACAAGAAGGCTTTCGGAGATTTTTGCTCAAAAATGGGGTGAGGGATTTGTTGTAGAATACAAGAAGACTAATGGCCCTCATGAAGCTAATTTCCTAAAACTTGATTGCTCTAAAATAAAACATGTTTTAGGATGGAAACCACGTTGGGATGTATCAAAGGCTATAGAGGAAACTGTTGAATGGTCTAAAGCATATTATTCTGGAGGAAATATGCCTGAATTTATGGACAAACAAATAGAAGAATTTCAAAAATGTCAGTGAAATAAGCATTTAAAATTGCACATGGCATTTTAAAAATTCACAGAGCTTATTAAGAGATAGTGCTAATTATTTAAATGATTATCGTGTTAACTCAGTAAAGGTTGAAAAACTCCGTAGAATCATACTAAAATTAAGCAATTACAAATCGAACTGTTGAAAAATTAATGGAAGCCACTTTCCTTGATAGTATTTAAGAAACAATTTAGTCCTACTGAGTAAACGCTATTGTCTTATTATTTAATTATTGCTAAAAAAAGTGAATATATAGAAGATATAAAAAAGAATAGAATTCTAGGGAGCACAAATTAATGTTTGATAACAAAACCGAAAATGAAGCCCGTAGCGAAATTTTAAATCTGGTCGGCGAGTATTGCAATAAATTTCACAACCAAAGCAAAGAGTTTTCTGAAGGCGACCGAATCCCATATGCTTCAAGAGTTTATGACAGCAAAGAAATGGTTGCATTAGTTGACAGTTCACTTGAATTTTGGCTTACTGCAGGAAGATATACTAAAATTTTCGAGAACAATCTCGCGGATTATCTGGGGATTAAATATTGTGCTTTGGTAAATTCTGGATCATCAGCAAATCTACTTGCTTTTATGGCGCTAACGTCACCATTGCTTGGAGATAGAGCAATTAAAAGAGGTGAGGAAGTTATAACTGTGGCAGCAGCTTTTCCAACAACAGTTGCTCCTATTATTCAATACGGAGCAATTCCTGTTTTTGTAGATGTCACTATACCACAATATAACATTGATGTTTCCATGTTAGAGAGTGCACGTTCTGCTAAAACAAAAGCCGTTATGCTAGCTCATACGCTGGGGAATCCTTTTGACCTTAAGGCGGTTAAAGATTTTTGCGATAAATACCAGTACTGGTTAATTGAAGACAATTGTGACTCGCTTGGATCAAAATTCAATTTAGATGGTAAAGAATATTTTACTGGAACTATAGGTGATATAGGAACTTCAAGTTTTTACCCTCCTCATCATATGACAATGGGAGAAGGAGGCGCAGTCTATACTAATAATCCGCTTCTTAGCAAAATTATTTTTTCTATGAGAGACTGGGGACGTGATTGCATTTGCCCTTCAGGCGTTGACAATCTTTGTATGCATCGATTTGACAAACAATATGGTGAATTGCCGATGGGATATGACCATAAATATGTGTATTCACATTTCGGATATAATCTTAAAGCAACTGACATGCAAGCAGCAATTGGGGTTGAACAACTCATCAAATTCCCTGAATTTGTTAAACGAAGGGTTGCTAACTTTAATCGTTTGAAAGAAGGTCTTGCATGTGTGAGTGACAAAATCATATTGCCTGAACCTGCCAAAAATTCTGAGCCTAGTTGGTTTGGATTTCTTATGACATGCAGCGAAGGTGCTGACAGAAACAATCTTGTAAATACTCTTGAAAGTAAAGGGATTCAGACGAGAATGCTATTTGCAGGAAACCTGATAAAACACCCTTGTTTTGATGAAATGCGTGAAAGTGGCGAAGGGTATAGAGTTGCTGGAACTCTTTTGCAAACTGATAGAATTATGAATGACACATTCTGGATTGGTGTTTATCCTGGAATGACTGATGAGAAAATCGACTTTATGATTAAAGTTATTAAAGCTGCTGTGATTACTAAATGAAGCATCTTTCAAAAAATAAAGAGGGAATAATACAGTTTATACAATTTTGCTTGGTGGGTGCATCTAATGTTGCGGTCCTTATAATTACGTCATGGTCTTTTTTCTATTTTTTTAAGGCAGATGCATATATTGGGAATACTGCGGGATTTATTACAAGTGTCACTAATGCTTTCCTTTGGAATACATTTTGGGTTTTTAAAAAGCAAAAAGTTAATAAAAAAAGAGCAATGGTTAAGTTTTTTTCTGTCTATATCTTTACTTATTTTCTTAGCATGTTTATAACTTTTATCTTTGTCGATGTTGTGGGTGGCGACAAATATTTTTCACCATTTATAAACACAGCAATAACAACTCCCATTAATTTTCTCCTTAGTAAATTTTGGACTTTTAGTGAAAAACAAAACACAAAATAATCGTTTTTGCAAAAAATGTGCAATTTGTGTTACAATATTTAAGGTTTATAAAATATTTTCTGAGAGCTATCGTGTTAATTATTCATTAATTGCGGAAAATAGGCGTCATTATATATAACATTTAGATATTACAAGGTACTAGGTTGTTAACGCTGCGATTGCATTGATTAACCTTAAGGTGACGAGTTATTTTAAAGAATCAGATTAAATATAATTTTATTAAAAGGGAATGGTCAGAAAATAAATGGAAAATAAGGAATTTAAATATGAAATGCATCTTCACACAAGAGAATTTGGCTGGTGTGCAAAAGTATGGGCAGAAGATATTGTTGATAATTATGTCAGGGCGGGATATAACGGAATTTGCGTTACCAACCATTACTTCAAGGAAGCAATGGATTTAATTCCAGGAAAAACATGGGAAAATAAAGTTGATCAATGGTTAAAAGGCTATGAAGCAGCAAAGGCCCGTGCCAAAAACTATAAGGATTTCGATGTTATTCTTGGCGCTGAACTTCTAATTGAAGAGGGATATGAAGATTTCTTATTATATGGAATAACGCGGAAAATCTTAATAGATAATCCTGATATTTTTGATTTTACATTAGAAGAATGTTTTGAATTTGCAAACCAAAATAATCTGTTGCTTTTTCAGGCGCATCCTTTCAGATCGTGGGTAAAACTTCGTGATGTTTCGTTCCTTCATGGGATTGAGGTTTTTAACGGAAATCAAAGACATAATAGCCAAAATGGGAAGGCGTTAGCTGTGGCAAAAAAAAGTGGGTTGTTAATGATTGCAGGTTCAGATTACCATGAAATTGGTGATGAAGGAACCGCTGCAATGCTTTTTCCGGATAGAATAAAAGATTCTTTCTCGTTGGTTAAGGCATTGAAGAATAAAGTTGGTAAAATTTGGACAAAAGACAATTTCAATTCACATGATTAGAAGTTATTGTTGAAACCGAAAAACCATAATTAGTCTAAAAATTTAACCTCATGTAGCAAGAATTCTCCCTCCTCTATTCAACCTTACTCGCGAATGCGAGAAGAATAGGTGGGAGATGAATTGCTACCAGTACCTCGGTAAATCCACACTCGACAACGGATATGGGATGCCGAAGACATTTCTGAAGTACAAGCTTGAAGCGGTGGGCAAGCAGCTAATAGTAGTTGACAGGTTCTTTCCATCAAGCAAGCGGTGTAGCTGCTGTCACTACAGGAACAGGGAACTAACCCTTGCAGATCGCATCTGGGAATGCCCGGTATGCGGCGAAGTGCTCGAC
>JBBQKF010000046.1:0-23872 GCA_038326615.1 Saccharofermentanales bacterium | reverse complement strand
AGATATCGTCATATTAGTCAATATATAATGAATAAATAGCATATGCTTATAGTAACAACATACTTCTATATTATAAAGAAAAAGACACCTTTCATCTCTCCATTGAAATAGAGAGGATTCCCGGTGGAATTCCTAAATTTTGACAATATTTTTAACCTCTTCTCGAATGATTCAAATTTTCTTAAATTTTTTAAACAGCATTAATTGCAAAATATTTGCACCCTTGGTTCGAAAAAGTAATTTTTTATTTGCATGCTTAATTTTGCATTCTGTTGTCTGAAATGGCTTTTAATTCAATTGGAACTATTTATCTCATAAAAATCAATACCTTGAAGTCCTATAATCCAACACAAATGAAATTTCCTAAAAGCCTAACAATAAATACAATGTATAATTAAACACTGAAAGTTTAGGCAAATAATTTGGTAGCGCAAGCTTTTGCAATAACGCGTTTTGTAGGTTTTTGTCCGAAAATGGCTCAAATTGTCGAAAATTTATTATCCACAACCATAATATTAAATGGTAAAATATAACCAATATTAGTAAAAAGCAATAAAGCAATATATCTATTATTGTTTTTAACCTAATTTGTTACTATTATTAATGTAAAACAATAAGTCTTACATAGTAGTGTAAATGCTCAAAAAGTCCGCAAGACTTAAAACGCAGCCAATATATTTTTAGCAAGACAATGCGGCAAATTGAGGTATACTCTATGTATACCGATTGAAGACAACGATGTATTGGAGAAAATGGACCGTCATTATATTAATTTTTAGATGTCAAAAGTTCTGGTGCTAGAAAGGATTACGAATACTATATGGATGTACTTGCCAAAATTTTAATAAATCTACTCATATTAGCTACTGACATAATTCTTTGTTATGGTGCTTACAGATTTTATAACCGATTCCCATTATCATGGTTTTGGGATGTTGGTTTTGATTCGGAAGAGAGAGACGGAAAGGAACTTTTGAGTCCTAGGCTGTCTAAGTTCCCTGACAGCTATATATATTGCGCAGTTATGATTATTGTCTCTTATGTTTTCTATTTGAGGTATGATCTTTCTATAGTCTTGTTCTGTAATCTTTTTACTATTTTTTTCCTTTCATATCTTTTTGTTGCAGATATCAAAACAATGATTCTTCCAGACCAGTTCATAACCGGACTTATATTTGTTTCATTGTTCTGGTTTCTCGATGATATATCGTATCTCCCACAAACTGGGGACGTCTGGTATATGCCTTTGCTTGCAAGGCTTTTAGGCGGACTTGCTGGAGGAATTACCCTTTTGCTTATTCATTTTGCAGGCTCAAAACTAATAAAGCAAGATGCAATTGGCATGGGGGATATTAAATTAGTTGCTGCATGTGGGCTTTGCACAGGAATTAACGGAATATTCTGGGTCTTGTCTTTATCATTCATTTTCGCATTTATACCTGCCTTAATTGGATTAATTACTTTTAGAAAATCTTCGCCACAAAAGAGTTTTCACAGACTCCCCTTTGCACCCTTCATTGTTATTTCCACTACGTTATATCTACTATTCCCTTCAGAATTTGCACTTTTATTTTATTGGTATAGCAGTCTATAATTTTCCCATCATTTCATTAATACCTGTCGATTTGATTTATCATTCATTACATTAATTACAGATTATTGATCATTGATTATTGATTATTGATTATTGATTATTGATTATCAAATTTCAGTAGCGAATTTATTGTGAATATTTTTGAAAATTCGAGAAAAAATGAATATTTATTTTAAATGATTATCGCGTTTACTCAATAAGTTTATAAATCCGTTATTCTATTTATAAAATTGAGAAATCACTATTTCTACAATATCAATTCGGGTAGTTACAGTGCGTTTTTGCTTTATATAATCATGAATATCTGGTTATGCTAAGTAAACGCTATAGTCTTGTTATTTTATAATTAGCGTGCCTGTGAAAATTATTAGCATGTCTTTTTTTGATTAAATCTACCGATGCAAAAATAAAATTTTACCATTTATGTACTTTGTTAATATATTATTAGAATTGATTGCTTTTCAATGATTTGTTTTGTAATATAAAAGAAGATGTTTATCGAATCATTATTACTTGTCGCGAATTTGGAACAAACCATAAAATGTTTGCAATTTACAATTCGGCATGTGGCCATAAAATATTTTTGTTTAATAGATTTATGGATAGATAGATAGATAGATGGATGGATAGATGGATAGAAGGAAGGAAGAGTGTTAAAATTTGAAAAGAGTCAGCGGTACAATTCAAAAAGAATCACGGACTAAGCCAAGGGCTAGCGCTGGTGTAATACCTATAAACAGGTCTTTTCGCGGAGCAGCAGGAACGCTTCTTTTACTTCATTCGCTGCTTTCGGTTTTGCTTCAGGTTCTATGGACAATTATGCCCGATGGGTATTTGGGAATTTCTAAAATAGGTCTTAATGGATATGTTCTTGCCGCAGTTGCAATGCAAGGTATTTGTGTACTTGCACCTGCTATTTTTGTTCTTGTTTGGTTTCGTATGCCAGCAGATGAATCACTGGCTATTAAATCTCCGACTCCTGGCGGACTTATTATGTCTTTAACAATTGGAATACCCGCTGCAGTAGTGTTTATAGGTTTAAATAATGGTTTCATATATTTTCTTTCAAAAAATGGCATTGATTTACCATCACCGCCTTTGCCAGGTTGGACGGCCTTTGCAGGACCACGCTCATTCATGCTTGTTCTGATTGTCAGTGTACTTCTCCCTGGTATTATTGAAGAGCTCATGTTTCGGGGAGTTATACAAGGTTCTATGGAGAGTGAAGGCGGAAGATTCTCCGCTATATTGCTTCAAGGTTTTGCCTTTGCAGTTTTTCATGCAGACCCAATGTTTATAATTGCTCCATTTCTTGCCGGATGTTTACTTGGATTTATCAGAAGAACTACCGGCAGCATTTATTCAAGTATTTTCGCCCACATTTCTCTTAACCTTACAATACTCTTAATGAGGCCACTACTTCCGAGAATTACATCAGCATATGTAACATCAACATCATCTATGCAAATGCTCTATGCATCACTTCTTGCAGCCTGCATTGCTGCGGTTGCATTAGTACCAATGCTGGTCTTGTTTTCATCACAAGCACCTCCAGACCGTAAAGCACATGAAAAATTAGTCTTTTTCCCGGCTGACTGGAAATTCATCATGGGTTGCCTGATCTTAATATCTTCCCTGTTATTTGTATATTTTACAAATTCATAAATCAAACAAGAATTTTCATGTTACTATTCACAGTCAAATAAATGAATAGAAAAGATTTTCCTAAAACAAATAGGGATTTTTAGAGACTTATTCTATTTCTTTCTGTTATAATATTAATTAAATATAGAAGAATTCGAATTCAACAATTTTAAGGAGAAATATGCCAAACGGGATTGTAAAAACTAAGGGAAATAAAGATAAAGAAATAATTTTATCAATAATAAAATACAGCATGATAGCTGCAATTGTGCTGTGTGTTCTGTTTTTTGGAGTCAAACTTTTTGCACTTCTTATACCAATAGTAATTGGGTTTGTTCTTGCTCATGCATCAAATACATTTTCAAAAGCAATTTATAAGCTGGTTCGAAGGAAAAACCCAAGATCTCTAGAAAAAGGCGGCGACACTAAAGGGTATCGTATACTAAAACTTATTAATTTTGTACTTCTTTTGCTCCTTTTTATCGGAATTATTATTTTTATTTTCTTTGCACTTATTGCACAGGTCAGAAATCTGATTAATTTATTAAGTACAAGTATGCCAGCAACTGAGATTATTAATAATATCTCCACGTGGCTTAATGGGGTTTCGAAATATTTAGGAGGAATTCTTCCTGAATCAGCAATAACACTTTTATCAGATGAACTGGTAAAAATTCAAAATGATATCCTAGCGGCACTGCCAAAGATAACAACATCAGTTTTAAATAGCATTCTTGGATTCATTGGGAATATACCGTGGCTGTTTTTTCAAGCAATTGTTATTGTTATGTCTGGGTATTATTATATTACTGATAAAATTGTTATTGGCAAGTTCATCCGTGAATTATTACCTAGTGAAGTTTTTGTAAGTAAGATTGTAAATGTTGTATCAAAGGTCTCTAAGTCTCTTTTCCGTGTTTTTGGTGGATATGCTGTAATTATGATGGTAACTTTTACCGAAGCAATAATCGGCTTATCTATTATAAAAATGCCATATATTGTTATTCTTGCACTTATTGTTACGTTTGTTGATATTCTTCCTGCTGTAGGCGCAAGCGCTTGCTTTTACCCGATTGCGGTTTATATGTTTATACAAGGTAGGATTTTCGAAGGCTTTGTCGCTCTTGCTTTTGTTGGAATAATGACTTTAGTGAGAACCCTTCTCGAACCCAAGGTTATTGGAACTGCAATGAAACTTCATCCCCTTGCTACACTGACAGCAATGATTATCGGTGTAGCTGCTTTCGGATTTGTTGGATTTCTTCTAGGCCCAATGATTGTTGTTTTAATAACAGGGATAATGGATTCATTTGGGTTTAAAGAGATTACTAGAGAATGGTTTGGCAAAATTCTAAACAAAGTCGCTTTTGCTGATTCCAGTAATGTCATAATATCTAATGTTCCTGTTGATACAGTAAAACACGTTGTAATGTGGAAACTTAAAGAACAGGCACTTGATAACACTATGATAATAAATTCAGCTATCATGAAAGAAAAACTTCGCACTCTTCCTGCCCTTATCCCAGAGATTTTAAATATGGAAATTGGTGAAGATACTAAATTTGTGTCAGATGCCTATGATATCGTCCTAATAACCACTTTTGCCAGCTACGATGATCTTACAGTATATATGAATCATCCAGCGCACAAAGAAGTAGCAGCATGGATTAAGCAAGTTGTGTCTTCAAGAAATGTTATTGATTTTGACATATCAATGAAATAACCGAAATTCAAATATTAAAATAGACTCCGCAAATATTTTTAGTCACTAAAACACACTTATTATTTGTGCAAAACAAAATACGATTGTAATAATACACAAATTGTGGATTGATATTTTTCGTTAAGATACAGCCTCAAGAATTGTTAACAATACTGATTTATTGGGAGCATAATATAACGCCCAAATCCTTATTTCCAAGCCGTCTTATAAATGACTCAGGGTCAACAGGAACTCTCATTGGCATCGAAAAAATCATTTTCGCATGTGGTGTTGAAACTATCGGATTACCCTTCTCATCTAAAAGTTCTGATGCAACTATATCAAAATGCCTGCCTCTTGGAGATACTACTTCGAGTTTGTCACCTTCAAACAGTTTATTACGCTGTTCAATCAAAGCTCTTTTCGTCTTCGGATCATACGATTTAACAATACCAACTACAACAGCTTCTTTCATATAAGAGTCCCCTGCAAAAATTTGTGCCTGATTCATTGGCTTATCAAAGAAAAACCCAGTTGCAAATTCTCTGTGAACGGTCTTTTCTAAGTCTGCTTTCCATGATGGGTCTGTTTTGTAATTCAAAGGGTCAAGATAATATAAATCAATAGCTTCACGGTATGCTTTCGTCGCAGTGGCAACATAAAAAGCGCCCTTTATTCGACCTTCAATTTTGAAACTATAAATACCAGATGCAATAAGTTCTGGAACATAATCAATCATGCACATATCTCTGGAATTAAAAAGGTAAGTCCCCTTTTCATCCTGTGCAATTTCAAGAGGCTCCTCGTTTCTTTTCTCTTCTGTAACGTAATATTTCCATCTACAAGGCTGAGCACATTTACCCCGATTTCCATCGCGTCCGGTAAAATGATTCGACAAAAGGCATCGTCCCGAATACGAAACGCACATCGCGCCATGAATAAAAACTTCAAGTTCGATGCTGTCAGGAATTTCTTTCCGGATTTGTATAATTTCCTGCAGCGTAAGTTCCCTTGCAAGAACAATTCTTTTTGCACCTGCATTATGCCAAAATATACATCCTTTAGCATTTGTTACACTGGCCTGTGTACTGATATGTATTTCCATATCAGGAGCAACTTCGCGAACCAATGAGAAAATACCAGGATCTGATACAATCACAGCATCAGCTTTACATTCAGATAAATAACTGATGTATTCTTTCATGCCATCAAAATCTTCAGGATGCGCCATGATATTCATCGTGACATATGCTTTAACGTTACACTCATGAGCATAAACAATTGCTTCTTTCAATTCAGGTTCGGTGAAATTTGAAGAAAATGCTCTTAGCCCAAATTGCTTGCCCGCCATATATACGGCGTCGGCACCATAAAGTATTGCCATTTTAAGTTTTTCAAAATCTCCTGCAGGAGAAAGTAATTCAACTCTTTTTGCATTCATATGAAGATTAAGTCCTCTTGCCAAGATATTTTATTACGTTATTAAAATGTTGTTGTTGTGTAGTTGCAAATTCGCTCATGCCTGTTCCATCATTTCTTGATACAAAATAAAAGTTCTTCTCTTTTGATGGCCACAAAGTCGCTCTTATTGCATCCATACCTGGAGAACAAATCGGACCAATGGGTATCCCCTTATATTTATATGTGTTGTATTGATTATCAAGACTTTGATCAGTGCTAGAAACAATTATCGAAGTTTTAAGCCCAAGTTCTTTCTTTATGTAGTTTATCGTGGCATCTGACTCAAGCCGATTCCCTGTTGAATTATTTTTAGCATTAAGACGATTATGGAATACACCGGCTATAAGGTCCAGTTGTTCAAGCCTACCGCTTTCCATTTCAACAACTGATGCTAATGTAATCACTTGATCCATAGTGAGTTTCATTGTTTTTGCACGGGCATATATTTCAGGAATAAGCCGCCTTTTAGTATTATCGAGAAAAGTTCTGATAATTGATTCTTCATTTGTATTCATATCAAATTCATATGTGTCAGGGAAAAGATACCCCTGCAAAAGCCATTCACGACCTTCTGTTTTAGGTATCTGTGTTACAAAATTATATTCCAGAAAAAGAGCCGGATTGTTAACCATGTTGTCGAGAATAGTTTCATCAAAAAGAACTCCTGCTTTCACAAGTTTTTCTTTAACCTCTTTATATGTAAGGCCTTCCTGAAAAGTCACCTTGACTGTCTGTGGTTTAAGTGAAAGCATATACATTATTTCGTCATAGCTCATGTCTTTTTTGACGAAATGAGTTCCTGCCTTATATTGACCATCAAATCCGTTGATTTTTGACATGAAATTAAAAGCAAGTTTATTGGCAATAACATTTTTGTCAGCAAGCACCTTCGCTATATCGCTTGTGTCGGAACCTTGTTTAATAACAATCATGACTGCGCCAGGTGTGTCAACGGTGATTTTTTGGGTTTTTGTGCTAAAACTAGAAAATCTCTGGTTTTGAGACAAAACATACTTAAACCCCAACGTAAATCCAATTCCGATGGTGGATACAAAAATAAGGAATGAAACCAGCCATGTTAATACTTTCGTTGTTGATTTTGACATCATGTCATTTAACCTCGAATTTTAAACTTTCTTACTCTTTTGCTTAGCGCGTATATCGTTGTTCAAAACTCTCTTGCGCAAGCGGATGTTTAATGGTGTTACTTCAACTAGTTCGTCATCAGCGATAAATTCCAAACACTGTTCAAGGCTCATAAGAATTGGAGGTGTTAAGCGTAGTGCTTCATCTGTTCCTGATGCACGCATGTTGGTAACCTGCTTTTTCTTACAGACATTAACAACAATATCTTCGTTTCTAGGGTTTGCACCGACTACCATTCCCTGATAAACAGGTGTTCCTGCTCCGATAAACAGATTACCGCGCTCTTGAGCGTTGTAAAGGCCATATCCAACAGCGTCTCCATCTTCCCATGCAACTAAAACTCCATGAGAACGAGTCTCTATTTCGCCCTTCCAAGGTTCAAATCCGCTGATAATACTATTTATTATACCATTTCCTTTTGTATCAGACAAGAATTCTGAACGATAGCCAATAAGTCCACGTGTAGGAATTTTAAATTCCATTCTTGTATATCCTTTTTCGGGAGGAAGCATATTAACAAATTCAGCCTTCCTTGATCCGAGCTTTTCTATAACAACACCAACGTAATCTTCAGGCACATCAACAAGTAAAAGCTCAATTGGCTCACTCTTTTCGCCATCAATTTCTTTTATAATAACCCTAGGTTTTGATACCTGAAATTCATATCCCTGTCTACGCATTGTCTCAATAAGAATTGAAAGATGAAGCTCTCCGCGCCCCTTAACAAGGTACGAATCTGGGGATTCAGTTTCTTCAAGTCTCATACTTACATTAGTTTCCATTTCTTTAAATAAACGGTCACGAAGATGTCTTGAAGTTACAAACTTGCCTTCTTTCCCAGCAAATGGACTGTTATTAACACTGAAAGTCATTGCAATTGTAGGCTCATCAATATTTACAAATTCAAGCGCTTCAGGGCAATCCTGGCTGCAAATAGTATCCCCAATATTAATTCCAGGAATACCAGCAACACATACGATTTCACCCATATCAGCTCCTTGTGTCTCAATACGATGAAGCCCTTGATACGTCATTAGCTTTACGACTCTTGAATTAATGATTGTTCCATCATCAAAACTACAAATCGCAATTGGCATCCCCTGTTTAATTGATCCTCTAACTATTCTTCCAACGGCAATTCTTCCGATATAAGGGTCTGAATCGATGTTTGATACAAGCATTTGCAAAGGCTTATCAAGGTCACCTTCGGGACTTGGCATTGTTTCAACAATAGCATCAAGAAGTGGCTTGAAATTACGACTTTCGCTCGTTTCAAGATCCTTTAACTCGCGGCATGAATATCCTTCTCTTGCAGAAGCGTAGATTATAGGGAAATCAAGCTGTGTATCGTCTGCCCCAAGTTCAATGAAAAGTTCTAAAACCATATCTACAACTTCCATAGGCCGTGCATCAGGACGGTCAATTTTGTTTATTACAACCATCGGAATAAGTTTAAGTTCTAGTGCCTTACGAAGAACAAATCTCGTCTGGGGCATCGGTCCGTCGTATGCATCAACAACAAGTAAAACACCATCAACCATTTTAAGAACACGCTCAACCTCTCCTCCGAAGTCCGCATGTCCTGGTGTATCAACGATATTTATCTTGGTCGAACCATACATAATTGCTGTATTTTTTGCAAGAATCGTAATTCCACGCTCTTTCTCAAGGTCATTTGAATCCATAACACGGACTTCAATATGCTCATTTTCTCTGAAAAGTCCACTTTCCTTAAGCATTGCATCAACAAGTGTGGTTTTACCATGGTCAACGTGGGCGATAATTGCGACATTTCTTAGTTTGTTCATTTTAGTCATTTTCATATTCCTCTCAAATTTGTCTTATGCTAGAATTAGCAAAAAATATCATTACAGAAACCAGTTATCTTTACATCAATAAATCTATAGTCTATCTATTGTTTATCTATCTGCAATTCTGTATTAAGTCTTAAATTGCTATTTCAAATCTTTTTACCTGGTCTGGTTTTCAATCTTTTAAAAGCTTATTCGACTGGATCCTCAACTGGATCTCGTTTTCGCTTGAATTTTGGACCAAATCCTCGTTTGACCTGCTTTTCTTCTTTAGGTCTTAAAATCAAACGAATCGGCGTTCCTACAAATCCAAAATTCTTACGAAGCTGGTTTTCGAGGTATCTTTCGTATGAAAAATGCATGAGTTCTTTGTTGTTTATAAAAAGAACAAACTGCGGCGGCTTTACTCCAACTTGCGTTGCATAGAATATCTTCAAATGTTTACCTTTATCCTGTGGGGTTGGAACCATCGCAACAGCTTCAGCAATCAGATCGTTCAAGACGCCTGTTGTAAGCCTGATCTGCGCTTGCTGAAATACGTGATTAATCATTTGAAATAATTTATCCACACGTTGCCCTGTCTTAGCAGAAACGAAGACAATCGGAGCATACATCATAAACCCAAAGCCCTCTTTAACTGTTTTTTCGTATTCTTCTAAAGTTCCTGTTTCTTTTTCTATCAAATCCCACTTATTAATTGCAAAAATACACGCTTTTCCTTCGTTGTGAGCGTATCCGGCAACTTTCGTATCCTGTTCTGTAACTCCATCAACGGCATCAATCATAATGACGCAGACATCGGCGCGTTCAATGGCAGCAAGAGCTCTTATCATAGAATATTTTTCAATCCCACTGTCAATTCGACTTTTCTTACGAAGACCTGCTGTGTCAATTATATTATATTTACCAAATGAATTCTCGAGGTATGTATCAATCGCATCACGTGTTGTTCCTGGAATATCCGAAACAATAGTGCGCTCATATCCAAGCATTTTGTTGACGATTGATGATTTGCCAGCATTGGGCTTTCCTATAAAAGCAACTGAAACGACATCGCTGTCTTCTTCATTTTCATCTTCTTTAGGAAAATGTTCAAAAATTGCATCAAGCAAATCTCCCATTCCAAGACCATGAACTGAAGATACCGGATAAATTTCACCTAATCCAAGGTTATAAAATTCGTATACATCAGCTGGCGTTTCACCAACCTGATCAACTTTGTTTACTACGACAATAATTGGTTTTTTCGATTTTCTTAAAATACCAGCAACATCTATGTCCATAGCAGTTAGTCCTGTTTTTACATCCACCATAAAAACAATTACATCAGCAGTGTCGATTGCAATTTGAGCCTGATCGCGCATTGACCTAAAAATAAAATCCTGTGAATCAGGTTCAATACCGCCTGTGTCAACAATCGAGAATTTGCGGTCACGCCATGTTCCGTGCGAATAGATACGATCTCTTGTAACGCCAGGGGTATCATCTACAATCGAAACTCTCGTTCCAGCCAGGTAATTAAAAAATGTTGATTTTCCTACATTCGGTCGTCCAACAACCGCAACCAATGGCAGTGCCATGTTTATTTCCTCCGTATATTCAATGCTAAGCGCAGTACTGTTTTTGTTGTTTCTTAGGTTTATTTATGGTTTATTGTTTATTACTTTTACTTTTGCTTTTACTTTTTAATTTTACTTTAACTTTCTAATTTTACTTTTACTTTTGCTTTTGCTTTTTTCATCATTTCTCTAATTTTCTCATATGCTAATATAAATTTCCCAATTTTGATGCTAGATATTTTTTAATTTAGTATTATCAAACTAATTTCATTTCAATTTAGCCGTTTTCTATTCCTGTCGTCTTTAGGTTTTTTAATTTTAAAAATATCGTCAAGCCTATTGAACAGTCCTTCTGCATCAGGTGAAGCAACTTCTACATGAATCCTTAATGCCTTTTTTACATCTGACACAGTAACATCATCCAGAAAAACCTTTTCGCCTGCACGAAGCATGCAAGATGGTATAATTATCATATCATAAATTCCGATATAATCCGTAGAAGAAAGTTCTCTAATTATGTCAGACCCTGTAAGCAGCCCTGCAACAGTAACGCTTTCTCCGAAAAATTCATTTCTTATCGCTTTAACAACAAACTCGCTGTTGTATAAAGCACCAAGTTGAGAGGTAAATTTCTCAATAAAAGGCTGAGCGTCAACTCCTGTTATTATTATTATTTTCTTTTTCCCTGTTTTTGCCTCAATATTTTTACCAGTACCATTACCATTACCTGTTTCATGATTATCATGACCAATGGAATTTTCATCTAGCATTTCATTTTCTAAATTATTTTCATTTTTTAAATTTTTGACAATAAGATCAAATTCCCCAGACTTATCGATTCTTGATGAAATTTCATCTTGCATTTCTTTTAAAAACAAAGAAACCATGCCTACTCCATTTTCGAGCTGCGGAAAATCATCATAGGATGAAGCATCAGGAACAGGCATTCCTGCTTTTATATAAAGCTCGTCTGAGGCAAATACTATTCGTTCGCCCCTTTGTGAAAGCATTTTTTGCTGATAATTAGTAATTGTTTCAATAATTTTTTTTGCACTTGACTGTCCAAAAGGCTTAAGATGTGCAGTGCCATTTTGGGCACGAAATTTCGTAAGGCCAACAGGTACCGCTGCGATACTTTGAATCTGGTTTCCTAATGCAAAAAGATCCGACAAAGTTTGTTCAAACGCATCCCCATCATTTATGCCAGGGCAAAGAACAATTTGGCAATTAATCATAATGCCTGCAACAGCAATTTTCTTTAATTGATTAAAAATATTTCCTGCATTTTTATTTCGCATCATTTCGATTCGCAATGAGGGGTTTGTTGTATGCACAGAAATATTCATAGGAGAAAGCTTGTAAGATATAAGTCTATCAAGCTCTTTATCACTTTGATTTGTCAATGTAACGTAATTTCCCGTAAGGAAAGAAAGTCTTAAGTCATCATCTTTGAAATAAAGGGATTCGCGCATATCTTTCGGAAGCTGATCAATAAAGCAAAAAACACATTTATTGCTACACCCTTTGCCGTCATCCATCAAAACATCATCAAATTCCATTCCAATATCGTCGTACTCATCTTTCTCGATTTCATATTCGACGATTTCTCCGGATTGCTTCTCTATTTCGAGCAAAACATCATTTACAGTAGTTCTCATGCGATAATCAAAAACGTCAATTACAGGAGTCTGGTTAACGCAAATTAAACAATCCCCTGCCTCTATACCGAGTTCAAGTGCGATACTATCGGGTGCGACCGCACAAATTCTGTTTTTGATCCTAGTCATTTACATCCTCATATTGTTTCTTATAAGAACAAGAAAAACAGCGAGTGAAAAACATCAAATTAGCTTTCCGCCCACTGCTTCATGTCTTAAAGCGAATATTCGTAAAAATGCAGATTACTTTGTCTCCTGCATTTTGACGACTTCTTTGCCAGCATAATAACCACAAGTCTTGCAGACTTTGTGTGCCATCTTAAGTGTATGACATTGCGGGCAATCAACTAATCCTGGAACTGTAAGTTTCCAGTTTGCTCTTCTCAGACCTGTCCTTGCGTGGGACCATTTACGTTTTGGATTTGCCATTGCTAATACCTCCATGATGTCTATAGCGGTTAAATTTCCATACCTCTATAGCAAATTTCTCAATTTTTCAAACAAAGAATTCCCACTTGCATGTTCATCTTTGCATTTGCAGTCTTTTTCATTCAGATTGTTGCCGCACCATTCGCAAAACCCTTTGCAGTCTTCACTGCAAATAAATTTCGATGGGAGAGCCAAAATCAGACTGTCTTTTAAAACCTTATCTAGCTCAATAGAATATCCTTCATAAGTATATTCTTCTTCTGGATCAGCTTCTCTGGTTAGGTCTGTATCGCGTTGATAATGTGATTTGAATGTCGCATTAATATCTGCTACAATTCGTGTCTCCACATCTTTAAGGCACCGCGCACACTGCGACTTTATAACCGTACCTGCAATCCCTTTGAGAATCATTAAGTCCTTATCCGCACTCGTCACCGATCCTTCAAATTCAACATCCTGCGTGAATTCAATATCCTGATAAGAAAGCTCAATTTCCTCTGGGCTGATTTTGGTCTTAATTTCTATCGAAGAACCAATGTTTCGTATAATTGTTCTTATCTCTACTCGCATTTGAACCTCCTAAGACGCGTTCAATATTATGTAACAAAAAGCCCAATTTGTCAATATGCAAATCAATTTATCCGCGCAAAATACAATAAATTCTACACACTTGCCACCTTTTAGTATATATTTTATAAATTTTTATGAAATAAATATTATTTTGCGGTTATTCTCATCGTCATTTTTGTTTCGACAGGATAATCATTGTTAAGATTAATTGCATAGGACAAAGACATCATCCCGCCATTTTCATTCAACCTGACACGTACTTTGTTTGTAAGAACTCCGATATCTAAAATGCCATATGGAGTTTCCATTCTTGTAATATGGCGTTTACCTTCAACAAACTCCATGTACATCTGATTAAACCCTAGTCTGTCCATGGAAACGGTTCCATCAGCCTTGAAAAAAACCGTTGTATACGTATCGTCAAGCCCACTTTCCTTGGCTTCTTTATAAGTCAGATTCCAGTCGTTCCCAGATTTGCACAAAAACCCATCCGCAGTCTGTTCAATCTTCATCGGTCTTTCACCGTATTCTGATTGTTCACTTTTAATTCTTACTGTAACATTTTTTTTATCGGGGTTAATATTCATTCGTTCACTCTTTTCATTACTTTCTTTTAGTCTGTTAATTAATAATTTGATTTCTGCTAATTATATCCTAATAATTTTATTGTGGCTATATGTTTATTAAATCACTTCCAGCGTATAAATTGATATCTTTTTTATATATCAACTTCAAAATATTATAAAACTAAAAATATTTTACTTCAAAATATTATAAAACTAAAAATATGGTTCGGGTGTCAAAAGCATGATTTTTATTTATTGTGATTAGTCAGATTTTGCTCGACTATGACTTAAGAAGATTTCAAATGCCAGATTGCTTGTAATGGCCAATATTTGGCGATTACATCAACTTTTTTAACATACAGCTGTCCGGTTAACTTTTGACACCCGAACCAAATATTTTACTTCAACATTATTATTCATTCGTTCACTCTTTTCATTACATTCTTTTAGTCTGTTAATTAATAATTTGATTTCTACTAATTACATCCTATTGAAGGATTATTATGGAAGTTCTTGAATGCTCTCTTGACATTAAGCTGAGCGTTGGCAAGCGCAAGGCTGTCAACTTCCTTCAGATACTCGTGATCAACTTTGAAACTAGCCGGAGTTTTCGGCTTTTGACTTTCGAATACTCCTGTTCCAAGTTTAGATTGTTCGTATAGTTTAATACTGTTCTCCAGCAAAAGGTTATACACCTTCCTGACACAACCGAAGGTCCTGGCAATAAGTTTTGATTGTTCACTATTGGGATATATGCGATACATGTAAGCGATGTTTATAAGCAGTTCTCCCGTTAAAATAATATGTGTATAACGCAAATTAATGAATTTGGTGTATTGACTGGGGAAAAGATATTTGGCAGAATGCATTGATGAAGATGTGAGAATAATGGTAAGGATTGGGCATTTCCTATAATTATTTTCGTCTGATAATTATCAATATACAAATTGTTTGGAAATTGTAGTATATGCAATAATATAAGGTATCACAGGCTTTATTAACTGCTATAATTATACCAAAAATAACGCAATATTCCAATTGGAAATCATTCATTATTCGACCGATTTTTGAATGTTTACAGATGCTTAATATTTTGTTTGGTTTCGCTATGGATTTTGCTATCTTCTCTTCGATATCCTGCAATATTGGTATTGCTATTCAATAGGTTTCATACCCCGCTACCTTTTTCAAAGAAATATTGCGTACAGCGCAATAAACTCGTATACCATTAGTATCGCAATTCGTCAAGCTTAGTTGTATAATAATTGTCAAGGTACAAGTAGCAATCATCTCCCACCTATTCTTCTCGCATTCGCGAGTAAGGTTGAATAGAGGAGGGAGAATTCTTGCTACATGAGGTTAAATATTGATTTTAAATATTAATTTTAATAATAATCACGTTTACACAGTAAGTATTATAAATCCATTATTCTATTGAAATAATTAAGAAATCACTATTTCTACAATATCAATTTGTTTAGTTACAGTGCATTCTTGCTTTATATAATCAAGAATATCTGGTTATACTGAGTAAACGCAATAGTCTTGTTAATTTTTTATACTTATATTTCATAATAATCTCTACTAATATTAATTTCTTATTTTCTCTGCTCATACTATTTGTTAATTTCTAATTTCAGTTCTTATACTCTTATCTTTGATTCTTTCTTTTGATTCTTTCTTTTGATTCTTTCTTTTGATTCTTTCTTTTGATTCTTTCTTTTGATTCTTTCTTTTGATTCTCTATTTTGATCCTTTCTTTTGACTCTTTCTTTTCTAAATTCTTGGTCCAGATATCAAAATAATACTTTTACCTTTTCACATTGACCAAGTTTTATTCGACATTGACTTGATTAGTATGTTATGACCCTAGTGCGTTGTACTAGTTATTTGTTCTCCGCTGCAAGTTCTTTCGATTTCTGTGCTGAAGCGCAAACTGCATCCATCACTGCTCCGCGAAATCCGCCCTTTTCGAGTGCATGAACAGCAGCAATGGTTGTGCCCCCAGGAGAACAAACCTGATCTTTCAATTCTGCTGGATGCTTTCCTGTTTCGAGGACCATCGTAGCTGCGCCTTTCAAAGTCATAGCAGCAAGTTTTATTGCAACATCCCTGGTTAATCCCATTTTGACACCTGCGTCAGCCATTGCTTCTATAAATATCATTGCATAAGCAGGACCACTTCCGGAAAGCCCGGTAACAGCATCCATTACTTTCTCTTCGACCCGTACGGCAATTCCACAAGTTTCAAAAAGTTTCATACAATATTCCTGTTGTTTGTCAGATAGATTGTAGAAACAAAGTGCACTTGCACCTTCTCCAACAAGGGCAGGCGTATTCGGCATAATTCTTACTATAGAAATATCGTCAGATTCAAAAGACGATTTAAGTGTGTTTATCGAAATCCCAGCAGCAATTGATAAAACAAGCACGTCTTTTCTAATAACCCCCTTAATTCCATCAATTACAACTTTCATAACTTGTGGTTTGACTGCAAGCAAAACCACATCAGCATCTTTTACAGCTTCACTAGCTACGCTACATACGTTACAGCCTGTTTTTGATGCAAAATCAGAAGCTTTTTTTGTTTCGTAATCATATAAATATATTTCGCCTGGCAAGCTTGCTTCTTTTTTTAAAAAGCCTTCTACCAAAGCCTGTCCCATATTACCTATTCCTATAATTGCCAATTTCATAAGTGTGTCCCCCAATTTTTAATTCGTAGTCATTAATTATACCACGATATTACCATTTGATAAAAGGTATCGCAGAATTTAATTTTAAGACTATAGCGTTTACTTAGTAGGACTAAATTGTTTCTTACAAATACTATCACGGAAAGTGGCTTCCATTAATTTTTCAACGTCCGATTTGTAATTGTGTAATTTTAATATGATTCTACGGAGGTTTTCAACCTTTACAAAGTTAGCACGATAGCCATTTTTAACTTATTTTTTTCTTGGCATGCCCAAATTTTTCTTCATGAAAAAGACTCAAAATGCTCATTTGTTACAAACTTGGGGTATGATTTCCTCTGACCTGTAACAATTATTTTTAAATCTTTCGACAAAATGGCAACATTGATATTGACATCAGGCAAACGTTCCTTTATACTTCTAACAGTGCAAAGGGGAGTGGCTCAATGGTAGAGCAGTGGTCTCCAAAACCACTGGTTGCGTGTTCGAATCGCGTCTCCCCTGCCATAAAGATTGTCAGAATAAAATCCGGCAATCTTTTTTATTTATTCCAGCTAAATTTACAAAGTGCTATATATATTATTATTATCTAAACAATTCTTCAAATCTACAAAAGCTATTGCAACATCGAGGGTATGAAAGCCAAAGTAACTTTGATCATAGCCTTTACTTCAGCTTGATTCATAGCATTTACTTCGGCTTGAATATAGATTATCTTAATTCTTTCAGCAAATTTTCTTTAATTTTTCAAAAAAGGAATCCCTACGATGTTCGCAAACGCTTGCACTGTAAGGATTCCACAATGGTCGGAGTGACAAGACTCGAACTTGCGACCTCTTGCACCCCAAGCAAGCACTCTAGCCAAAACTGAGCTACACCCCGATATCCATTGACAAGGAGAAATTATACATTATAAGAAATGTTTATGCAATATAAAATACGAATTTTGTATATTCCCAAATTTTGACACTTTTCAAATTTGATATCTCACCTTGCTCTATTTATATAAGTATTATTAACTAATGCCATATTATATCAATAATATGCTTAGTTAACCTCAAGCAAGCACTCCAGCCAAAGCTAATTTTTTCTTCAGTTTTAATTTGATCTACCCTTTTGCTAAAACTAATTTACACTCTTGCAAAAAATAATTTATCCTCTTGGCTAAAATTGATTGTACTCAAGTTCAAAACTATTTTTCGCTTCGGACATTTCTGTGCATAAACAAACTCAAAATAAATCCTAAAGCAGCCGAAAGCATAATAAGCGCTTGATAACCGTTGAACGGTAATCCTGCGGCATTAACAACAGTTAGTATCTTTGAGCCAACGAGAGCAAATCCGAAGCCTAGAAGCCCGCTTATTGCGCCACAAACGCCAATATACATTGTACTTTTCGCTGGATGCGCAAATTGAAATTGAATATTAAAAAAAGCAATTCCAAGTACACTCCATGCAACATTCCCAACAATAGCTGCAATTGGAAATAGCCAAATGAAATTAGTAGTGGAAAGAAAAATTTGAATTGCCTGACTTAACGCATAAATCATAACTGCTATTTTAAGCACATTATCCCATGAAGTTTTGTCAGCAAATTTGCCCCATAACCCAACAATCAAAGCCTTTTCGAGAGTTACAAATATTGCAACAACTCCAATTACCGTATAATTCATTTTAATTGAATCAATATAATATAGCCCCATAAAAGGTATCGCAATTTGTGTAGAGGCTTGCCATAATATAAAAACTAGGATTACTTTCATAAATTTTTTGTCTAACAAAGGTTCAACCAATGAAAATAGTGAGAATTTCTTCTTAATAAATACAGCTTTAGGTTCATAAATTTTTGCTACATGAATTATATCGAAAATCGCAACCGCAAGAAGAATTACGCCAACAATTGCAAATCCTAAAGCAACCTGGTTAATAACTTTCGTTTTATCGAGAACAATACTGACAATCAAAGTTGCACCCGCAATTCCTAATAGGCTATATCGCTCTCTTTTGCTGAAATACTCACCTCGTTTGTCCGCCGACACTAAAGTTACTATCCAGTTAGCTGCGGCAGGACCAACTGACGTGCCAACAAAATAGCCTGCCATGTAAGTCCCTACGATAAGAAAAGCACACAATAATGTTGTACCAAATATAATCGGATATATAAAAATAATCGATAGGCAAATCCTGTGAACCGCTATTCCAAAGACAACAAAGTTTTTCTGCGAATGAATATTTTGCGAAATTATTGCACCGATAATCTGAAAAATACCTGCAAGAACAGGCAGTGACAAAATTATTCCGTTAATTTCAGGAGGAATACCTACAAAATTAAGAAGTCCCGCAAGATAACTTCCTGCACAGATTGATATAATTATGTAAATAGAAATATTGTCATAAATAAAGAATCTTCTTCCAAGATGAATTTTCTTATCTTCTTCAGATAACCCATTGAAAAGAACTTTTCTGACCTCCAACTTAGTTTTTATAATGTTTTGAACAATTTTAATTTTCGAATTCATTATTCTCCCAAACTCCTCAGTTTTTTCAGCAATAATTTGTTTTTATCAGAATTAATTTTTTTGTCAGCTATTCTAAGCTTTTCTGCGAGAACATCTCAGACATTCTCAGACATTTTCAGATTTTCTAAGTTTTCTCACATTTTTTTCACATTTTTTCACATTTTTTCACATTTTTTTACATTTTTTTACAGTTTCTCACAGTTTCTCACAGTTTTTCTCAGTTTCTCACAGTTTTTCTCACAGTTTTTTTCACAGTTTTTCTCTAAGTTTTTCTCTAAGTTTTTCTCTAAGTTTTTCTATAAGTTTTTCTATAAGTTTTTCTATAAGTTTTTATTGTTACAAATTAATTTCTGGAGAATCAAGATATTTTTGCATTAAAGAAAAATATTTCGCAGCATGGAATCCATCGGCAAGTCCATGATGAAGACAAACTGACAACGGAATTGTCTTACTTCCATCGCTATTGTCTTTAAATTTCCCCCAGGATATTCTTGGAATACTGTCTGTCTTACTTATTGAATAAGGATGTGATACGCTAGTAAAAGATATCCATGGCAGGCTTGTTATGTATAGATAATCGTCGCGGGGTTCTTCATTTAGATTTCCTTGTTCCTTCACCTTGTCCATGCTTAGTCTTACTCTATCTTTAAATACAAGATAATTATCGCTGTAATCGCTATAACAAAAACTAAATAAATCATCATTGCTCATAACCGTAAAAGATGGATTAACTATATCGTGCAAATAAATTCCATCTTCTCTGATCCGATATCTGAATTCTTCAATCTGATTTGCAGCTTTTGAGGCAACATATAAAAACGAATTAAAAAACGGTTCGCTGTTCTCTTTAATATATTTATAAAAAGTTGTAATATCCAGATCTGCGCATATGTTGAAAAATGGATAATCCATCTTTGAAAAAAGGTCAAAATGCTCTTTTCTTTTCCAAGTATAAATTTCAATAAATCCGGCCATAAGTCCCCCCCCTTCTGCTAATATTTTACCGTTCACAATTGCTTCTGTAAAGGTAAATCACAAAATAAGTATCCCAGAAATTATATTGCGAGTTTCTAAAAAAGACATCTGCCGTTTAAAGCAGATGTCTTTTTACAATGAAATTTTTGATTATTATCTAATTTTGCTTATGCCATTAATTTCTAATAGAATACTAAAATTCAGGTCTAATCTCTGAATCCGCCACGACGTTCGCCACCGCCACTGTTTGGGCGACCACCACGGTCTCCTCCGCCTCCGCCATGTTGTGGACGTCCACCACGATCGCCTCCGCTCTGAGGGCGACCACCGCGATCTCCACCGCCAAAAGGACGATCTCCTGAATGTGAAGCTTCTCTTGGCGGTTGTTCAATAAATCCATCAGGTTTTTCTATACAATCTCTTATAGAAAGATTGATTCTTCCCTGTGAATCAAGTTCAAGAACTTTAACCTTTACGAGATCGCCTTCTTTAACAACATCTTCAACCTTATCAACACGGCCCCATGCCATCTTAGAAATATGTACAAGACCTTCTTTACCTGGAAGAAATTCTACAAACACACCGAATGTCATCATGCGGGTAACTTTACCTTCATAAATTGCTCCAACTTCAGGATCATTTGCAATTCCTTCAATAATAGCAATTGCACGTCTTCCAGCATTAATATCTTTTGCTGCAACACATACGCGACCAGTATCTGAATCAATATCAATTTCGGTACCGGTTTCTGCTATAATTTTGTTAATGACTTTACCGCCTGAACCAATAACTTCACGAATTTTGTCAATAGCAATTGTTGTCTGAAGAATTTTAGGAGCATATTCTGAAAGTTCTTCACGCGGTTTTTCGATACATGGAAGAATTACTTCGTTAATAATCTGGAGTCTTCCTATTCGTGTCATTTCGAAAGCCTGACTGATTATATCATATGACAATCCGTCAACTTTAAGATCCATTTGAATAGATGTGATACCTTCAGTTGTTCCTGCAACTTTAAAATCCATATCACCGAAGAAATCTTCGATTCCTTGAATATCCATAAATACAAGGAAATCCTCTTCATTTGTTTCATTTACTATGAGACCGGTAGAAATACCAGCAACTGGACGTTTGATTGGAACTCCGGCATCCATAAGCGCAAGAGTACTTGCACAGACAGATCCTTGAGAAGTAGAGCCATTCGACATAAGTATTTCAGAAACAAGTCTTATAGCATATGGAAATTCTGCTTCAGATGGCAAAACAGGGAGGAGGGAACGCTCTGCTAATGCTCCATGACCGATTTCGCGACGTCCTGGTGAACGGTTTGCCTTAGCTTCACCAACACTGTAACCTGGGAAATTGTAATGGTGCATATACCGTTTCTCGTCGTCGTCGTCAAGACCATCAAGCATCTGTACTTTAGATAATGAACCTAGAGTACAAATTGTAAGAACTTGTGTCTGTCCGCGTGCGAAAAGACCTGAACCATGAACACGTGGAAGAACGCCAACTTCAGCACTAAGTGGACGAATTACATCAATTGCTCTGCCGTCAACACGCTTGTGTTCTTTGAAAAGATATTCACGAACAACTTTTTTCTCAAGCTTATAAATAGATTCGCCAACAAATTTCGTCCAGCTTTCATCAATTGTTGCAAGATGTGCTTTTGTTTCTTCAGTAAGTATTCCAACAGCTCCATCGCGAACGCTCTTGTCTTCAGAAAGAACAGCAATACGCATTTTGTCGTATGCAAATGCTTTGACTGCATCAAATATTTCTGTAGGAATGCTGCATGATTCGTATGTGAACTTTGGCTTGCCGATTTCGGCAACAATAGATTTAATAAATTCTACAATTTCTTTAATTGCTGTATGTCCCTGAATGATAGCATCAAGCATAACGTCTTCTTTTACCTCATTTGCTCCTGCTTCAATCATAGCAATTTTGCGGTCTGTACCAGCTAATGTTACATACATCTGGCTTACTTCGCGCTCAGCAGCATTAGGGTTGATTACGACTTTACCATCTACAAGTCCTAAAATAACACCACCGATAGGACCGTTCCAAGGTACATCAGATATTGCAATTGCAATTGATGTTCCTATCATAGCTGTAATTTCTGGTGAACAATCCTGATCAACAGCCAAAACAAGGTTATTTACTGAAACATCGTTTCTCAAATCATTAGGAAACAACGGACGGACTGGACGGTCAATTACACGTGATGTTAGGATAGCCTTTTCGGATGGACGGCCTTCCCTTTTGATAAATCCGCCAGGAATTTTGCCTACTGAATACATCTTCTCTTCATAGTCAACGCTCAAAGGAAAGAAATCTACTCCGTCGCGGGGTTTAGTTGATGCGGTTACTGTCGATAAAATCGTAGTATCACCATAACGGATCAATACTGAACCGTTTGCAAATTGTGCTAGTTTGCCTGTCTCAATGACTAAAGGTCTACCAGCAAAGGTTGTTTCAAATACTCTTTTCATTAGTACCTCCATAATAGTATTGCTGCTTACGGTCGGTAGCTTGTAGGTTCTGTCACTGACAAATATTCAGTAATACAACCTACCATCTACTTACGTGCAGCTATTTAATAAATGCAAATCTTCTGCATGCATTCTTTCTTGAAAAATGGTGAACTGTTGCCAGCTCACCACTTCGGACAAAAACTTACTTTCTGATATTGAGTCTCTCAATGACAACTCTGTATCTTTCAACGTCAATTTTTGTTAAGTAATCAAGTAACCCTCTTCTCTTACCAACCATTGTTAAGAGTCCGCGACGAGAGTGATGATCTTTCTTATGAATCTTAAGATGTTCAGTAAGATGATTGATTCTCTCTGTAAGAAGCGCAACCTGTACTTCTGGAGATCCTGTGTCTCCTTCGTGAATTGCATAGGTGGTCATGATTTCTTGCTTTCTTGCCTTGTCCATTATTGTTTCCTCCAAATTTTAAAGTCCGATGCCAAAGTATGTGGTTTGGACGTTCCACTAACATTGCGCACGGCAAATACTGGTATATCTTAACATAATTATCGTTGATATACAATCTTTTTAAATTAATTGGCTAAAATTGTATGAGTAACAAGTGATAATGTCTTATTGTAACACAAGTGATTATGTCATAAAGTTTGAAAAAAATATGTTTGAACTATAAATGCAATATATTGTAAGGTGGTGAATAGTTATGAAGATATTGAGAAAATCATTGAGGAAGCAAACCAACACTTTAGCTTCTAGCTCATATTTTAATATTTTTATCCTTCGATTACGATAGTTATCCCATTTTCACTTCAAAAAAATTCTTGTTTTTCTGGAAATTGATACACCTTTCCCCTCCCATTAATTCAACTTCCCTATTCACTTGTAATTTTACCTATGAACTGCTAAAAATCAGTTTACTGTCATATTTTAGTAAATATAATCCTTTCAGCAAAAGCCTGACTATTTCCTTCTGTGTTTCAAAATGTTTTTTAAGGCGCCGGAACAAAAACAATTGCATAATATTCGCTGCGATAAATAGGGCTTGTTTGC
>JBBQKF010000045.1:0-24456 GCA_038326615.1 Saccharofermentanales bacterium | reverse complement strand
CCCATTAAATACTACGGATACCATTGGAGCTACTACTTGGTCAACAAGTGACGCAACAGTCGCAACCGTTGCAGGTGGAGTAGTAACTGCACTAAAAGCTGGAGAAGCAACAATTACAGCAACTATCAATAGCAAAACAGCTACTTGTATAGTAACTGTAACAGAAATACCACTCAATTCAATTGCACTTAACAAGGCAACAACATCTATATTGAAGGGCGCTACAGAAACTTTAACAACTGTAATAAACCCATTAAATACTACGGACACCATTGGAGCTACTACTTGGTCAACAAGTGATGCAACAGTCGCAACCGTTTTAGGTGGAGTAGTAACTGCATTAAAGGCTGGAGAATCAACGATTACAGCAACTATCAATAGCAAAACGGCTACATGCTTAGTAACTGTAACTGAAATTGAATTAACTGGCATCAGTTTCCCTGCAACAACACCAACAAAATTAGATGTAGGGCAAACAATTACATTATCTGTTTTGTTCGCAGAAATTGATACTACAGATGATAAAACAATTACATGGACTTCATCTGATGAAACTATTGCAACCGTAGTAAATGGTGTATTAGTAGCAAAGAAGTCTGGAGTTGTAACAATTACTGCATCAGTTTTAGACTTTACTATTACAAGAGAAATAACAATCAACGCATTAGATTCAGAAACACCACCAGTTACTAGTGATAGCACCCCTTTTGTTTTATTAATATGTCTGATAGCTATTTCTTGTTTGGTTACAACAATAGTTATTAAAAAAAGAATTATGTCATTTAATTAATAATTATTGTAATAGGTTAAAAATCATATGAATCAATAATTAAAACTAAAACTAAAAGCTGCGTATCTCATTACTGAGATGCGTGGCTTTTATAAATTAAGTTCACAAATTGGTTTTGATGCTTTCTTAAGGGAATCTATTATTTTTTAAAAATAACCAGGCAAATATTCTAACATTTGCAATTAAGGTGTATAATTGTAAATATAAAACATTCTTCAATAATTTATGGAGGTTATTTTATGAAAACAGACGGGATAACTAAAATCGAATCATTTCTAACCATGAAAGATGGAACCGAACTTTATTATACAACAAACATTCCCCAAGAACTAAAAGCTATTATAGTTATTGTACACGGAGTATGTGAACACTGCGGTCGTTATGAGTATATTACTGGTATTCTTAACGCAGCGGGTTATGGTGTATTAAGATTTGATTTGCGTGGTCATGGTAAATCTAAAGGTGAAAGAGGCTATGCTTCTACATTTTTAGATTATTCAAATGATGTAGATAGTTTGGTTGATAAGATAAGGGTAGATTACCCATCACTTCCTATCTTTTTATTAGGTCACAGTATGGGCGCATTTGTTAGTGCTATTTATGCATTGAATTATCCAGGCAAACTTAAAGGGCAAGTATTATCTGGCCTTCCAGCGATTAGTCTGCCACTGCCTACAATCAAAATGCTTGGCTTTCTACCTTATAATGCTTTCCCAATGATTCGTCTTGGAAATGATTTAGGGAAAGTTGTATCGCGTGATCCTGAAGTTGTTAAGTCATATATCGAAGATCCATTAAACCTTAAGAAAGCAACAATAAAGATGTCAGGCGAAATGTTTATTAAAGGACCGGAATGGCTTTCAAAGCATGTTGCTGAATATAATCTGCCTTGCCTTTTATTACATGGAGGCAATGATTTAATTGTTACCGAAAAGTCATCAGAGTGGTTTTATAATTCTATTTCATCGACTGATAAGAAGCGCATTGTATATCCAGAATTGTATCACGAAATATTTAACGAAAAAGAAAAAGATATAGTAATTGCTGATGCTATTAAATGGCTTGACGCGCATTATTCATAGTTTTTATTGGTATAAATAATCTACAAAAGATAACCGATACTTTTATTACTCACCAAACGTTATTCAAAAATATACAACAAATTTATTCTCAATAATGGATTAGGTTAAGGCATTTACATTTTGTTAAAGAAATGCATATTATCTAATCTTTATAATAACCAATCTTTATAATAACCAATTAGAAAGGGGCGTATGAATATCTAGCAAATAATTCGTACATGAATTTATGGAGCAATATATTTTGACACTTGATCAGGGAACAACAAGCTCAAGGGCAATTCTGTTTAATAAAAAAGGACAGATTGTTTCAAAAAAGCAAATTGAATTCAAGCAATATTACCCTAATCCTGGTTGGGTAGAGCATGACCCTGAGGAAATCTGGTTTAGTCAGAAAAGTGCACTTGAACAGGTTATTAATAATATAGATGCAAAACAAATTGTTGCAATTGCTATAACAAACCAACGCGAAACAACATTTATATGGGACCGAACAACAGGTGAGCCGATATATCCTGCAATTGTATGGCAATGCAGAAGAACGGCTGGATATTGTGAAAAACTAAAAGCACGAGGACTTGAATCGTATATAAACAGTACTACTGGACTTACAATTGATGCATATTTTTCTGCTACAAAGATTAGGTGGATTCTTGATAATGTTGATGGAGCCAGAGAAAAAGCTAGGGGTGGAAGATTATGCTTTGGTACAGCTGATTCATGGCTTTTGTGGAAACTAACGGGCGGAAAGGTTCATGCAACTGATTATTCAAATGCAAGCAGGACAATGATATATGACATAAACAAATTTTGCTGGGACGATAGATTGCTTGAAGAGTTTGATATTCCTAAATCAATTTTGCCGGAGGTACTTGATACATCAGGTTTATTTGGTATGGCAGAAATTAAAGGAAGGCAAATTCCCATAATGGCTATGGTGGGGGATCAACAGGCAGCTTTATTTGGTCAGACATGTTTTGAACCAGGGGAAATTAAGAATACATATGGCACAGGCTGTTTTTTGTTGTGCAACACAGGGAAGCAAAAGAAAACTTCCAGAACAGGCCTTCTTTCAACAATTGCATGGAGAATCAAAGACGAAATTTGCTATGCAATGGAAGGAAGTGTCTTTAATGCAGGGTCTGCTATTCAATGGCTTAGGGATGAAATGAACTTAATAAATAAGGCTAGTGACTGCGACACTGAAGCCGGCAAAGTTAAAGATAGCGGAGGAGTTTATTTCGTTCCTGCGTTTACCGGACTTGGGGCACCTTACTGGGATATGCACACTCGTGGAACTATGTTTGGAATAACCAGAGGAACTTCAAAACAACATATTGTAAGAGCAGTACTCGATAGCATTGCATTTCAGTCAAAAGATATCATTGAAGCGATGAAATCTGATTTGGATTTGCCATTGAAGTCAATTTATGCGGATGGTGGTGCTTGTGCGTGCAATACAATAATGCAGTTTCAGGCAGATATTCTTGGGATACAAGTTTATCGACCGAAAAATATTGAAAGCACAGCTTTAGGCGGAGCGTTTATGGCAGGTTTAGCCTCTTCCTTTTGGGTAGACAAAGAAAGCTTAAGAGATGTGCGTGAAACCGATAAAATATTTTATCCAGAGATAGAAGATGATATGAGAACAAAGCTTTACAGCAAATGGCAAAAATCCATTGAATGTGCTATGTTGTGGAAAGACTAGCACGTTGTAACATCCAAATAGTAAATAATATTATTGAAAAAATAGTATGAACATTTGAATAATGATTTAAGCTAAAAATATTATCTGGCAAACAAATAATACTAAAGTACTTAAGAAATTTTATAGTTAAACAAAACATTATTATAAAATAAAATCTTATGATTATGGTAAAAATATAATCAAGACTGTGAGAAATAAATCATGGGAAAAATGAACATTTACGAAAACATTCCTGACATTTTGATGATGAAATCATAGACTCCATAATTTCGATAAAGTGCTGCAAAGTGGAGAGAATAGTTTCTTGTGGACAAGTAACGCCTGATGATTACTGGTATGATAATGAAACGGATGAATTTGTAATGCTCTTGCAAGGAAATGCTACGATTTTGAAAAGTCTTATTAGCTTTCTATTTACTGATAATGCAGGTGTAAATACATTAATGGTGTTTTTTGATATAACACTTGCAAAATTAATCTGAAATTAATCTGAAACTCTAATGTGTAGAATTACACTTACAAACTTATTGAATTAATGATATAATTACAAATAAGAATATATGCAAGACTAAACAACGAATTATGCATAATAACCATTCATATTGTCATCATGTTAATTATTTTATAGAAATCAAATAAAAATTTTTGCATAAAAATATTTTTATTCATGCATATTATTGTTTCAAAAATTATTTATTTGTAGTATAATGTGAAAGAATTTGTGCTAACGGGTTAATTTGGTTTTTATTTTTAAAAAGGCAACTATGCCGTAACCGATAGGAGTGAACAATTTTTGGGTAATTATTTAATTAAGAGAATCCTTTCTGCTGTCTTTACAATATTTTTGATAGCAACTATTACCTTCTTCATCATGTATCTTGTTCCCGGAGGTCCTTTTCTTAGTGAAAAAGCGCCATCAAAGGCTGTTTTAGAAGCTATGAATGAGAAATACGGGCTTGACAAACCTTTAATAGTTCAATACAAGAATTATATGGTAAAACTTGTTCAGGGGGATCTTGGTGTATCATTAAAAAAGGTTGGTCGTGAAATTTCTGTGGTAATTGCAGAAAAATTTCCAGTTTCTGCAAGGATTGGAGGAATTGCAGTTTTGATTGCATTACTTTTTGGTATCCCAATGGGATCAATTGCAGCACTTAACAGAGGTAAATGGTTAGATCATGTTCTTGTATTCATATCAACTGTTGGAATAGCAGTCCCCGGTTTTGTTGTTGCAACATCATTGATGATTATATTTGGAGTAGAATTGAAAATATTGCCAACTTACGGGTTAACTACTCCTCTTCATTATATATTACCATCATTCACTCTTTCGTTTTACCCAATGTCATATATTTCTCGCCTTATGCGATCAAGTATGCTTGACGTTCTTGGACAAGACTACATGAGAACAGCAAAAGCAAAAGGCGTATCGAGTTTTATGATATTGTTTAAACACGGACTACGGAATGCAATACTTCCAATTATCACATTCGTTGGACCTCTTCTTGCGTATATCCTTACCGGTAGTTTCGTTGTTGAAAGAATATTTACTATACCAGGTCTTGGTGGAGAATTTATAAGCTCAATAACGAATCGCGATTACCCAATGATTATGGGAACTACTATTTTCCTGGCATCACTTCTTGTTATAATGAATGTCATTGTTGACATAACTTATAAAATAGTTGATCCAAGAATTCAACTCAAGTGAAGAAAGATGGTGCGATTGATATGAGCAAAGAAAATGAACCAATTAAAAATCCCTTAAGCTTTCAGCTTGACCCCTCTGCATTTGAACTTGCAACTGTAGCAGAAAAGGAAGAACTTGTTATAATGAGGCAAGGGGTTACATATTGGCAAGATGCAATGCGGAGATTCCGTAAAAATCCTGTTGCCATGGGATCGCTTATTGTAATTTTTATGATTTTTATTATAGCATTTGTAATTCCTGGCCTTTATCCATATTCATATGAACAGCAAATTCGTGGAAGCGAAGATCTTGGGATGATGAAATATTCAGATAAGGAAATGGTTAGAATTGAAGCAGGAGAGAATGTATTTCCTCATGTGCTTGGAACGGACAATCTTGGTCGTGATTTAGCAATTAGAGTTATGTATGGCACAAGAATATCTCTTCTTGTAGGACTAATTGCTAGTGCAATCATATTAATTATTGGATCAATTTATGGAGCAATTTCAGGATATGCTGGCGGAACAACTGACATGGTAATGATGCGCGTTGTTGATATTATTTATACAGTTCCTGACATTCTTGTAATTATACTTCTTATGGTTACCATCAAAGAACCATTGAAAATATTATTTGCAACAAATGATTTATTCAAACCACTTGATGCAGTTGGACCTGGTCTAATTAGTATATTTATTGCGTTCAGCCTTCTTTACTGGGTAGGAATGGCAAGAATGGTTCGTGGTCAGATTTTGATGATTAAAGAACAAGAGTATGTTACAGCTGCAAGAGCATTAGGCGCCAAACATTCAAGAATTATTTTTAAACATTTGATACCAAACTGTATTGGAACAATTATAGTTACAACATCTCTACAGATTCCTTCTTCGATATTTACTGAATCTTTCCTCAGTTTTCTTGGGTTAGGAGTTTCTGCCCCTATGCCAAGCCTTGGGTCATTGGCAGCCGGAGCAATAGGAGGAATTTCTTCTTATCCGCATCGTTTGCTTGCACCTGCAATTATGATAAGTATAGTAATACTTGCATTTAATTTGTTTGGTGATGGGCTACGTGACGCATTCGATCCCAAGATGAAAAAGTAAGGAGGATTATCAATGGAATCAGAATATTTATTAGATATTAAAAATTTAAAAATTTCTTTTTTTACTCAAGCTGGTGAAGTTAAGGCAGTAAATGACATAAGTTTTAAAATGAAGCACGGTGATGTATTAGGAATTGTTGGCGAATCCGGAAGTGGGAAAAGTGTCTCTACCTATTCAATTATGGGCCTTATCGCTAATCCAGGAAAAATAATCGGAGGGTCAATCAATTTTAATGGTCACGAAATCGAAAAGATGTCCGAAAAGGAATTACAGAAAATAAGAGGAAACGAAGTTAGCATAATTTTTCAAGATCCGATGACTTCTCTTAACCCGGTGTACACAGTTGGTAATCAGCTAAGTGAAGCATTACGACTTCATACAAATAAAACAAGTAGAGAAATTCAGGAACGCGCGATAGAACTCCTGGAATTGGTAGGAGTTAATGAGCCCGAAAGAAGATTGAAACAATATCCTCATGAATTTTCGGGCGGTATGAGGCAAAGAGTTATGATTGCAATGGCGCTCGCCTGCGAGCCTTTATTGTTAATTGCAGACGAACCTACGACTGCGCTTGATGTTACTATTCAGGCACAAATTTTAGAACTAATGATTGAAATAAGACAGAAAATAAATATGTCGATTATTCTTATAACTCACGATCTTGGGGTTGTTAGTGATGTTTGTGAAAAAATCGCAGTAATGTATGCTGGTAGAATTGTTGAGGCTGGAACAACAAATGAAATATTTTATAATCCGAAACATCAGTATACAATTGGTTTGCTTAATTCAATTCCTAAAATAAATGCAAGAACACACGAAAAACTTATTCCAGTTGAAGGAACTCCTGTAGATCTTCTGAACCCTCCAGCAGGATGCCCTTTTGCTCCACGTTGTAGTAAATGCATGAAAATATGTCTTGAGCAGATGCCTGCATTCAGTCAAATTTCAGACACTCATATAAGTGCCTGTTGGCTTATAGACAAAGAAAAGTTTGAAATTGAGCAACAGAAGGGGGTTCAAAGCAATGTCTGAGAAATTATTGGAAGTAAAAAATCTTAAACAGTACTTTCCCGTTAGAAATGGATTGCTTAAGACTAATTATATAAAGGCTGTTGATGGTGTATCTTTTCATATTAATAGGGGAGAAACTTTTGGACTTGTTGGGGAATCCGGGTGTGGCAAAACAACAGTAGGAAGATCAATTTTGAGATTATATGATCCTACTGCAGGGAATATTATCTATGATGGTACCGACATAACACATGGAAGCATTCTACCCTATCGTCGTAAAATGCAAATTGTTTTTCAAGATCCATATGCATCTCTTGATCCAAGAATGACTGTTGGAGATATTGTTGGTGAGCCTATTGACATTCATAAGCTTGCGAATAATTCATCTCAGCGTCGTGAAATGATTGTATCTTTACTCCAGAAAGTTGGTCTCAATAGTGAGCATGCAGCGCGTTTCCCACATGAGTTTTCTGGAGGTCAAAGACAAAGAATTGGCATTGCAAGAGCTCTTGCTGTAAATCCGGAATTTATTGTGTGTGATGAGCCTATTTCAGCGCTAGATGTATCAATACAGGCACAAATTATCAATATGTTTGAAGAACTGCAGGAGACGCTTGGACTTACTTATTTATTTATTGCACATGACCTATCTGTGGTAAGACACATATCAAATAGAATCGCGGTTATGTACCTTGGCAAAATCGTTGAACTTACTGATTTTACAGAACTTTATGATAATCCTTTGCATCCGTACACCAAATCACTTTTATCCGCCATTCCAATTCCTGATCCTAAACTGTCAAAGGAGTGCTGCAGAATAATCCTTGAAGGTGATGTTCCAAGTCCTTTGAATCCACCATCAGGGTGCAGATTTAGAACAAGGTGCCGATATGCCACTGTTCAGTGCACTTTGGAGGAGCCTGAATTAAAGGAAGTATCTCCAAATCACTATGTTGCATGTCATAATTTGGACAAAATCACATGTTAACAACTACATTATTTGCGAAAAGTACCAAATATTTGCATTCAATGAAAATATACTAAACATTTTATAGAAAATCGGTTATAATTATGAACAAATGTGGTATTTACAAAACAGGCAAAGTTGAATGTTTTGTTTATAAATACAAAAATTATTACAAAATTCAAGGAGGAGAAAAAAATGTCAAAAAAAGGATGGATAGTGTTACTTGCCATGATTTTAACCGTTTCGGTTTTCGCTGGATGTAACAAAGCCCCTACCGCAACACCAACAATGAAAGCAGAAGTTACAATTGCTATAAATGTTGGACCAGAGCCAGAATCAATAGACCCAGCACAGAATGAAGCCGTTGATGGTGCTACTTTAATTATCCATGCATTTGAAGGAATATACACATTAGACAAAAATGGTATTCCTCAACTTGGACAAGCTAAAGAAGTTAAAATTTCTGAGGACAAACTTACTTACACCATTACATTGCGTGATGATATCAAATGGTCTGACGGTCAAGTAGTTAAGGCAGGCGATTTTATTTATGCATGGAAAAGAGCAGTTGATGTCAAAACAGCAGCACCATATGGCTATATGTTTGATGTTATTGCAGGAGTTTCTCCTTATATGAATGATAAAAAGGGAACTCTTGATGATCTTGGAATGAAAGCAATTGATGATAAGACAATCGAAATCAAACTTGCTGCACCATGCCCATATTTCAAAGAGCTTCTTGCATTCCCAACTTATAGCCCATTAAGAAAAGACGTAGTTGATGGTAAAGAAGGATGGGCAACCAAACCTGAAACATACATCGGCAACGGACCTTACAAACTCTCATCATGGACTCATAACTCTGAAATGGTATATGTCAAGAATACGAACTATTATGATGTAGCTAAACTTGGACCAGACAAAATCAAATTCGTTCTTATGGATGACGATAATGCTGTTTTGGCAGCATTTAAGAATGGCGATTTAATTTTCGCAGATACAATGCCAAATGATGAAATTGATACCCTTAAGACAACACCTGAATTTAACAAAGTTGGACAGCTTGGAACATATTACATCTGCTTCCAAACACAAAAAGCTCCTTTCAATAATGTTAAAGTAAGAAAAGCATTGTCACTTGTTATCGACCGTAACTTCATCGTAGAGAAAATCGGTAAAGCTGGACAAGTTCCTGCATCTGCATTTGTGCCTATTGGACTTTTTGGCAAAGACACAACTAAGGAATTCCGTGCTGAAGGCGGAGACTATTATTCAGTTGCAGCAGCAGACTACGATAAGAATGTTGTAGAAGCAAAGAAATTACTTACAGAAGCTGGATATCCAGACGGAAAAGGCTTCCCAAAATTCGAATACATGTACAACACCGGAACAGGACATCAGGCAATAGCTGAAGCATTACAGAATATGTGGAAAACTAAGCTTGGTATTGATTGTACTCTTTCTTCACAAGAATGGGCAGTATTCCTTTCAACAAGACAAAAGGGTGACTATCAGGTTGCACGTAATGGCTGGCTAGGAGACTACAACGATCCTATTTCATTCATAGACATGTGGAAAACAGGCGGCGGCAACAATGATGCTAAATGGACAAACACTGAATATGATAAGCTCGTTGATACAGTAAAATCAACTGATGACAGAACAATCCGTTATGACGCAATGCATAAAGCAGAAGATCTTCTTATGGCAGATATGCCTGTAGTACCAATTTACTACTATGTTGATCTTTTCCTCAAGAGCACTAAGTTAGAAGGATTTTATTCTTCACCACTTGGATACAAATACTTTATGTTTACAACTCTAAAAGGTTAGTTTGCAAAATATTTAAAGACTGTTAAAGGTGTAGCGTAAGCTACACCTTTTTTATTCATCAAATTTAATCAAAATTGAATTATTCATAACAACTAAAAAATCAAGGTAACAAAAACTAATTTATTAAAAATTATTAGGAGGAAATTTATATGACTAAAATCAGAATAATGGCAATTATTAATTTTATTATGCTTCTGGCAATGATTACAGTAAATGCACTTGCAAATATTTTGCCGATTAATGGTTACAACACAGGCGAACTATCTGATTTATACCCTAATTTATTTGTACCTACAGGACTAACATTTGCTATTTGGGGAGTAATATATCTTATTTTACTAATATCGGTAATCGTACAGTTGAGAAATGCTTTTGGCAAAAATCAAGATGCGTCAGATATCTCGAAAATGAAATGGAATTTTGCAATTTCTTGTATATTCAATATTGCCTGGATTTTTGCATGGCATTATCGACAATTAACTTTAAGTTTAGTAGTTATGCTTGGACTTTTAATATTTCTTTTATTAATATATAAGAATCTTGAGATTGGAAAAGAAAAGAAAATAAGCGTTTCTTCATTTTTCATAAAAATGCCTATCAGCATTTATCTTGGTTGGATTAGCATAGCAACAATAGCAAATGTTACAGCTGTTTTGGTTGATATAAAATGGGATTGGTTTGGGATTTCACAGGATATCTGGACATCTGCAATGGTTGTAATTGGGATAATTCTTGGGATAATTTATATCATGAAAAATAGAGATATCTACTACTCAAGTGTAATAGCATGGGCACTACTAGGGATTTATATTAAGCAAAGCAGTAATTTTGGAGACTACGTTACAAATATACTAGTTTTAACAATTTGTGGTATAATAATTTTAGTCGCATCAGGATTATTTAAAGGATTTAAGAAAGAAATTTATCATTTTTGATTTTATAAATTAGGTAGTGTTGGCAAATCTATAAATATTAGGAAACAAAAAATTTAAATGGAGTATTATTTATGAAACTAAATTATGTAAAACAAGTTGATGGAATTGATAAAGGAGATATCCTGCTATTTACTTTGAGTACTTGTGGCTGGTGTCAAAAGACAAAAAATTTACTTAAGCAACTCGGAGTGAAATATTCATATGTAGATATGGATATGCTAGATGAAGATGCTGAAAATCTTGCATTTGAAGAACTAAGAAAGTTCACTAACAGAACAGCATATCCGACTGTTGTAATAAATAAAGAAAATTGCATTATTGGATATGATCCTGATAAACTAAAAGACTTGTTTTCCTGATTAATCGCAAGTGGGAAAGGAGTAAGTGATTTGGCAAATTGCTAATCATTTTAAATTTTATGGAAATGAACAATAGTAACAATAGTAACAATAGTAATAATAGTAATAATAGTAAGAATAGTAATAATAATAGTAATAGTAATAGTAATAGCAATAATAATAATAATAGTAATAGTAATAGTAATAGATATATACCTACTCACGAAGAAAAAGAGGCTATTTTTAACGAAATAGTTAAGGACGCATCTGGATCTGGATACTTAATAAATCCAGATAAAGATTTTGTCGATTTTCTGATGAACAGCTTGCTTATAAATGTGAAAAGATATGGATACAGAAGTTGCCCTTGTAGATTATCAGCAGGGGATAAGGCCAAAGATCTTGATATTATTTGCCCTTGTGATTATCGTGATGCTGATGTTACAGAATTCGGCATGTGTTATTGTAGCCTATACGTTTCAAAGGATGTTTTTGATGGTAAAAAGGAACCTCATTCTATTCCAGAGCGCAGGGGTGTCGAGGATAATGAAAAGATGGATAAAAATAACGATAACAATAACAATAACAATAGCAATAACGACACGAAAAATACAAAAAATGTAAGTGATACAAGAAGCAAAATTAGTGAAGCGAATCTAAAAAATGAACAAAATTCTGATGATAGGAAATCAGAAAAAATGCTAGAGTCAAATGAAATATTTCCAGGTAGTAAATATCCTGTTTGGCGTTGCAAGGTTTGTGGATATCTGTGTGCAAGAGATTTGCCACCGGATGTTTGTCCGATTTGCAAAGCGACAAAGGAAAGATTTGAAAGGTTTTCATAACAAAAGTAGGGTTTCTCAATCAATCTATTGTATTATTATTAATCTCTAAATAATATTCAAAAAGAATACATTTCGTCGCAGGTCCTATCATAAATTAGAGATAATTGTAATTTAAATAACCTATCGGGGATTGAAAATAATGTATAGTTATAAAGATATTTTAGAAAATTTCTTTAAAGAAATGAATTTCTTATCAAAAATGGTTTTTGCTTAAAAAGGAGTTTTATATGAAAAAGTTTGATGTTATTGTTATTGGAGCCGGAATTGGATTAAGCATTGTTGAAGGTGCAGTTATGAATAATAAGAGTTGCGCTATAATCGAGCATTCAAAATTCGGAGGAACATGCCTTACAAGGGGGTGTATTCCTTCGAAAGTTTTAGTAGCACCAGCTGACGCAATTAGGTCTTTCTTGCATGCCTCGAAAATCGGTATAGACTGTTTTAATGTTGAAGCTAATAACAATAAATCAAAAGATATTTTTGATAATGATAGAAAAACGGGTACTCTATTATTTTCTGATGATAAAGAAAATACTAACAGTAAAAGTGAATTTGAAAATAGCAATGATGACATCAACAATAGTAGCAATATAAATAACCATATAAATATCAATGGAAATGGTAATAATTCTATAAGCATTGATTGGGAAAAAATATCAAAGCGTATGTGGCAACAAATTGATATCAGCAAAAGTCTCGAGATAGAAACTGCAACCTATCCTGGTGTAACTGTTTACAAAGGTGTTGCAGAATTTACTGGCGAAAAAACATTAAAAGTTAAAGATAATTATGGCAATTATTCTGAAGAAATAACAGGCGAAACTATTGTTGTATGTCCAGGGGCTAAGACTTTTGTACCTCCTATTGAAGGTCTTGAAGAAGCTGGATATATTACGTCAGAGTCATTTTTTAATGAAAAATTCCCCGAAAAACTTATGAAGAGCATGGCAATACTTGGTGCTGGCGCAATAGGAGCAGAATTTGCCCACATATTTTCTTCTATGGGAGTTAAGGTGACATTGATTGAGAAAAAACAGAATATTTTGCCTCTTGAGGAAGAGGAAATCAGTGAATTTGTAAAGAGACAATTCGTTGCAGTTGGTATAGATGTTCATACAGGAACTAATGTTAAAAAAGTAATACGAAATGGCACAATAAAATCGCTTACTCTTGAAAATGAAGTGAGTGGCGAAAGAGTGGAAGTAAGTTGTGACGAAATATTTGTGGCAACAGGAATAATTCCAAATACAAATGAATTAAATCTAGTAAAAACTCAAATCTTACTCGATAAAAAGGGTTGGATTGTTACTGACGAATTTATACAAACTTCCCAAAAAGGGATTTATGCGTTGGGAGATATTAATGGTAAATATCAGTTCCGTCATAAAGCAAATTATGAGGCGGATATTTGTGTTCACAATATATTTCATGCAAACGACATACCTAAAAAGGCTGATTATTCCAGTGTTCCGTGGGCTATATATACATGGCCACAGGTTGCTCATGTTGGGCTTACCGAAAAGCAGGCATTAGCGATTGAAGGAACTATTTTTGTCGGGATCAAACACTATTCCTCAATAGCAAAAGGATTTGCCCTTGGTTATGAAGAGGGCGATTCCGATGATGGATTTGTTAAGTTAATAGTAGACAGGAATCAGAAAATATTAGGTGCACATATCGTTGGCCCTCATGCTGCTATTCTTATACAATCATATGTTTATCTTATGAACGTTGGAGGAAGTTGTATTATTGAGAAAGGCGATTCACTTTCGGGACAACCAGGTGAGACACAAAAGTTTTGTGTGCCTAAAGGTAATATCAACCCAATTAAACTTTCCATGGTAATTCATCCAGCGCTTAGTGAACTTACCGCTTGGGTGCTCGGAGAAATGAAACGGGTGGAGTTGTAAAATCACATCCACTCTTCTTATTTATGTGAAACATCCATAAATCAGTAGCGATACAATCAAGCTTTGCCATTCTGTTTAATGCATTGTTTTCTTCAATTTTGGAATATTCAAGGAAATCCGATCCTTTCATTAAGATAGGAAGTGTTGCTTGTGCTTTCATCATTTTAAGTAAATAGCGGCCTTTTTTGTCAAATCCAAGTATTCTCAGATATAATGGACCTCCTTTGGAATCAAATAAAGCAAGATCTTTGTTCTGAATTCCTAAAATCATATTAAATAATGCTCTTTGGATTCTGGTTGAGGGGTGACGCTTAGAGGTACCATTTTGAATAAGTGCTGCAAGAGGGTTTTCGTTATCTGTATTGTTTCGGACATATTCTTTAAGTCTATTTGCTAAACCTTCATTCATCCCAGGGATTTCTTCAAGCGATTGACTGGGCACTGCGCGAAGAAAAGCGTAAATATTGTCTGAGAAAGATTCTTTTGTTGTGATACATTCTTTGTCCATAAGTTTTTTAATTAAAATCGCAAGTGACTCTTTGGGCATGGCATTGATTAGAGTATTTATTACCGAAGCGGTTGAAGAAAATTTGAAATTATCTGATTGTTTTGCTAACTCAGACGATGGTGATTCACTAAGAGTTATTTTTGATGAAGAGGTAGAATTTGCAACAACTGCTCTTATTGCACTTGCACTCCAAAAATGTGATTTTTCAGCATCTTTATCCACCGGATTTGTTTCGTTATATTGCTGACCTTCTCTTTTTATAGTGAAAGGTTTCATGCTTATTATATTTCGTCTCTTCATGGACTTAAGGTACTCGATTGCTAATATATTGTTTGAAGTCCCTAGCAATTCATCAGCCATTAAATGTGGCGCAAAATCTATTAGGGCTTTTTGTCGGGAAACAGGAAAAGACAATCCCTGAGAAAGATAGTTTTTAAGGCTTTCTTTATAAGGTTGTGGTTCAAATGCAAGTATTTCGGCAAGCGAGTTTAGAGATTTAAGTTCTCCGGATTCGGAGCCGAAAACGAGATAATCGCAAAGTCCGGTGGCAGCGGCAAGGGCAACGCCGCCGTCAGCAAAGCGTTCGGCGCTGCCCGTCGCGTACACGACCGGCAGCTCTATCACGAGGTTCACGCCGCAAAGAAGAGCTGCCCGTGCGCGCGACCATTTGTCCAGCAACGCAGCTTCGCCACGCTGGACAAAATTGCCGCTCATTATCGCAATAACTGCGCAGTCTTCGCCGAATATTTCACGCGCTTTCTTAATTTGATATAAATGTCCGTAATGGAACGGATTATATTCTGATATAATTCCGATGGTAATCATAAACTTACCGCGCTTTCTATAAATATAATATTAATTATGATACAATAGATTGATATAAAAAGGAACTAAAACCTTATCCCAAATAATATTAAACAAATAAGGAGTCATATTTGAATAAAATTATAAATAAAGAGAATATCGGTTTTGGCGGCCTTCAATGGTTTTTTTGGTCTGGTTATTGCACATTTTTTGCGTTCCTTGTGCTTTATCTAAAGTCGAAAGGTTATAACGAAATTCAAATCGGAATGGCAATGTCTGCAATATCTGTGGCAAGCATTGTTGGGCAGCCATTTTGGGGGAACTATTGTGACAGACGAAAGACCATCCGTAATGTCCTTATTATGTGTCTTATTCTCTCAGGATTAGTAGCTCTTCTTATACCTGTTTTTTACAAGTCGATATATATCATAGTTTTGATTTGTCTTTTCATTTCTTTTACAGAAAATTCTATGCCTACAATAATTGATAGCTGGACAGTTGATATTGCCAATCGTAAACCCTGGCTAGATTATGGGCTTACAAGGGGCATGGGATCTCTTGGATATGCTCTTACAGCAGCCGTTTTCGGGTTTATGCTGGACAAGTTCGGTTATAACATGATGTTTATTACACATTTCTTTTTGATTCTGATTTCAGTAGGATTTTGTTTTTTTAACGGCAAAAATGAAGGTGTCATAACCCGGGAGTGCAGTAATACTACAAAAATAGAAAAGTCGAAGTTTGAAATAAAAGAATCTGGCAGATTCATATATTTTCTTATTTCTTCAACGCTCGTTTTTACAGGAATGCGAGCTGTAGCAACATTTTTTCCTCTCCTTCTTAATCAAAAGGGTGGAACAAATGCGGACTTCGGGATAGCACTTTTTGTTATGGCTTTAAGTGAAGTGCCCGTACTTTTCCTATCTCGCCGGCTACTGTTGAAATACAAAGATACTGCTTTAATTATTATATCAATGGTATTTTTTGTTGTTCGTATAATTTTGCATATCATCGTTCCTTCAGTTACCGGTTTGATATTAGTTCAGGCTATGCAGGCGGTTTCTTTTGGCCTTTTTCTACCTGCTTCGGTTTATTATATTAAAATCATTGCCCCTAAAGGACTTAACTCAACATACCTTTCGATCGCAACCTCATGCTATTATGGCGTAGGCAGCATTCTTGGCAGTTTTTTTGGTGGCATATTTATCGATTTGTTTGGTATTTATCAGATGTTCTGGATAAGTGCTGGGTGTGCTTTTTGTGGATTGTTGATTTTTGTGTTTTCGACAAGTCATTATAATAAAGAAATTGATGGATTTGGTAAACAACTTGTGCTTTTAAAGAATAAATAGAAACTAATAAAAACTAGATATCTATTATGAATTAAGTTCCACTAATTAAATATTAATAATCGTGTTATAATATTTCTGACAAAACAATCCAGATTTCGGCGGGCTAATTTATCATTAATTATACATATTTATAAAGTTAAAAATTGTTTTTATTAAGGAGTTTTTGTTATGAAAGTAATTATTGACAGATTTGAAAAGGACATAGCAATAATCGAAATTGAAAGAAACGTATTGTTAATGCGCCTGCGTTACTTTTCCCTGGAGCTTCAGAAGATGATGTTATAACCATAGAAATAAATCAATTTGAAACACAAAAAAGAAAGGATTTAATAAGAAAAAAAATGGATGATCTTTGGAAAAATCAATGAGTAACAAATATTCATATAGCAATGAAAAAAAAGCTGTTAGAACATCAACAACTATTAAATTAGTAATATTGGTTATTCTTATTTTAGCTGTAATTGCTGGTATTATTTTTCTTTTTACTAGGGGCAAACCTGTTGATTTTAAAATACAATTTCTAGGTTCGAAAAAAAATGGGATGACTTATGAAGCCCGAAAATTTGCAATAGATTTAAGAAATACTTTTGATAGAATTCTGATTCAAGATGGAATCTCTATGGAATCATACCAAATAGCTGGCAAAACAGGGAATCCTCCTTCGAAAAAGTCTGATTATTGCTATTTAAAAGACCAAATAAATCTTCTTGGCTTTTATGCAGAACAAAAAGATAAAAGCGAATTTAATGAATTGAATGAAAATCTAAAATTAAATTTCAGTGCAGGTAACGGATTGTTTGTTAAGCGAATTCTAATGAGTACTTTGCAAAAACCTAAAGGTGAACTTGAAATAAAAATTTCAGATCAGCTTTCGTATTGTAGGGTTTTGATTGAATCATATCAGTCTTTTGGAAGTTCAAAAAACCTTGAGGATGCAAAATCAATTGCTGCTTTGATTTATCCCTTGTGTAAAGAAAATCTTATTTTGCCTTCAGAAATAACAGTTGCTGTAGCAAACCCGCAATCGATTCCAGATTATTGGGCAACTCCAGTACCTAAGCCATCTGCACAAATAACAATTGATCCTAAAAGCATTACTTATATCGGTGTCGTTAATCTAGCTGACATTGATTTATTTGCAATGAAACTTCTTATTGTGGTGGACAAAAGATGGGAAGAAATTTACAATAACTGCCTTTCAGTTATAAAAATTGCAAAATTGGCAAAGCCAGCACCATTATATAATGCCGGGTATGACGTCAAGGCTAAAGCCTATATACCATACCTTTCAAAAGAACCAGAGTTTAATTTTTCTGACCAGATGGATATAGTTTTACATCTCGCAGAGGTATCGCAAATTGACGAAAGTGCTTATTCATATCTAAAACAATTGCTCTTCAATACCAACAATTATTACGAAACTTATCAGATAATTTCTGCAAGTCCCAAAACCGAAAACGAATCAATAGCCAGTTATGCAAAAATGGCGCGAATTGCCCGGATAAAAACAGATCAAGAATTATACAATTTGTGCATTTCAAGACTTAAGTGGAATACTGCAACAAACAAAGAAAGCCAGATATTTGCTTTACCTTTCAGAAAACTGGTTGATGAGAAAATACTTGCTTTCTCCCAGGACGCAGTTTTAATGATGAAGGCGGTATTTTGATAACAAACCAAACTAGAAATTATATATACCTCTTTTTCTGTTTGTTGATTTGATTTATTGAATGAACTTATCACAAATAATAATATTATTAATTTTGTATTATAGGGTTGTCATAATGGATTGAAACCGATTTATATCCATATTATAAAACACAAAGATATACAAATACTATCAAAACACCAAATCGTGCAAAAATCGCACAAAAATCGCGCAAAATAATGCTAAATAGTTTAAAAAAGGCGTTGCGAAATGCCATGAATAGAGTATAATACTATTGGCAATTCATGTGTGACCTAAAAACTTTTATAATCAAATAATATGTATTTTATTCAAGAAACCCGACGTTGGGAAAAATAAGAATTTAAAAGAAGAAAGAGGAAAAGAAATGGGATTTATCGACACAATCATTGAAAAAGCTGTTGCAAACAAGAAAACAATAGTTTTACCTGAAGCATCCGACCGCCGCGTGGTTGAAGCTGCTGCAACTGTACTTGAGAAAGGCATTGCCAATGTTGTTTTAATTGGTGAGAGGGAAAAAGTATTAGTTGTTGCACAAGGACTTGATATTACCGCAGCAAAAATCATTGACCCTTCTAAAGATGAAAATTACGAAGATTACGTTAATACTTTTTTTGAAATGCGTAAAGCTAAAGGGATAACAATTGAAAAAGCTCGCGAATCTATGCTTGATGGAAATTATTTTGGCGTAATGATGGTTAAAAAGGGTCATGCTGATGGTATGGTCTCAGGCGCAATTCACAGCACAGCAGACACTCTTCGCCCATCACTTCAGATTCTTAAGACAGCTCCAGGAACAAAGCTTGTTTCGGCTTTCTTCATGATGATAGTCCCTGATTGCGAATACGGCGATAATGGAACATTCTTGTTTGCTGACAGTGGACTTGTAATGAATCCAAGTGCTGATGAACTTTCAGAAATTGCAATTTCATCTGCTAAATCATTCGAACAATTAGTTGGAAAAGAAGCAAAAGTTGCTATGCTTTCTTTCTCTTCTTATGGAAGTGCAAAAGATCCTCTTGTAGATAAGGTTATTGAAGCAACTAGACTTGCAAAAGAAAAAGCACCTCACCTTAAGCTTGATGGTGAATTACAACTTGATGCAGCAATAGTTCCTAGTGTTGGTAAATCAAAAGCTCCTGCAAGCACTGTTGCCGGAACAGCAAATACTTTAGTTTTCCCTGATTTAAGTGCAGGAAATATCGGATACAAACTTGTTCAAAGACTTGCAAAAGCAGAGGCTTATGGACCAATAACTCAGGGAATAGCAAGACCTGTAAACGATCTTTCCCGTGGATGTACTGCAGAAGATATCGTTGGCGTTGTTGCAATAACAGCAGTACAGGCAATGAGCTAAGATGTCTGATTTTTTATAAAAAGGAAACAGAGTAAAGTTCAGAATACATTTCCGGAGATATTAATAAACATTTCTAAAAATATTTTTAAATACATTTCGGAATATATTATTGAATATATTACTGATAATGTTAACTGAATATATTACTGATAATGTTAACTGACTATATTAGCGATAAGGTTAACTGACTATATTAGCGATAAGGTTAACTGAATATATTACTGATAATGTTAACTGACTATATTAGCGATAAGGTTAACTGCCTATATTAACGATAATAGGAAATTAAAGTAATTTAAAATAGAATAGTTCAAGAGTATAAAAGATAATTGAAAGGGAATAAAATGAAAGTATTAGTTATTAACGCAGGCAGTTCATCTCTCAAGTACCAGCTTTTAAACACAACAACAGGGGATGTTCTTGCAAAAGGTGGAGCCGAAAGAATTGGCCTTGATCATGCATTTATAAAAAACACAAGATTAGGAGAAGAAGCTGTTACAATTCCTGGTATCATGCCTAATCATAAACAGGCGATAAACCTCGTTCTTGAAGTCCTTATTAGCAAAGATCACGGGGTTATCGAATCAATGACAGAAATTGATGCTATCGGACATAGAGTTGTTCATGGGGGTGAGAAATTTTCTACTTCAGCTTTAATTACTCCAGAAGTAAAAGCTGCAATACGCTCTTGTTTTTCACTTGCACCATTACACAATCCACCTAACATGACTGGAATTGAAGCATGTGAAGATGCTATGCCAGGAGTTCCTCAGGTTGCGGTATTTGACACAGCTTTCCATCAGACAATGCCATCAAAGGCATATATCTATGCACTTCCTTATGAGATTTACGAAGATCACGGAGTTCGTCGGTATGGATTCCACGGAACATCACACGGTTTTGTAGCCAGAAGAGCTGCAGAAATTCTTGGAAAGCCATTCGAAAGCTTGAAAATCATTACCTGTCACTTAGGGAATGGTTCTTCTATCGCAGCAGTTGATTGTGGTAAATGCGTTGATACATCTATGGGTCTTACTCCACTTGCAGGAATTTGCATGGGTACACGTTGTGGCGACATTGATCCTGCTATAGTAACATTTCTTATGGAAAAAGAAGGACTTGATGCAAGAGGTGTTGACAATCTTATGAACAAAAAGAGCGGTGTTGCAGGCGTTTCTGGCGTAAGTTCAGATTTCAGAGATCTTGAAGCAGCATCTCAGAACGGAAATTATCGTGCTGAACTTGCATTGCAAATGTTTGAATATCAGTGCCGCAAATATATAGGTTCATATGCAGCTGCTATGGGCGGCGTAGATGCTGTTGTTTTTACAGCTGGCATTGGTGAAAATACTGCACGTGTGCGTAAAGGTGCAGTTGAAGGCCTTGAATTCATGGGTCTTGAGCTTGATTTTGACAAAAACAAAATTCGTGGCAAGGAAAGCATCATTTCAACAGATAATTCAAGAAACAAGATTATGATTGTACCTACAAACGAAGAACTTGCTATCGCTATAGAGACAGAAAAAATTTGTTCTAACATATAAATCAAAGAGAGGGACATTTACATGCGCGTATCAAAAATGTTCATGCCAACACAACGTGAAATTCCTGCTGAAGCTGAGATTGTTAGTCATCAGTTAATGCTCCGTGCTGGAATAATGCGTAAAATAGCTTCAGGAATATATTCATTCTTGCCATTAGGATACAGAACTTTTAGAAAAGTTGAGAACATAGTCCGTCAGGAGATGGATAGAGCTGGGGCACAGGAATTAATTATGCCTGCTGTTCTTCCAGCTGAAATATATCAGGAATCAGGAAGATGGGAAGTTTTCGGACCTGAGATGTTCCGGCTAAAGGATCGCAATCAAAGGGATTTTTGTCTTGGACCAACTCACGAAGAGCCATTTACTGAAACGGTAAGAAATGAAATACATTCTTATCGTGGATTACCTTTAACCTTATATCAGATTCAACATAAATACAGAGATGAGAAGCGCCCAAGATTTGGTGTAATGAGAAGCCGTGAGTTTGTCATGAAGGATGCATACAGTTTTGATCGAGATGAGGCAGGCCTTGACATTTCGTATCAGATTATGGCAAAGGCGTATTGTGCTGTTTTTGATCGCTGTAATCTTGACTATATTGTAGTTGATGCCGACTCTGGTGCAATGGGTGGTTCAGGTTCTCAGGAGTATATGGTTAAATCTAATGTTGGCGAAGCAACCGTTGCTTTTTGTACTGCTTGTGGTTATGCTGCAAATGATGAAAAAGCAGTATGCGTTTCTAAAGATGGAATCGATGAAAGTATCGAAATGCCTTTAGAAAAAGTACATACTCCTAATTCAAAAACAATCGAAGAATTAATGGGATTTTTGGGACTTGCTCCCGATATGTTTGCTAAGTCAATTATATATCTTGCGGATGAAAAACTTGTTATAGCTATAGTTCGTGGAGATAGAGAGATTAATGAAACTAAATTAACAAATCTTTTAGGATGCAAGGAACTTGGATTAGCAAGTGCAACGGATGTTGTAGCGGTTACAGGCGCAGCTGTTGGTTTTGCAGGACCATTAGGACTTAAAGCTAATGTTACTCTTATTGTTGATAATGAAGTATCTTTAATGAAAAATATGGTTGTAGGAGCAAATGAAACTGATTATCACTTTAAAAATGTTTCATATGGTAGAGATTTTAATGGTACAACGGTTTCTGATATTCGCACAATAGTAAAGGGGGATCCTTGTCCTAAATGTGGACTGAAGGTTGATGTATGCCGTGGGATCGAAGTTGGACATATTTTTAAGCTTGGAACAAAGTATACGAAAGCCCTTAATTGTAATTTTCTTGATGAAGAAGGCAAAGAAAATCCAATGCTCATGGGCTGTTATGGTATTGGGGTTAATAGAACAATGGCAGCTATTATCGAACAGAACTATGATGATAATGGTATAATTTGGCCATTATCTGTTGCTCCTTATCACGCGGTTGTTGTTCCGGTTATGATTTCTGATGAAACGCAAATGAAGATGGCCGAAGAAATTTATGCTAAACTTGTTAATTCTGGAGTTGAGGTATTGATTGATGATCGCGACGAAAGACCAGGAGTCAAGTTTAAGGATAGTGAGCTAATCGGTATTCCTTTCAGAATTACCGTTGGACGCAAAGCTAAGGACGGTTTAGTAGAACTAAAAGAACGCAAAGGTAAAGACTCGTTAGAGCTTTCTCCAGATGATGCAATTAAACTAATTATCGAGGAAATAAAAGCCATTTGAGTTAATTTATTAATACGAATCTTTGTTTTTTATAAAAAAGGGAAGGCGTAATTTGTTGTATTGTCTTTTCACTCCTAGTACCTTTTAACAACTAAATATTATATATAATGACGACCTATTTTCCACAATACTTCGTTGTTTTCAAGATGTTAAAACGCACTAGTAAAAAGCAATAGGGCATTAATAGGAGGAAATTTATATGTATTCATTAGGCATTGATTTAGGTGGAACAAATATTGCTGCGGGTATTGTTAATGAATTAGGTGAATTGATTGCTAAGGAAAGCATTCCAACTTTAGCGCATAGATCATATCAAGAAATTATTGCTGATATGTCAAAGGTCGCTTTAAAGGCATGTGAGAAGGCAAACCTTACTATTCCTGAGATTAAAGGTATTGGCATAGGGTCGCCTGGAACAGTTGATTCAAAAAATGGAGTAATTGTTTATACAAACAATATTAATTTTGAGAATGTTCCTATGAGAGATGAACTTCGAAAGTATATTGATTTACCAGTCTATATAAGCAATGACGCAAACTGTGCAGCTCTTGGCGAAACTGCGGATACAGGTGCTGCAAGAGGATTCAAAAATGTAATCATGATTACTCTTGGTACTGGTGTTGGTGGTGGAATAATAATCGATGGTAAAATTTATGAAGGCGATTATAGTGCAGGAGCTGAACTTGGGCACACAATGCTTGTTGTTGATGGTGTTCCGTGTACATGCGGAAGAAATGGCTGCTGGGAAAGTTACTCATCAGCTACTGCATTGATACGCGAGACCAGAGAAGCCTTAGAGTACACTAAAGACACCATAATGTGGGAAATGATTAATAATGACATAGAAAAAATTAGTGGCCGTACAGCTTTTGATGCATCACGTAAAGGTGATAAAGTCGCAAAAAGCGTCGTTGATAATTACATCAAATATTTGTCTGAGGGCATTATTGACATGGTTAATATTTTCAGACCTGAGATTCTTCTAGTTGGAGGTGGCGTCTGTAATGAAGGTGAATACCTTTTTGGACCTGTTCGTGAGTATGTAAAAAAATATGCATACGGCGGAAACAGAACTCTTATGCCAAGAATAGAAAAAGCAGCCCTTGGTAACGATGCGGGTATTATCGGTGCAGCAATGCTTGTTTACAGAAGATAAAAGCTGATAAAAGAAGTTAAGAACTGATAAAAGAAGTTAAGAGCTGATAAAAGAAGTTAAGAGCTGATAAAAGAAGTTAAGAGCTGATAAAAGAAGTTAAGAGCTGATAAA